>JARROL010000173.1:0-5822 GCA_037383965.1 Desulfobacterales bacterium | reverse complement strand
ATCTGGTCCATAAAACTGGTTTTCGGCTCTTTCTCGCAGGCTTGATTGTGGCCTTTGAGCCACAACTGTTCAAGATATTGCCAAGACAGATTGCTGATGGATGAATACCGTTTCGGCAACTCCCACAGACCGGTACTCTCATCCCGTAAAATTTCCGTCGATTGCCGGCATTTGGGACACGTTAAGGTCATAATTTTCATTGCGGTCCTTTACCTGGTTTGAATCGAACGATGGCAGCCGGCCGAATTCGACCAAATCAATCGCATTCGTCTCATTTGAAATGATTTGAAGCATTACCGGAATCGACAACCTGAAAGGCTCGCAAATAATTAGCAAAAATCATGCAAGGTATTACACGTTTGCTATCACTTTAATATAACGCAATAATTTTCGCTTATTGGACCGTATAACGGGGTTACAAACTGGGTAATTGTGGTGAAAAGGTTATACTTTTATGGCAAAATGTTTTCACAATTCCCGTCTGGACCGTTTGACCGATAACATCCATAGCGCAATGGCTGAGCATTGATTAATGCTCTCTTACGAAACGGAAATGCGCTTACTGTTCTTTCTTGTCCTCACAAGGTGCATTTTTGTGTACGATCCTGTTTTTGAGCTTACACCATAAACCGATAAAGGTTCGGCATGATGTCGACCCATCGGACAATTCCTCCGGCCAATCGGCATATCTGCACTTTAGGTCACAAAATTTCATTTTCTACTCGTTCCTGAGGATGTCGAGCACCTCGATCTTGGCCGCCTGCCAGGCCGGGTATGCGCCGGCTATCAGGCCGAGCAAAACCGAGCCCACCATAGGGCCGATGATAAAAATCGGATCGTAGGTCACCGGCATCTGGCCGATTCTGTAAATCAACAGCACCAGTCCGGCAGCCGACACCACGCCGACAAATCCGCCGGCACCGGCCATCAAACCGGATTCCAGGATAAACTGGCGGATGATGTCCAGGCGCCGGGCCCCCACCGCCCGCCGCACGCCGATTTCCATCCGACGCGATCGCACCAGCAGCACCATGAGGGAGAGAATCCCCAGCCCGCCGACGGCAAACGAGATACCGGAACTGAGCAGACCCAGCGTCTGAACCAATTGCAGGGCCTGTTCCTGCAGCTGAATGGTGTCTTTGGCGGTTAGCAGGCTGAAATCAACGGCTTCTCCTTCTCCCAGGTGGTGGCGCTGCCTCAGGATGCTATCAGCCGTTTTCTTCACCACATCGTAAGACTGATTGTCGGTCAACTGAAGGTAGACCCCTGTAATCCAGTCCTGGTTGGTGAAGCGCCGCATGAAGGTCGACAGGGGAACGAAGACCTGCTCGTCCTGGTCGCTGCCGACGATGTCGGCCCCCTTGGGCTCCATGACCCCGATGACGCGCACCCTTGCGCGAAAAATGTAGACCATCCGCCCCAATGCCTGCTCGGGTTTGCCGAAAAGACGCTCGGCAATTTTCATTCCGAGCACGCAAACGCGGGCCCTCTGATTCTCGTCTTCCCAGGTGATGAAACGCCCCATCGCCGGGCTGAAGCTGCGAACCTCTGTGTAGGTCGGCCAAGTGGCCACGACCTGACAGGGAATCTTGACCGCTCCGTAGCGGATCGGAAGCTCTTTGCTGGCAAACGGCGCTCCGGCCCGGGACTGGGGGATCGAACCGATCAGTTCCCGAGCGTCCTGCAGGGTAAAGGTGGTGGTCACGTTTCGCACCGCCGCCGACCCCGAGCGTCGAAACAGGACTTTGCCGCTGCGGGCCATGAACAAATTAGTCCCCAGTTTGGCGGTTTCCATCTCGGCCTTGAGGTACATGGCCTGTGAGACGTGTTGGACGGCCGTCAACGCCAAGGCACCGAGAAAAACACCCACCATGGCCAGAATTGACCGCAGCCGGTGGGCCTTGAGCGAAGCGAACGCTATTTTAAAACTAAAAAACACGGCCTTATATCAATACTCCCCTTTCAGCGCTTCGATCGGCGGCATGCCGGCCGCAGTGCGGGCGGGTCGCAGACCGAAAACAAGACCCATACATGTGGCCGCCAGAGTGGAAAAGATGAACACTTTCCATGAAATCATGATTTCCAGCACACCGAGCCGTGCCATCAGTTGACCCAGAAACAGCCCCAAAATCACGCCAAGCACAGCACCGGATAGACTCAGAAAGACCGATTCGGTCAGAACTTGCATCAGAATCGCCCAGTCGGGAGCGCCTACAGCCTTCTTGAGACCGATTTCGGATCGACGTTCGGTAACACTCAGGTAGAAGAGATTGGCCAGGACAAACCCGCCCACGATTATGGCCACCAAAGCCGTGATCCCTAAAAAGAGCATGAGTCCGCCTTTGAACATCGACAGGAATTTGAGGATTTCGTCCGCGGTAAGAATGGAAAAATCATCGGGCTCGCCGGGTTGCAGATTGTGCAGATGTCTCAGGAGGCTGCGCAGATTGGCAACGTGGGTCTTCATGTTCTCCGGAGCGTAGAACTTCACCCTCAGCGCCCGAAAATACTTGCGATCCAGATTGAAGCGCTGGGTCAAGGTTGTGATGGGTAAAATAACGCGATCGTCGACAGAGCTCGATCCTCCGCCGCCGGTGGCACCGCGATAGGAGAGTCGGCCGACGATTTGCACCGGCAGCTGGTCGACGAAAATAGTGTGGCCCACCGGTGATTCGCTGCCGAAGAGGTCCTCGGCCACGAGATCACCCATCAGGCCGACCTTGGTCCCTTTTTGAACGTCCTCCTCGGTGAAGTCGCGCCCCTCGGCCAGCGGCCAATTCCAGGCTTCGGCATAACCGGCGGTCGCCCCGACGATGACGGGCACCTGCCGACTCTTCCCGCGATAGCGGACGGTGACGTCGCCCTTGCCGCGCATCGGCACGACCAGGTAAGCGCCCGGCAGCGATTCGCGTAGTTTTTGGGCGTCCTTATAAGAAAGGGTCAATGTTCGCCGGCCCACAGCCCGGCTCTGGATGTCGCCACCGAGCACGAAGGCCGCATCGGGACCAAACCATTTGACGATCTCCATGGCCTTGCGCTCGGCCCCGTCCACAGCCGCCACGATCACCGTAAGCGAAGCGATGCCCAGAGCCACGCCGAGCACAACGAAGAAGCTGCGCAGTTTGTAGGCCCACAATGCGGTAAGAGCCATTTCGCCGATGCGCCAGGTCTGCCGCAGCAAATCAATTGGGTGTGATAAGACCGTCACTGAGCCGGATCCTCCTCCGGGCATAACCGGCGACGTCATCGTCATGGGTGACCAGAACCACTGTGCGCCCCTGCTCGTGTATTTCGGCGATAAGCCGCATGATTTCACCGCTTGTCTGGGAGTCGAGTTGACCGGTGGGTTCATCGGCCAGCAGGAGTTGCGGGTCGTTGACGAGAGCGCGGGCCATGGCCACCCGCTGCTGCTGACCACCGGAAAGCTGGCTCGGCCTGAAATGCATTCGATCCCCCAAGCCGAGCTGATCCAGAATCTGTTCGGCCCGATGCCGCAACTCGCGTGCCGCCGTTCGGCTGTAAAGGCCGGGAAGCATAACGTTTTCAACGGCCGAGACATACGGGATCAGGTAAAAGGTCTGGAATATAAAGCCGACAGTGCGGTTGCGTATGGTGCTCAGCGCATTGTCCGAGAGATCGGAGACATCCTGTTGACGAAGGAGATAGCGGCCCCCGCTGGGACGATCGAGCAGACCGAGGATGTGCATGAGGGTCGATTTTCCGGAGCCCGACGGCCCCTGCAAGGCGATGAATTCTCCGCTGTCCATTTCAAGGGATATCCCTTTGAGAACCTCGATCTTACGGTCGGCCTGCTGATAGATTTTGGTGATGCCTTCCAGTTCTACAAGCCGCCGATTGGCCATTACGTCTTGCCTTTCTTTTCCTTGTTGCCGGGCAGCACGAGCTGCGTGGCCACCTTGTCACCGGCTTTTAGGCCGTCCAGCACCTCGGTATGTGTTACCCCGGCAAGACCGAGCTCAGGCGTCACTTGACGGACCTTTCCGTCCGAATCTTGCACGAACACCACTTGTCGACCATCGACCCATTTCAACGCGTTGTTAGGAATATCGAGCACATCGTCTTTGACGGCTACGATGATCTGGACCTGGGTGGTCATTTCCGGACGCAGATAGGTCGCCTGTTTTGAGTTGATCTTGACCAGGGCCCGGTAATAGACGATGTTGTCGCGGATCTCGGGTTCGGGATAAATTGTGTCCACAGTGCCTTTGAAAACGCGTCCCGGATAGGCATCCACTCGAAACTCCACCGGTTGCCCGGGATGCACCTGTCCGATATCGGTTTCATCCACGTAGGTCCACATTTCCAGACGCGCCGGATCGAGCACCGTGATCAGATTGGCTACCTGCAAACCGGCGACGATGGTTTCGCCCTCCTGGGCCGTTACCTGGCTGACCATGCCGCTGATCGGGCTGTAGATCCGGGTATAGGATTTACGGACGTCCAGGGCCGCCAAGGAGGCCTCAGCCTGCTTAACCGCTGCACGCGCCTTGGCGGCCTCATCGGTGAACTCCCGCTGCAACCGCTCGAGGGTGGACTGCTTGACAGACACCTGGTTAAATTCCACCTCGGCCTGTTGGTAAACATCCTCGATGGTGTCTCTGGAAATGACGTTTCTATCGGCCAGCTTCTGTTGGCGCAGGTAGTTGTTGTGCAGGTAATCTGCCCGGGCACGGGTGAGAGCCAGGTCATGTCGGGCTTCCTTTATTCTAAGAGGATACACCTGTTCCACACGGTTCAGTTCGGCCTGGGCTGCTGCAAGCTTGGCACGGGCTTCGGTCGCCTGAGCCTCCAACTCACGGCTGTCAATCTGGGCCACCAACTGGCCTTTCTTCACCGGATCACCGACCTTCACCATCATCTTGTCGATGGTGCCGGTAGCGCGGGTGCCGATCTTGATAATCGCGCCAACCTGAGATTTTACTATTCCGGTCTGCTCGAGCACTTTGCGGACCGTACCGCGCGTCACGGTTTCAGTGGCCAGAACAGTAATCTTTTTATCCGCGGTGGAAGACTTCCACCAGAGACCTACGCCAACGGCCACTGCCAGGAAAACAATCACCGCAATAACTTTTTTCATCACCCGTTTTCCATTTAGCATGAATAAGACACCCGCCGTGTCTAAAGTCTCTGCCTTTTATAGCAAATCATAATGGCACGCAAGACCCGCCACCGTGAGACCGTGTTTCACTTTATGAATTTGTTTCTCCTTCTCAGGGTCACGGTAAGAAATAATTCCAAAAGATTGCGCCGGATTTGGGTTCTTCTACAAGGCACAGCCAGCGGTGCATATCGAGATACGTGTCGGTGGATGTACCGCAGTAGACGGGACAAAAGACAAGCAAGATGTGGAATTGTTTTTTTCTGGGACCTTTATCTCCAGCCCCCACCCCATCCATTCGAAAAGGGAGTTGATGTTCAGAAGCTCCTGTTGTATATATAAAACTATACATATTCTCTTTTTCAACCTCTTCCTGCGCCTGCTAATCACTCCGAACAGGTTCGACCATGCTGCAACCGATCATCCACCCCCTAAAGAATTGAGACATTGGTTAAGACGACTTTTGACTTTACCCCTGACCCCTTTCCCCTTACCAATAACCTTATTTCATTTCAGGAGGTAAACAGATGAGTGACTACTTGATCGTGGTGGTCAATCGTGCCAGTGCCCGATTTTTTAATCTCGAGCCGGTTGAATTCCCCGAGTTTGAATCCGGTCCGCGGATGGTTATGCGGACAGAACTCGACAACCGGTAGATAAATGATTTCCAGGAAATGGTGACCGACTCGAAAACCGGCCGTGG
>JARROL010000172.1:0-10406 GCA_037383965.1 Desulfobacterales bacterium | reverse complement strand
ACACCGGCAATGCCGACACCGAGTATCCTTTCGGTTCGCGGATCGACCAGCAGCTTGGTCAAACCGTCGCTGCGCCCCAGGGTGGCCGCGCGGCCGGAGGCCGCCCACGGGAAACGGCTGACGCTGTGATCGATGTTGTTCGCTTTGGCCTCGGTTTCGGTCAGGCCGGCCCAGGCGATCTCAGGGTCGGTGAAGACGACCGCCGGGATCGCGGCCGGTTCGAAAGCCACCTTGCGGCCGGCGATGACCTCTGCCGCGACGCGACCCTGATGGGAGGCCTTGTGGGCCAGCATCGGCTCATCGGCCACGTCCCCGATCGCGAAAATGGCAGCGACATTTGTCCGCTGCTGGCCGTCCACGCGAATGAATCCGCGCTTATCCGTCTGCACGCCGGCGTTTTCAAGACCCAGACCGGAGGTCGCCGGTCGGCGGCCGACCGCTGCCAGAACCCGCTCGAAAATCCGTGTCTGCCGCTGGCCGTCCGGTCCTTCAATCACGACCCGCAGGCCGTTTTTCTGGGCTTTCATCTCCTTGACCGTCGTTTCAAGCAACAGCTGCTCAAACAGGCCGGTCAGCCGTTTTTGCAGAACACCAACCAGGTCGCGATCGACGCCAGGAAGCAGGTTTGGGGTCATTTCCACCAGGGTGACCCTGGATCCCAGGGCCGCATAGACCGTGCCGATTTCAAGTCCGATGTAACCGCCGCCGATCACCAGCAATTTTTGCGGTACGGTGTCGAGTTCGAGTGCGGCGGAGGAGTCCATGAGGCGATCGGAATCCACCTTGCCAACGGGCAAGGGGCTCGCGTGGGAACCGGTGGCGATGATGGCGTTTTCGAACGACAACTTGC
Organism: Desulfobacterales bacterium; assembly: GCA_037383965.1. GTDB lineage: Bacteria > Desulfobacterota > Desulfobacteria > Desulfobacterales > SG8-13 > JARFQH01. The sequence goes on along the minus strand of JARROL010000172.1, from coordinate 9,556 downwards.
CTGTCGAACCGCCGGTTTCTTTGATCGTCAGCGTTCGATGATCCTCGAAGGTGGCGGTCGCCTGACGGTACTGAATGCGCCGCTGCTTGACCAGCTGCCCCAATCCCCCGGTCAGCTTGGCCACGACGTCATTTTTCCAGCTGCGCAGTTTGGCGGTTTGAATCTTGGGACTGCCGAAAACGACGCCATGGTCCTTGGCCGAGCGGGAGTCGATGATCTGTGCGGCGATGTGAAGAAGTGCCTTCGACGGAATACACCCCCGGTACAGGCAAACGCCGCCCGGGTTCGGTTCGGGGTCGATCAACGTTACCTGCAATCCGAGGTCGGCCGCCAGAAAAGCGGCGGCGTAACCCCCCGGACCCGCCCCGATAACGGCCACTTGTGTGTCAACCTTCGCCATAGCGCCTCCTTGATGATGCGTCAGCAATTCTCGGTGAAAACAGAAACCCTATAGGGTCTGACGGGCAAGGGTCTCGTAAAGCGTAACGCTTAACGTGTCTACCGCTAGTCGAGGTGCAGGGTCAGAGGCTGCTCAATGCCATCCCGAATCCAGCGCACAAACCGCGCGGCGTCGGCACCGTCGGCGATGCGGTGGTCATACGACAGCGCCAGCGGCAGCAGCGTGCGCGGCCGAAACTCGCCGTCTACGTACAGGGGTTCGGTCGAGGCCCGGCTGACTCCCAGGATGGCCGCCTGCGGCCAAAAGACCACCGGAGTAAAATTTGTGCCGCCGATGCCGCCCTGGTTGGAGATGGTGAAAGTGCCGCCTTCCATTTCATCGGGTTTGATCTTCTTGTCGCGGGCACGGCGGGCCAGGTCGACGATTTCAACGGCCAGTTCGAGGATCGATTTGCGCTCGGCGTTGCGCACCACCGGCACCAGAAGGCCGCGCGGCGTGTCGACCGCCAGGCCGATGTGAACGTATTTTTTTAAAATCAACCGGTTGTTGGCCGTGTCGATGCTGGCGTTAAAGGCTGGAAATCGCTTGAGCGCCGCGGCACAGACTTTCATCAGGACGGCCGTAATGGTCAGCTTGCCTCCCTGATCGGCGGCCCTGTCGGCATGGCGGTTCATGAACTCCAGTGCGGCGGTGATGTCCACCCGCTCGAACTGCGTCACGTGCACCACCGTCTGCCAGGAGGCGGCCACGCTTCCCGCGGTCAGGCGCCGGACACTGGTCAGTTCACGGGTTTCGACTTCCCCCCAGCGGCTGAAATCGGGTAACTCCGGCTGCTGCGTCCCTCCGACAAACGCCGACGCCTCGGCAGCGGGTTCGCCGCCGGGCGCAAGTTCCCGTTTCACATAGGCCTTGACGTCGGACTCGCTGATCCGTTCGCCCGGGCCGGCGGGCTCGACGGCGTGGATATCGATCCCCAGTTCCCGGGCAAAACGGCGTACCGAGGGTGAAGCCGCCGCGGGAGCGCGCTTATCCCGATCGGCGGGGGGGCGCTTCTCTTGACGGCATGGATATCGATTCCCAGTTCCCTGGCAAAACGGCGCACCGAGGGCGATGCCGGTGCCGGTTTTTGCGCCCCTGCCGGCGGCTGCTTCTCATCGGCTTCGGCTTCGCGGGCCTTTTTTTCACCTTTGCTCTCTTCCGCTCTCCTCTCGGGCTCGGCCTGCTCCGCCTTCTGGCGCTCTTCCTCTTCTGCGTCGTGCTTTTTCTCCGGCGTCTTTTGGGTCGCCTCTTCCTGCGGCGGCGCTTTCTCCTCCGTCTTCGCTTTCCCGCCTTTCTGCGCTTCGGCGCGCTCTTCCTCTTTTTCTTCCTCGGCCGCGTCCTTCTCGGTGTCGATTTTGGCGATCACGTCGCCCACGTTCATTTCGTCACCTTCCTGAACGAGAACCTCCGTGATCCGGCCGTCAAAGGGCGAGGGAATTTCAACGACCGCTTTATCGGTTTCGAACTCGACGATGGTATCATCCACCTTGACGTCGTCACCAGTCTCGACCAGCACCGCGACGACGGTGCCGGAAGTGACGTTTTCGCTGATTTCGGGAATCGTGATGTCTTTTATCATAGCGGCTCCTCATCCTAACCAAAGAGGGGGTTTACCTTTTCCGGATCGATCTCCAGTTTTTTGCCGGCCTTTTCGACCACCGAAAGAGCCACCCGTTTCTCACGCGCCAGGGCGACCAGCGCCGCAAAGGCGATATGACGCGCATCGACCTCGAAGAAATCCCGCAGGGCCGACCGGGTGTCGCTGCGGCCGTAACCGTCGGTGCCGAGCAGAACTGTCTCACCCGGAAGCCACTTCGCAACGATTGCCGGCAGGGCCTTGAGGTAGTCGGTGGCGGCCACGAAGATGCCTTTTTCAGCGGACAACTGCCGCTGTAGATAGGACGGCTGAGGATCCCGCTGCGGGTGGCGCAGATTGCGGCGCTCGGCGGAAAGGGCATCCCAGTAGAGGTTTTTAAAGCTGGTGACGCTCCAGACATCGGAGGCGACCCCGAACTCTTCTTCCAGCAACGTCTGAGCGGCGAGCGCCTCGTTCACGATCGTGCCGGCGGCCAACAAGTGCGCCTTGATCTTAGCCCGCCGATTCTCGGAAGCCCTGAATTTGTAAATTCCTTTCAAAATACCTTCCTCGACCCCCTCCGGCATGGCGGGCATGGGGTAAAACTCATTCATGACGGTCAAGTAATAGACGACGTCTTCCTCTTCGGTTAACATGCGGCGCAATCCTTCCCGAACGATGACCCCGATTTCGTAGGCATAGGCCGGGTCGTACGTCCGCACCGAGGGATTGCCCAAGGCCAGCACATGGCTGTGTCCGTCCTGGTGCTGCAGACCCTCTCCGGCCAGGGTCGTGCGCCCGGCGGTCGCCCCCACCAAAAATCCGCGAGCCCGGGAATCCCCGGCCGCCCAAATCAGATCGCCGATGCGTTGGAATCCGAACATCGAGTAATAGAAAAAATAGGGAAGCGTCCGGATGCCGTGGGTCGAATAGGCCGTGCCGGCGGCAATGAACGAAGAGATCGATCCGGCCTCGGTGATGCCCTCCTCCAGAATCTGTCCGTCTTTGGCCTCTTTATAATAGAGCAGGCTCTCCTTGTCGACCGGCTCGTAGTTCTGTCCGACGTGCGAGTAGATGCCGAACTTGCGAAACAGGGACTCCATGCCGAAGGTGCGGGCCTCATCGGGGATAATGGGTACGATGTACTTTCCAAGGGTCTTGTCCGCCAACAGCTTGCCCAGCAAATGGACCATGGCCATGGTGGTGGCCAATTCGCGGTCGCCGGAGCCATTCGCCAGTTCGGTGAAAACATCGTCCGGCGGCGGTTCCACTGCGGGCGCCGCAGTGTGCCGCACCGGCAGAGGCCCCCCCAACTCCGATCGGCGCTTCTGCAGGTACTTCATTTCTTCACTTTCTTCCACCGGCCGATAGAAGGGGGTCTCCTTGATGTCTGTATCGGAAATCGGTATGCCGAAGCGGCTGCGAAAATGTCGTAGTTCCTGTTCGTTGAGCTTTTTCTGCTGGTGGGTGACGTTGCGCCCTTCACCGGCCTCGCCCAACCCGTAACCCTTGATCGTTTTGGCCAGAATCACCGTCGGTGATCCCCTGTGGTTGACGGCGGCATGATAGGCTGCGTAAACCTTTTCGGGATCGTGTCCGCCGCGGCGAAGCTTCCACAGCTGCTCGTCGGTGTAATGGCTGACCATTTTTTCGAGCTCAGGGTACTTTCCAAAAAAATCCTTGCGGATGAGGTCCCCGCCGGCCGCGGAATACAGCTGATACTGGCCGTCGGGAACCTCTTGCATGCGACGCACCAGCAAGCCTTTATCGTCCCGGGCCAGAAGCGGGTCCCAGTCGCTGCCCCAAATCACCTTGATGACGTTCCAGCCGGCCCCGCGAAATATGGCTTCCAGTTCCTGGATGATCTTGCCGTTGCCGCGCACCGGACCATCGAGGCGCTGCAGGTTGCAATTGACCACATAGATGAGGTTGTCCAGATTTTCGCGCGCCGCCAGGGTAATGGCTCCCAGCGATTCGGGCTCGTCCAGCTCACCGTCGCCGAGAAAAACCCAAATTTTCTGATCGTCCGATTTCTTGAGGCCACGATCCTCCAGATAACGGCTGAAACGCGCCTGATAGATGGACATGATCGGAGAGAGCCCCATCGAAACCGTCGGAAACTGCCAAAACTCGGGCATCAGATACGGATGCGGATACGACGACAGACCGCTGCCGGCTTGGGTTTCCTGCCGGAAATCTTCCAGCTGCTTTTCACTGATACGCCCTTCCACAAAAGCACGGGCGTAAACTCCCGGCGATGCATGGCCCTGAAAATAGACGATGTCGCCCGGATGGTCGTCGGTCCTGGCCCTGAAAAAATGATTGAACCCCACCTCGAAGAGGGTCGCGCAGGAGGCATAGGTCGAAATGTGCCCGCCGATGCCGCTGTTGCGGCGGTTGGCCCGTACGACCATGGCCATGGCGTTCCAACGGATGATGCTTTTGATCCGGCGTTCGATCTCGCGGCTGCCCGGGAAAACAGCTTGATGCTCCGCCGGTATGGTGTTCACGTAAGGTGTGGTGACCGAGCATTCCCCTCCCACGCCGTATTTCTGAGCTCTGAACTGCAGGCGCCGCAGCAAGTCCTGCACGCGCTCGGCGCCCTGACTCTTATAAACATAGTCCAGCGACTCGAGCCATTCTCGATTTTCCTGTTCGGTCTGCCGGTCATCGGTTTCGTTTTTTTCGGAGGTCATTTAAATCGGCCTTCCTGTTAGTGATTTTTTCGCGTTGGGGTAATCTCAAACCAGTATTGTTTCGGAGTAACAACGCACTCGAGTCACGTTTCCCTGGAACGAGGTATTCACGGCCAATTCACAGAGGGGTGAATCGCAGCCCATCCAGCGACGGCTTACGTAAATTTTCGTAAGCCTTCAAGGGGCACCGCATCTGTTTTGTCGTCGGGCACTTGAAATACAAAAGTACGTCTGCGTGCCCGACGCCCTGCATCTTCGGCATCCTGTAAACGCAAACAATTACGTAGTTGGAAGCCCATCGGACTTTGCAGTCCTATGAACGGTTACCAATTTTTCAAAATTAGAATGTCATTAATATAGTCCATTCGCTCAGGATCCAAAATAGGGTATTTACCGTATTCTGTTTGTCAATGGATTGTATTCACCCGCCACCCCTTGATTTCTGAGCTACGGTAATTATCGTTAATCTAAAGATTGGCGATGACGCCATGCCACATTAAGTTAAAACCCCTGTCAAGGAGGTCATTATAATGGAAAAGATGCCGAAAAGAGATATCACCGGAAATTGTGAGGGCGAATGCCGCGATCGCGTAAACGAAGGCGAGGAAGAACGTCAGCAGAGCATTGCCTCACAGCCTTATAACGAACCAAGTCCCAACAGTCCTTCCTGGACCAAGAACCGCAAGGAACAACCGGCTGTGCATGGAGGGCGGGTATAGGCCCAACGACACGACCGACGGGCCGCGCCCTTGATTTGGGATAGGGGTAAGCCGTCAACGCTAAACGTTAGAAGGAGGGGGGAGCCCCTCCTTTTTTACTGCACCAAACCAGAAAACAAAGTCGGTCTCGTGACCGTATCGCAACGAATAAACGCGATCGATGGCCGGCAACCGGAACGGTTGTCTTCTTTGGCTATGCAAACAAGAATCGATCACCTGATCATCGGAGCGGCCACCCTCGAGCAGGGGGCGACCTTCGTTGAAGAAACGCTTGGCGTCGCTATACCCTATGGCGGGGTGCATGAGAAAATGGGCACCCACAATCGCCTGACACAGCTCGGTGGTGAGGTTTATCTCGAAGTGATCGCCATCAACCCTGATGGTGAGCCGCCCTAGTTTCCGCGCTGGTGTGGTCTGGATGACCCCCATGTCAATCGGCAGCTTATGAAGCAACCGACTTTGCTTACCTGGGTGGTCAACACAAACGATATCGAGAAGCTGCTGCGGCAGGCCGTGTTCTCCTTCGGGAGGTCGAGGCCGCTCAGCCGGGGTCATTTAAGCTGGTATTTCGGGCTGCCCGATGACGGGCGGCTTCTGGCAGGCGGTATGCTCCCCTACGTTATCGAATGGCGGACGGATTCACATCCGTCGACAAATATGGCCGATGCCGGTTGCCGGTTTCGTGGCCTGGAAATCCACCATCCCTACCCATCCTGGCTGCGTTCCGTTTTGGAATCGATCGGCGCAGCCGAACTCGTCGGAATTCATCCGTTGCAGAAAAACAAGTCGCCGTATCTAGTGGCACATTTCGAGACGCCGGCGGGACCAAAGGACTTGAGAAGCGACACCGGTTTGGCCGAACGGAGCTCCCCCGGCGGACGCACCGCCGATCGCACCGGTCTAATTTGATTGTCACACAGTTAATCCCTCAGTAACGGTATTCGGAGCCTATTTCCTTCAACCATATGGCAATTTCCGCAGTTTGATCGAAAGACGTATGGGCGGGTTGGTCTTTTAGCCACGCGCCGCTCACATCCTGTAGGCTCAGAAGATATTCGACAATGCTTTTTGAAAAATCGGCGTATTCGGCTCTTTGGGTCAGATTGGCCGCGATCGCCGCCGCCCAGGCTACTTTGTGACTGAAGTGAAAAGTGCGAATGGCACGACACCCCATCGCAAAATCAAGATAGCGGCATGCGGAATCCAGGTGCTCTGTCATGCCTGTCGCCATGAACAGTTTTCCTAAAAAGGCGACGGGATAGCCGATCATAAAATACGCTTGGTCGGGTTCTGTTGCACTAACTCGGTGAAAAAAAGCCGCATTCGGCGGATATGCCGTAATAAGTTTGCCGCTGTCGCTCATACGAAGGAGAAAGGCTGATCTGAAATCCGGTTGAAGGGCAATAAACTGGTGCAGCAAATGTCCCGCCCTTTCGGCTTTTCCGATATCGCCAAAATACAAAGACGTTAATCCCAGATGGGCCGTCGTCAGCACATCGACGATGTTTTCCGATTCTCCATACGGACCGAGAGTCGTAAAGCCGCCGATATCTGCGTGATAGAAGGACCCGAGGAACCGAAAGGCTGGATAGGCAACGTCGAAACAACCCATTTTTTGTGCCGCCAATGCAATCCACCCAATCTGCAAGCGGCAAAGCCTGGGAGGACATAAAATCCGGAGTGGATGCGGCCATGGACGATCTTGGCAAGGCTTACGACCGGGCGCGTTCACACTTTAATTGATGGATGCGGTTTTCGCTCTCTGTAGATAACTTAGGGAGGGACGGCACTATTTCACGAGATTATCATTATGAAGATTTGATCAGGTCGCCGCCCTTGAAGTCAATCAACCTATTGCTCTCGAAAGACTCCCTATCCGCATAACATACATGCGCCATCTTTTCCGCCAACTTCGGATTCATGAGACCTCCCTCCAGTCGTCATTCTCACATGACAATGGGTACTATATCTGAAAACGGGACAATACCGCATCCTGAATATCGTCGGGATTTTCGACAATCGCCCCAATGGCAGCCGCCACACCTGCGGTGGATGTCTCCGTGGACATGCTCGGCGCCCCCAGGTTTTCCTCCAACGCCGCCGTGCTGGGGAGATAGGGCAGATGAATCCAGCCCGCGCGCAGCGTCTGATCTGTCGTTGCGACGTAATGCAGAATGCCGTACATCAGATGGTTGCAGCAGAAGGTACCCGGCGTATCGGAAATGTCCGCAGGGACACCGGCTGCTCGCATGGTCTTTACCATGGCCCGAATCGGCAGGGTCGAATAGTAGGCCACGGGACCGCCGGGAACGGTCGGCCGGTCCTGAAGGGCGATTCCATCATTGTCGGCGAGTCGATAGCGGGTCGAATCGTTCAGGTTGTGAGCGATCCGTTCGACCGTTATGACGGCGCGCCCCCCGTACTCTCCTAACATGAGGACGATATCCGGCTGCAGGTCCTCAATGGCTGTACGCACGACCTCTATCGCTTTGAAAAAGATATTTGGAACCACCCGGGCGACGATCTTCGCGTCGTCGACGAGCGTGCCGTCAAGCGCTCTTGCAACTTGTTCTGCAGGGTTGATCGGTGTGTGTCCGAAGGCTTCAAATCCCGTCAATAGGACTGTTGTCGTCATCGATGACTCCTTTTCTCACAATATTTCCATGTCTTCTTCTCTTACGATCGTTCCATCAGGCCCGATGACGATGTTCAATGTGTGGTTGTGCTTAATTTCAGGTGGATAAAAAATGAATCTCGATTGAACTGACCCGGCCCAGTCCGTTATAAATATCGTTGTCTTGGGTTTCGATTCATCCCTCAAGCCGTTCATTGAATTGGACATTTGTCACCTCCTAAACACAATCTGAGATAAGATAAACGACACGGAAATCAGTAGGGATCATAAGACCCGGAGGCGCCCACGATTTCGTGATCTCCGCTACGCTGTTACCTGCGTCAGTTTCTCATCGTCGAGCGCCAGCGCCACGAATATGCCGATGACGGCCATCACGAGGGGGAGCCAGTACGCCTGATACAATCCGGATACGAATGTGTCCCGAACAACACCGGCAATCTGATCGGCGATGTTGGCGCCAAACCGGTCGATGATGTCACGCGACGCCGGTGTCCCCGGCGCGGCATTGTTGAGGGTGAGCACTTCTGCCGGCGACAGCGCAACGCCCAAGGCCGCGATGCCTTGTCGAAGTTTGGTCGCGCTGAGGCCCAAAAGGATCGCCGTCCCACCAGCCACGCCGATCGCGCCCAAGGCAAGGTGGGCCATGAACGAAAGCGCACCGGCCAGTCTGGCTCGCGACGGATCCTCCGCGCCGACCGCGGCCATACCGGCCGTCCCGATACAGAGAGATGAACATGGACCTTGTGATCCGATAAAGGCAAGATTGTGCTGGATTTGAACTCGTCTACAAGGCCCGTCCAGCGGTGCAAATTGCGAAACGGGTGCCGGTGGATGGAGCGCGGCAGGCGGGGCGTAAGGCAAGCCGGATGCGGTGAAACAAACCCTACCCCTCAGGTGAAGACGGGCCAGGTCTGATATTAGAGCCCTTGGGCGGCGAGTTTCAAACGGCTTTCAAGACCGGTCAACGAACACAGGCGCCACCGTATCGTATCACCTTTCTATTGGTCACCTTAAGCAGCAAAGAGACCATGTCAAGAGTCGTTTGAGGCCATATTGTCCGATGACGGTTTTGGTTGCGGGAGGAGCCGTAAAAATTCCCGCCGGCCGTCAGAGCTTTCCACTGCGGCCGTCGTCGCAGGGCATGTCGGCGTCGGAAAGCCGCTGGTGCTCGGCCCACTCCGGGGCTTTGGTGCAAACTTCGGTCTCAGGCGCTTGGGAACGTGGTTTCTCCCCAAGGATTTCCTTGACTTTGTTGACGATGGCACCCTTTGAGATCTGTTCGAACTGCAGCAATTTATCCGGGGGGCCGCTCTTGGGCATCTTGTCCACCGCCAGACAATACACCGGCACCGGGTCCTCTGAGAGGGCCCCACAGACCGCTTCTCCGATCCCGCCGGCCGGATAGTGGTCCTCCACGGTGATGATCACACCAGTCTCTTCCGCTGCTGCACGCAGTGTTTCGACATCCAGGGGTTTGATGCTGTAAAGATC
>JARROL010000171.1:0-8646 GCA_037383965.1 Desulfobacterales bacterium | reverse complement strand
CATTTGGGAAATTTCCTGATTTCAAGTTTTTAAAAACGACTTTAACTTGATCTATCTCAGTGGGATACAGAAAAAGATCCCAAAAGCGATTTCCTTCCACTTCCGTGAATAGATAACCGGTTAGTTTCTCGCAGGCCCGGTTGAACCGGACGATTCGTCCTTGCCGATCGAGCACAATGACCAGGGCGCTTGCCGTTGAAAGAACGGCTGAGTTGAAATCGCGTTCCTTTGTTTCAGATTTTATGCCTTCCAAATTTTTACATTTAGAATTTGATGACATCAACGTGCCCTTCTTATGAAATTTTCGGCAGCTATGTTCAACTACATGAAAAATCGAATGCGACATGAAAAAAATAAAACTGAGCCTGGTCAACGACCTTTGGTTAGACGATTGCGATGGTGGGGAAGAACAGGTTACGGCGAGGAGGAGTAGGTCGTTTTCACGTAAATAATGTTAAAACTTAATCAGTAACATAAATCATGAATATTGTGGTCTCACGCATAAGCCGTATTCCAATTTACGGGTTTGACCTTAACGACAGCATCGGATTATGGCTGGCCTCAAAGCGAGTGATGTCTTCTTCATGTTGGAGGGTCAGGGCAATGTCATCCAACGCGCCGATGAGTCGATCCCTGCTGCTTTCATCTATCTCGAAGCGGAAGCGCGTCGGTTCCGGTGTGTGAAAAGTGATGCTCTGCGAGATCAGGTCGACCGTGGCCTGCAGACCATCGTTGGCGGTAACCAGGTTGAATATTCGGTCCACCTCTTCACTGGAAAGCTCCACGGTCAGGAGACCGTTCTTCACGGCGTTGCTGCGGAAAATATCGGCAAAGCCGGGCTCCCGTTGTCCGTTGAATTCTTTCCAAGGAGCGATCACGACCCGATAGCCGTCCTGAAGCAGGGCCCATACCGCGTGTTCCCGGCTCGACCCGCAGCCGAAATTGTTGCGAACCACCAGAATGGAACGTCCTTCGAAACGCGGTTGATGGAGTTCAAAATCCGCATTGAGATCACCGTCATCCGTATAGCGCCAGTCGAAGAAAGCGTTCGGTCCGTAGCCGGTTCGTTTGATCGACTTCAGAAACTGTTTAGGTATGATTTGATCGGTATCCACGTTTGATCGGTTCAACGCGGCCACAATTCCTTTATGGGTTGTAAAAGGTTCCATCTGAGGTCCATTGGATCGTTAGGGGGTTGTTTCACCACGTCCGCTTTCGCTCAGACAGTCGAGTGATGCTTTTTTTGAAGACATGGCTTGTTGTTACTCGAATGCGATGAGAATTTTCTTCATAACTTTTTCTCAACGCTATCAAACCGGCGGCCATTGGCGGATGTCGACGAACCTGCCTTCCACCGCCGCCGCCGCCGCCATATGAGGGCTGACCAGGTGAGTTCGCCCGCCTTTACCCTGGCGCCCCTCGAAGTTGCGGTTGGATGTCGATGCACAGCGCTGCCTGGGCCGCAGCTGATCCGGGTTCATGCCCAGGCACATGCTGCATCCGGCATAGCGCCACTCGGCGCCGGCCTCCTTGAAGATCTTGTCCAGTCCCTCTGCTTCGGCCTGTTCCTTTACCTGCTGGGAGCCCGGCACCACCAGCACCTGAACGTGATCGGCTTTTTTTCGACCCTTTAAGATTTTAGCGGCGAGGCGCAGGTCCTCGATCCGAGAGTTGGTGCAACTGCCGATAAAGACGACATCGACATTGATGTCGGTCAAGAAAGTGCCGGGAGTCAGTCCCATGTACGCCAGAGCTTTATCGGCGTCCGCCCGGTTATAGGCGCCTGACTGGTCCGTTTCGGGAATCGGTTGGTCAATGTCAATGACCATTCCCGGGTTGGTTCCCCAGGTTACCTGGGGGGCGATTTGGCCGGCATCGATCATGAGGCTGCGGTCAAAAACCGCATCGTTGTCGCTGGGCAGCGTTTTCCAGTAGGCAATGGCCTGCTCCAGTTCCTTACCCCGGGGTGCATATGGGCGATTTCCTGCAGCGATGTAGGCATAAGTCGTCTCGTCGGGGGCGATCATGCCGGCCCGGGCACCGGCCTCGATGCTCATGTTGCAGATGCTCATACGGGCTTCCATCGATAGGCCGCGTACGGCTTCACCGCAGTATTCTAACACATGGCCTGTTCCGCCAGCCGTGCCGATGGTTCCGATCATTTTCAGTACAAGATCTTTTGAATAGATGCCAGGTCCCGGTCTACCGGAAAATTCCACTTTGAACGTCCGTGGTTTGGTTTGCACGAGGGTTTGGGTGACGAGCACGTGTTCGACTTCCGAGGTTCCGATGCCAACCGCAAAAGTGCCGAAAGCACCGTGGGTCGAGGTGTGAGAATCACCACAGACAATGGTCAGGCCCGGCAGCGTCAATCCGAGTTCGGGTCCGATGATGTGAACGATGCCCTGGTACTTGTGTCCAAGACCGAACAACGTGACACCGAATTCCTCGCAGTTTTGGATCATGGCTTCCACTTGGGCCCTGGAGATTGGGTCGGCTATCGTCAGCCGGTCCGTGGTGGTTGGAACATTGTGATCCATGGTCGCGAACGACAGGTCGGGCCGCCTGATTCTGCGGCCGGCCAGGCGCAGGCCCTCGAATGCCTGGGGACTGGTGACCTCATGAACCAGGTGGCGATCGATGTAGACCACAGTAGCCCCGTCGTGCATTTCCTTTACGACATGCGCGTCCCATATTTTTTCAAACACCATGATTTTTTTCTCTGCTTCAAATAGTGGGTGGTGTGTCACTCTTCTACATCACAAAGGGAACACCGTCTATAGAATATGAACTCCAACATGAAATTCATCATTAAAACTCAAAAATGCCAATTAGCGCCTCTGTTGTCAATGGCATCGAAAACATTCCGCCAACATCTGAAAATCCTTTAGGATAACACTTCCTTTCGTATAAAATTTTTGCCGGGGGGTAGCAATACGAAACATTGCCATTATACTAATGGTTTAGCAATTAAAAAGATGATGTGATTGACGGCTATGGCGCTATTGTATATAGGTCACTTTTCCATATGCACCGCGCCGGATATGAAATATGGATTTCGTTCCGACATCAACAGGTGATTTCAAATCTAATATTCAGACAAAGAGAGTGATAATGAAAGGTTCGAAGTTGGTCATAAAAGCGTTATCAGACAAGGGTGTTCGGTACGTCTTCGGCTACACCGGTGGCGCCATCATGCCGGTATTCGACGATATGGAAAAGCAGAAAGCCTTTTCCTTTATCATGTCGCGTCACGAGCAGGGTGCTGCGTTTATGGCCCAGGGGGTCTCCCGGGCTTCACTGTCCACCGCGAATCCCCAGGTCGGCGTCTGCATGGCCACCTCGGGTCCGGGGGCCATGAATCTGGTCACGGGTATTGCCGACGCCGGTATGGATTCGGTTCCACTCGTTGCCATTACCGGCCAGGTTCCAACCGGCGTGATTGCAACGGATGCGTTCCAGGAGAGCGATGTCGTGGGTGTGATGATGCCCCTGACCAAACAAACCTACATGCCGCTGAGCGTGGAAACGATCGAAGAGTCGATTCACGAAGCATTCCTTGTCGCCACTGTCGGCCGTGGGGGGCCGGTATTGGTGGACATCCCAAAGGACGTCCAAAACCAGGAATCCGCCGACGGTTATCGTTTCGATCCAGTTGCTTTCGATCCCAGCCTTGCCGGCGTGCTCCATTCACCCCATCCCGATCGAGATGCCATCCGACAGGCGGTGGCGCTGATCAACCGCAGCGAACGGCCGATCATTCTTTGCGGCCACGGTGTCATAGCCGCCAACGCCGGTGAGGTTATGAGGCAGTTTGCCGAAAAGACCAATGTTCCCGTTGCATTCACGCTGCATGGGCTATCGGCATTTCCGGTCGACCATCCGCTGAGTCTGGGCATGGTCGGAATGCACGGGACGGTTGAATCGAACCGGGCCCTATTGAATGCCGATCTGATCATCTCGTTGGGGATGCGTTTCGACGACAGAGTGACCGGAAATCTGGCAACGTTTGCCGCCACCGCCAACGTCATCCACGTCGAAATAGATCCCTCGGAAATCGATAAAAACGTCAAAACATCCGTCGCGATAAATGCAAATGTTTCCGGAGCACTCCACCAATTCATCAAGAATCCCGAACTGATATCCAAACCGAGACGACTCTGGTTTGAGAATATCGAGCATTTTCGTGGTGAAATTGCCGCAGAAATTGAGGAAGAAATTCTTGGCGGTGTCGGAAAGGAAGGGCAGCTGCTGATGAAAACCATTGTCAGCAAACTGTCGGATGTAACCGGCGGCAGAGATATCATCGTTGCCGACGTGGGTCAGCACCAGATGATTCTCGCCCGCTTCTATAATTTTCAAACTCCCAACAGCTGGTTCACATCGGGCGGTGCCGGAACCATGGGGTGTGCACTACCGATGGCCATCGGCGTGAAACTGGTCCGTCCGGACGATCGGGTCTGGTCGGTCAGTGGCGATGGGGGGTTCCAGATGAACATTCAGGAGTTGGGTGCGGTAATGGAGCACGACGTCGACATTAAAATTCTGCTGTTCAACAACGGGTATCTCGGGATGGTCCGGCAATGGCAAACCCTGTTTTACGACGGCCGTTTTGCTGGAACCCCTCTGAAAAACCCGGATTTCGGCAAGATTGCCGCCGCCTACGGGATACCTTACCAGAAAGTATCCGAAGTGGCGGCCATAGAGGATGCCCTATCTGCAGCGGCCGCGCATCGAGGGGCATACATGGTTGAGTTCCTCTGTGATCCCAGCGAAGTCGTTCTGCCCATGGTACCGGCCGGCGGCGGAATTGCCGATATGATCACTTCGCTCAAAAGATGAACCTATCAACCAGGAGTAATTGCAATGACTGTGGAAGAGCCGACCAAAAGACGGGCGATTCTCATTTTCGTGTTGAACCGCCCTGGCGTTCTGAATAAAATTTCGATGCTGATCCGCCGGAAAATGTACAATGTCGAGACCATCACCGCCTGCCGCACCCACAGGCCAGGCATCAGCCGGATGACGCTGACCCTTTTGGAGAACAGTGATGACAAGATGCAGCAGGTGGTCAAACAGATTGAAAAAGTCGCCGAAGTTCTGTCTGCAAAAGAGCTGGATGTGGACGGTAGTTTCTGGCGGGAGGTGGCCATCATCAAGCTGGAGGCGGACCAAGCTTTGATCGAAGATCTCGGCCGGCGATTCAATTTTCAAATTCTCGAACGCTGCAACCACGAACTGTTCATCGTTCAGGTCGCCGGCACGTCAAAATACGTAGAGGATTTTATGCAGGCGGTGGGTGAGGATAAAATAATCGAGACGGCCCGCTCCGGATTTACGGCCATGGAAAAATAGATGAATCCATTACCACTCCGCCCAGCAGGGTCATCGATACGACATCCCTGGAGGCGTGCCAGTGCTGCTGCGTCAGGTCCTTGATCCTCTGGTACGCCCGTTTTCTGCTAACACCGGAGCAGGTGGTATGCCGGCCATGATACGGCAGTTAATCAAAGAGTATGCATTATTGGTAAAAGTTATTGAGATGCGAGAATTTTACGTTTTTTGTAATCCTTAACAGAACTTGAAACAAGGAGGTGTAAAAATGCAGATAAAAAAGTATGGAATGGGCTGGCAAAGGGATCTTCCGAACATCAGGGATTATACGCCTGAGACCGAGAAGATTGCAGAACTTTTTTACAAGTCAAAGGCGTTGAATCCGCCAAAATCCGGGATCAAGAAAAGTGTCGATCTCACGGCCTGGCGTTAATTTTTTGTAAAACTTTTTAAAACCCGCTGCTGCCAGGCTTCGCTGTAGCCATCTGCTTCGGCAATACCGTTCTTTTTCAGCGTGTGGGCAAAATTGATGCGCACGAAATCCCGGAATCGTTTTTCGACCCTCCTGCGAATCGGCCCGGACAGTTGGTTGTACATGACGTCGTCCACATCGCCGAAATCGAAAAAGATCGCCAAGTGATTGACGATGCTGTTCAGGGTGTTCTCCGACACGTCCTGGACCGTAAGCGCCGACATCAGCTGGTTGGCCACCTCCACCAGGCCGTGACGGATGACTCTTTTGATGTTTTGCAGTTGGTCGGTTTTCCAGAATATCCGGTTGCGGTCCATGCTCAACTCACATTTGTCCTGCCCCACGAGATTGATCCGGGCCACGACATACTGCCTGGCCCCCTCGGGGAGTAAAGAGGCGAGCTGGACGACGAAGATACCGTCCTGGAACACTGAAACCCCACCGTCGGCTCCTTCCAGAGCATAGATCGTTCCGTTCTTCTTTGCGCCAAGCCGTACATACCCTTCCGATTCCAGGAATTTCAGGGGGGCGGCAAAAACCGTGTCGGCTCTTTTATCCCTTGCGTAGGCCAGTTGTTCTTGGCCGATGGTTACCGTGTTGCCGCCATCGTCTGTGAGGGTGACCGGTACCTTCAGAAAACGGATGTTGGTTTTCAAGTATCCGGTATATTCCATACTCCGGCCGTATTTAATTGGCGATTTTCTCAGATGCAAGGTCACCTCAGTGCCAACCGGATCATCTTCTTCCAGGACCTTGACATCGAAGTAATCCCGCAGACCGGTGATCGTGATCATCAGCCCCGGAAAGGATGTTTTTCGTGTCTTGATGACGATCTTGTCCGCCACCTGAAAGCTGGATAGAAACCCGATGCCGAACTGGCTGATAAAGCTGACGTCAATCCCTTGGTTCCGATTGACATTCCGGATCTCGCTTGATTGGTAAAAGGAGATGCCGATGGCGAGGAAATACTTCTCGATCCACTGCCGTGTCATGCCGATGCCGTTGTCACGCACCTTGATGGTGCTGACATCGTCGTTGAACTCGATCGCAATGGCCGGCGAATAGTCACGATCAAATAGTTTCCGGTAATTGCAGGCATCGACCGCGTTTTGAATCAGCTCGCGCAGGAAAACGCGCTTGTCGGCGTACAACCGGTTGCCCATGAACAGCTGAAGGCCGGCCGACGAATCGACGCTAAACTTCAGATCTATCGGTGTGTAGCCATCCGGTTCGATTTCATAGAGCACGTCCGAATACAAAAACCGCGGACGTACCCGCTGATTCAGTTTCTCGAGCAACTGCTGCACGGAGCGTTCGTGATGTTTCAACGCATTGTGAACGTCAGGATGGGTACATTTTATTTTAAGGCGAATCGTGCCGTTCAGATACGGGTGAGCCCCGGCATCGGCAAAATTGAAATACGCCTCCAATCTGCCTGGCGACATACGATTGTCTTCCGGCATGTAGGAGAGTATCTGCAGAACAGTCGCCGGGAATTGTAGATCAAGCGCCCTGCACAGCTGAAGATACGCGGCCAGCAGCGTGACATTAACGGCTGCACTATCTGTGACCGTCGCTTCTGGTTCGGCCGACGTAAAATGACCGTCGTCAGCCGCTCCCGCCTGCAGACAGACCCGGGTAATGATGCTGACGAACGCCCTTCCGGGAACGCCCAGGTCCTGCCATCTGTCGCGGATCAGCTGGCAGGACCGTGTTGACACTGATTGGTTGAAAAATGCGCTCGCCTGGTCGTCTTTAAAATCCGTCGCGAGCGATGGAAGCCCCTGGCCATCGGTCAGACCGATGTCGCACAAATAAGACGATGCATAAAGGATGAACTTACCCTCCGGCCGCACACTGAGCATCTGCTTTTGCTCGTCATCCAACAGCCAGTTTTCATAGCATTGCAGCATGCGATCGCCCTGATTGACAAAATCGACCGGGCTTTCCGCATCCCAGGGCAGCTGTGCACCGGTCAGCTTGCTGACCGCCAACCGGATGGCTGCCAAATGCGCCCCTAATTCATTGCTGAATTTATCTGGTTTCGTATTCATGTGAATAGCACCTGCCGCCTTTCATATTCCAGGCCGAAACCAACAACTCGAGGTCCGATTAATTCAGAAGAGAACCCGGAAATGAATGCTCATCCATCAAATTTAGCACGAAATAAAAAGATGCAAGATTGGCAAAATTGTCGGTGGGAGAGGTCCGGCCGATTGGAAATCAATTTAGTATACAGTGGCCCGTTACATTTTTACATCCGCTATTAAGTTTCGGTAACGAAGTCATGATAAGTCTTTGCCAACCTGCAGAGCGACAATTTCAATTGGACTTAGATCCTATAGAGACAAACAGGCCTTGTCAATCAAGGCTCTTGACGAGTAGGGCGCAACCCCATTATGCTATAGTGGTTTGTCGTAAAGATGGCATTGTTTCAAGTTGATCACAACAGTGAGCCTGGGTTGAATTGGACAAGAAGCTCCATTTGGGCATTAAATCCCAACCGGACGACATCACCTGCGGACCGACCTGCCTTCACGCCGTTTACACCTATTTCGGCGACAAAATTTCCCTGGACAAGGTCATCGGGCAGGTCAAACAACTCAAGGGAGGCGGCACCCTGGCGGTCCTGTTGGGCTGTCACGCCCTGCGCCGCGGTTACCGGGCCAAACTCTACACTTTCAATCTGCAGGTGTTCGACCCGACCTGGTTTGCATCCGGCGCACCGGCCATCGAAGAGCGGCTGACGGCTCAGATGGAGGTCAAATGAAACCAGAAGGTGCGCACCGCCTAATAGTCCTACATGGTCTTTCTAGGCCTGGGGGGCATTATCTTTTTCG
>JARROL010000170.1:0-8392 GCA_037383965.1 Desulfobacterales bacterium | reverse complement strand
ATTGATGCCGTCGATATTCAGGAATCAATCTTCATTTCCGAGTTTGTTGCATTACAGGTCGCAGAGGTCCAATCTTTGCCAGTCTGTTTTTTGAACCTGCCCGTGCGACATCACTTCTTTCCCAGCTTCAAATCTTTCAGCACGGCGAATTTCGGGTTGATGATTTTTCTCCCACAGCCGCAATCGCCCTGGTTCAGGTCGGCGCCGCACTGCGGACAGAGGCCTTTGCAATCAGGCCTACAGAGGGTTTTCATCGGCACGGCCATCAACACTTCCTCCTGGACAGCGTCGTGCAGGTCGATCTCCTCGCCGTGAAAAAGGATCAGGCCGATCTCCTCGGCCCCGAGCTCGACTTCCGCGTGCCGCGATGGATCGTCTGCTTCCGGCTGCTCCCGGCTGAAGGAGAGGTTAAAGTCGGCCGCAAGGGGGGTGTCATAGTCCGCCAGGCAGCGGCTGCAGGAGAGGCGAACCCGGGTCTCGAAACGACCGTCCGCCACGAACAGTTGACCGATGAGCTGGATGCGGAGATCGATGGTCAGGGGCATCAGGAAAACACATTCTCCGCTGCGGCTGAGTTCGAGCAATGACGGAAACGATTCGACACCTTCCGTGAATGTCAGAACTACGCCGCTGTCGCCAATGTCTTCTACGTTTATACGCATCTCAACCCCCTGCCGGAGCGGTTTTTAATCTGTGCCCATCCGCGGTTTTATAAAGGGCACTGATACGTTTCCGATCCAGAAATGCGCAATTTTCTGCAAGTTCAAGGAAATCAAGGGATTGCGCGGAGGCGTACGTTTGTACGCCGCACAAGCGATGCCGCACCGACCTGTCACGTCTTTAGCGTGATTGACGCCGAAATTGCGGAAAAGGGCCCTTTTTGGACGGAAACTAATTTAATTGCGATCACTTTAAATTTATTATAATTGTAATTTTTACGATACGTCTTGGCAACCTGTTTGGATATCTTAATATTTCTTTAAGGGAATACCATGAAAAATTTGAAAGATACGCACGATACCACCGCAGGTGAAAAATCCGCGGAAAATGCCGGATCCTCGACCGCGCCCCCCAACTTCATACGGACCATCATCGATGAAGACATGAAAACGGGCAAGTGGGGCGGCAGGGTCATGACCCGCTTTCCGCCCGAGCCGAACGGTTACCTGCACATCGGTCATGCGAAATCGATTTGTTTGAACTTCGGGTTGGCAGCCGATTACGGCGGGCTGTGCAACCTGCGATTCGACGACACCGATCCGGCCAAGGAGAGCGTCGAATACGTTGAGTCGATCAAGGCGGATGTCCGCTGGCTGGGATTCGACTGGGGCGATCGGCAGTACGCCGCCTCGGATTATTTCGAGCAGCTCTACGACTATGCCGTGCAGCTGATCCAAGAGGGTAAGGCCTACGTCGACAGCCTCAGCGCCGAAGAGATCCGACAGTACCGCGGCACCCTCACCGAAGCGGGTCGTGAAAGCCCTTACCGCCATCGATCGGTTGAGGAGAATCTGGACCTGTTTACCCGCATGCGAGCCGGAGATCTTGAGGACGGGTCCCATGTGCTGCGCGCTAAAATCGACATGGCGTCGCCGAATCTGCTGATGCGCGATCCGACCCTCTACCGGATCAAACACGTTCACCACTATCGGACCGGAGACAAATGGTGTATCTACCCCATGTACGATTTTACGCACTGCCTCTCCGACTCCATCGAGGGCATCACCCACTCGCTCTGCACCCTGGAGTTCGAAAACAACCGGGAACTCTACGACTGGGTGCTGGACCGGCTCAAGGTCTACCATCCCCAGCAAATCGAATTTGCGCGTCTGAATCTGACTTACACCGTGCTCAGCAAGCGTAAGTTGATCACCCTTGTCGACGGCGGATACGTAGACGGCTGGGACGATCCGCGAATGCCGACGATTTCGGGCATGCGCCGCCGCGGCTACACGCCGTCCGCAATCCGAAACTTCTGCGATCGAATCGGGGTTGCCAAAAGCAACAGCACGGTCGACATGGCATTGCTCGAATACTGTGTCCGGGAGGATCTGAACAAGGCGGCTCCCCGCGTCATGGCCGTCCTGCACCCGCTCAAAGTGGTCGTCACCAATTACCCCGAGGGGCAGGTCGAGGAATTGGCGGCGGAGAACAACCCGGAAGACCCGGCCATGGGGTCACGCATGCTGCCGTTTTCACGGGTGCTCTACGTCGAGAGTGGGGATTTCCGCGAAGATGCGCCGAAGAAGTGGTTTCGCCTGGCACCGGGGCGCGAGGTCAGATTGAAACACGCCTATTACATCACCTGCACCGAGGTGATCAAAGACGACACAACCGGTGAGATTGTCGAACTGCGCTGCACCTATGATCCGCAAACCCGCGGCGGCTGGTCGCAGGACGGACGCAAGGTCAAGGGCACGCTGCACTGGGTGTCGGCCGCTGACGTCGAGGAGGGCAAAGACTTCACCAGCCATATCAACCCCGACTCTCTCGACGTCTTGACCGCCTGTCGTGTCGAACCGGGCCTGGCCTCGGCGCCTCCGGGCAGTCGCTACCAGTTTCTGCGCCTGGGCTACTTCTGTGTCGACACGAAGCACTCGACAGCCCGTAAGCCGGTTTTCAACCGCACCGTGACACTTAAGGATACCTGGGCCAAAATCGATAAGGCTCAAAAACAGAAGACATCGTCCGATCGACGTATGTGAGCGACATCAGTCGAACACAATCCCCACGTATCCCACGAAACTGTCGGCGGGACTCTTGTCGTAGCTCGTGGCATAGACCACGGTTTGCGCCCGGTTGGCCCCGAGACGGCCTGCCGCCGCAATGGTTGTCGCCGCCGCACCCGCACAGCCGGCGTTCTGGTTGGCCAGGGCCTCGTCGATGACCTTGACGGGATCCATTGCCAGCATGGTTTCGATGATGCGGCTGTCATTTGAGTTCTTGACCCAATCCACTGCCGAAGGGCCATCACCGTGAGAAGTGAACCCGTAATTCGACCCGTAGTGGGTCAAGTCGGTCGAACCGATCACTTTGATGCGCAATCCCAGTTCCGAAGCGATTTCGGCCGCCGTTCGGCCGACGTCAAGCGACGCGGCTGTCGGTGGCGCACCGATGGGAATGATCCTCACCTCAGGAAACAGATACTTGATGAACGGCAGTTGCAACTCGATGGTATTGTCCGGATGGTGGTGCCGGCCGGTTTCCACCTGAAAGTCGAAGCACTCGAGGAGCCTCTTTGCCATCTCGCGATGAATCCCGATTTCCCCGAAGGGTGTTTCCCAGGCGCCATCGGCCATGATGTAAAGTCCGGAGTCCGGGTGCAGGTGCATGCCGAAGACGATGATCACCTCCGGCGCTGCCCCCTTTGAAAGGGCATGGATCACGTTGCAGGCGATGCTCCCGGAATAAAACCAACCGGCGTGGGGTACGATCCCCCCGATAAAATCGCTGCCGAGCAGAGCCTCTTGCTTCCCTTCTCCTAAAAATCTTTGGATTTCACGCTCA
The DNA here is from genome assembly GCA_037383965.1 of Desulfobacterales bacterium. Classification (GTDB taxonomy): domain Bacteria; phylum Desulfobacterota; class Desulfobacteria; order Desulfobacterales; family SG8-13; genus JARFQH01. The sequence goes on along the minus strand of JARROL010000170.1, from coordinate 4,885 downwards.
CAGGCCTTTGGCTCCGCCGGGTACCAGCTCCCGGCAAAGTCTGTTTTGCGCACGTCCATCGCAATTTCCTCCTTGTGTTTACCCGGGTGAATCTGAAATCTGGCTTTTCTCCAAATTAGGTTGTGTAAATCGATGCAATTGATAAAAACGATTTTTGATTTGAATATTTTTAATGGCCGCCCTCTCGCTTCGCTCGTTCGACTGACACAGACAATATCCGGCCGACTTGGCCGGATATTATTCCCGTTGCCCTTCGGGCAAATCTAAAACCATACGTTTATCCCAACTTTGTTCATTTAATTTCTGCATTTGTCTGCAGCTAATTTTTCACATTTTATGACGCCGATTATGCAGTGGGGGTGTTTTTTAGACCAACTTTTTTGGTGAAGACTCCGAAATTTGAACCACCATATTAAAGTAACGCAAGGCCGGCCGAATGACAACTGAGTAAGGAAATAAGGTGGGCGCTCATCCGGCTCAACCGGCTAAACGGGCACAACGGGCTAAACCGGCCAAACGGGCACAACCGCCCATCCGGGTTCCGGCGCATCATCATTCATGCACCGTTGTGGTTTGCAGGGGCATGTGCGATTAAAATCTATTACCGGCCGCCGATCTTTGTTTTTCGGGAAACCGTGACTATTATAAAAAGGTAAATCGATAAATCGATTAATCGGGTTAAATTTTTATCTATCGAGGTCTCGAAGACCAACCGGAGGAAACCATGTGGGAATATACCGATAAGGTTAAAGATCACTTTCTCAATCCGCGCAACGTGGGCGTTATTGAAAATGCCGACGGGGTGGGCGAAGTCGGTTCTTTGGCATGCGGGGATGCTCTCAAGCTTATGTTCAATCTCGATTCATCCGGACGTATCGAAGACGTCAAATTCCAGACTTTCGGCTGCGCCAGCGCGATTGCTTCCTCATCGGCGCTGACCGAAATGATCAAAGGCCTGACGCTCGAAGAGGCGTCCAAGATTACCAACGAAGATATCGCCAAGTATCTCGGAGACTTGCCCAAAGAAAAGATGCACTGCTCGGTCATGGGGCGCGATGCATTGGAGAAAGCCATCGCCAATTACCGCGGGGAACCGGATAAAAAGGTCGAGGGTGAAATCGTTTGTGAATGTTTCGGTGTCACCGACCGTGAGATCGAGCGGGCCGTCAGGGAAAACCACCTGCAAACCATCGAGGATGTGACCTCGTATGTCAAAGCCGGGGGCGGCTGTGAAAACTGTCACGATCGAATTCAGGAAATCATCGATTCGATTCTCGGCACTGAGCGGCCGGCCGCCAAAAAACCGGCGAGATTGAGCAACATTCAAAAGATAAAACTCATAGAAGAAACCCTTGAGCGGGAAATAAAGCCGGCCTTGCAGAAAGACGGCGGCGGTATCGAGCTCGTCGACGTGGACGGCAACACGGTGATGGTGCGCCTGTGCGGCACCTGCGCCGCCTGCAACGCTTCGCAGGTCACACTGAAAAACTATGTCGAAACCAAGCTCCAGGAGCTGGTGACGCCCGAATTGGTGGTGGAGGAGGTGGCCTGATGAAAACCGTATATGTCGACAACAATGCCACGAGCCGCATCGCACCGGAGGTTCTCGATGCGATGATGCCCTATCTGACGGAACGCTACGGAAACCCGTCCAGCATGCACAGCTTCGGCGGGACGGTGGGTCTGGATATCAAAGACGCGCGCGCCAAAGTGGCGGCCCTGATCGGTGCCGCGCCCGATGAGATCGTTTTTACCAGCTGCGGCTCCGAAAGCGACAGCACGGCCATCTGGGCCGCTATCAACTCATACCCCAACAAGAAACACATCGTCACCACCCGAGTGGAGCATCCGGCGGTTAAAAACCTGTGTGAAACGCTGAGCAAGAGAGGCTACCGGGTGACCTTCGTGCCGGTGGACGGCAAGGGCCGGCTCGATCTCGACCACCTGAAACGAAACCTCACCGACGACACGGCGCTGGTCAGCGTCATGTGGGCCAACAATGAAACCGGAGTTATCTTTCCTGTCCGGGAGATCGGGGAACTGGTCAGGGATAAAGGAATTATTTTCCATACCGATGCCGTCCAGGTCGCCGGAAAGATACCGGTAAACGTCAAAGCGGACAATGTGGACATGCTCTCCATGTCGGGTCACAAAATCCACGCGCCCAAAGGGGTGGGCGTGCTTTACGTTCGCAAGGGAACCAAGTTTTCACCGTTCCTCATCGGCGGTCACCAGGAACACGGTCGCCGGGGCGGCACAGAAAACGTGGCGTCGATCATTGGTCTCGGCAAAGCCTGCGAACTGGCGAGGAACCATTTTACAAAGGACATGGTGCGGGTGCAACAGTTGCGGGACAAGCTGGAATCCGGGCTACTGGAAAAAATTCCGAATGCCATTGTCAACGGAGATCGGGAAAACCGGCTGCCGAACACCACCAGCATCGCCTTCGAATACGTCGAGGGCGAATCGATCCTGTTGATGCTGAATGAATACGGCATCTGCGCCTCGTCAGGCTCGGCCTGTACGTCCGGCTCACTGGAACCGTCGCACGTTTTACGGGCCATGGGAGTGCCGTTCACGGCGGCCCACGGGTCCATCCGATTCAGCCTGAGCTCCTACAATACGGAAGAAGACATCGATTTTATCATTGAAAAGATGCCGCCGATCATCGAACGCTTGCGGAGCATGTCGCCCTACTGGGAGCACGCCGTCGCGGCTTCCTGACAAGTCGGTCTAACGCCCATTTTAAAGGCGTTTCAAACACTTACGGTTGAGGCGCCTTTTTGTTTTTATGGCTAAAACAATCCGATTTAGAGATTTTTGCGTACAAAATACGCACACCATTTTATTTTGTGTAAAGCGATGCAATTGAAAAAAATAATTTTTGATTTGAATAATTTTAATGGCCGCCCTTTCGCTTCGCTCGTTCGACTGACGCAGACAATATCCGGCCGACCTGGCCGGATATTATTCCCGTTGCCCTTCGGGCAAATCCAAAACCATACGTTTTATCTCAGCCTTGTTCATTTAATCTCATTCGCGAAGCGACGGTCACTTGAGTCCAGCCAGGCCTGCCCCGTAAAACGCGTAGCCTGCTTCTCCGGCGTCGGCCGAACTCAATTTCTGCATTTGTCTGCGGCTAATTTTTCACATTATATAACGCCGATTATGCAGTGGGGGTGCCTTTTACACCAACTTTTTTGGAGAAGATCCAAATTTAAAAGACCTTGACAATAGAACCACAATGTGGCATAAGAACTATACCACATTGTGGTATTTATGCCTAAAGAACGGCCTTTCACAAAAGTTTTCCCCATGATTAATTACCATGAAATTTCAAATAAATGCTTAACCCTTAAAAAAATTTCTATGTAATTTTCCAACCAATACCAATAAGGCTTACACAGGAATTGTTTTCGGCAACTTAGTATCTTTTTGTTTATGGGTTCGAACGTTCTTGTTTATTAAATTAGTTTTTTAATGGCGTAGGCATATGTGCCGGACCGAGTGATCCGTGTCTGGGGGGTTCGCACACCCGCCCTATATAGCGACACTTCCGTTTTCAGAGGAGAGCTTATGGAAAAGTTTGCACGATGGATCGAATCAATGGCCGTTCGTTGGGTCAACTGGCTGGTGCTCAGACGCAAGAAAAGGGAACTGGCCCGATCGGTCAAGGTCATCGATAGCGCGACCTTGACACCTACCACCGAGCGGAAGCCGCAGCTAAAAGCGGTTTAACATTTGATAAAATCGACCAAGGCCGTGGCCGCTTGGCTGCGGCCTTTTTATATAAGGGCCCCGGCAAAAAATAATTCCACCTCTGGCGGTCTTATGGTCCGTCTACTGCGTTACATCCACCCACACGTATCCCGATATGCGCGGGTGGATGTGCCTTGTAGACAAACCATAATCCGGCACAATCGTGTGGAATTATTTCTTTCCGTGACCCTAACAGAAAAAGGGAAGGCTGTAGCGGCAGTCGACCCTATTTAGACTTGTAAGGGTTCGATTCCCGCCGCCGCAACCATTAATATCTAATTATAACAAATATATATTCAATAATAGACTTATTAAAGTATCCCAAACGTATCCTCTTTTAACTTAATTAGATGGTACCAACTTAACCTCTTCACGGCATATTCCACGACCTGTACCTTCGGGAAACGGTTTCGGATACCGCAATAGCCAATCCATCGAACCCTGCATGCCGACATACTTACCGGTCCCCGAAAATACCTTCGCCGTGCCGGGTGAGGTGCCGGGTGGTGAATCTGCTGCTTTCCTTTCCATGATCTCCCAGACCAATTTGTCACCATCCTTATCTGTCCATGTTTCGAAACCCCTGAGCCTGGTTCCATCTTTGCCTCTGTACAGAACGCCCACTATTTGGACTGATGCTTCGTGGAAAGGACCTTCACCACTGTCATTAACCCTGACCCCGAGTGTCTCAAATTGTATAATCATCTGGTCCTGGTCCAGCTTGAAGACCTTGGGCGTGTGTCCATAATAATGGGTTCCCGTAAATTGTAACGCTTTCGTGTCTTGAGCCTGCGCTACCCCTCCCCAAGCGATGGCGATAACAAAGCTTGTCAGTGCTATGATAGTGAACTGTTTCATAACGTGCCTCCTTTCAATCAACTCTTCAATTAATCAGCAATCAGATGATCAACAAAAAGACATTTCAGTGATTGAGAGTCGCACTTCATCGTTATTTATTTGCCAAAATTTTGTTGCCTTCGCCCTTGTCAATCACCTTGCATTCAGGGCCAATAAACGTGTTTTTGTCACCTGTGCAATAAATATCAGCACTTGAAGCCTTGAATTCACTCATATCGTTCCACTCGAATATATTTCCACTTCCCTTGAAAGACTTCCATGATATGGC
>JARROL010000169.1:0-6677 GCA_037383965.1 Desulfobacterales bacterium | reverse complement strand
GGTCGCTTTCTCAAAGGGGGAATGGTTATTGAAAATTCGGCCATTCTGTAAAACAGATCCGAACGGATTCTGCCCTGTTCAACCGCTTCTTCTATGGACAGATTGGTGGCGAGCACAACCCGGGTATCGACCTGGGTCTCTTTGGTTTCCCCCACCCGCCGGATGCGGCCGGTCTCCAGAAACCGCAAGAATTTTTTCTGTAAATCGAGATCGATATTGCCAATTTCATCCAGGAACAATGTTCCGCCGTGGCTTTTTTCCACCAGCCCGACCTTGGCCTCCGAGGCTCCCGAAAATGACCCCTTCTTATGGCCGTACAGTTCGCTTTCAACCAGATTCGGGGTCAACAGACCGCAGTCGAGGGTGAGGAAAGGACCACTTTTCCTGGGGCTGTTACGGTGAATATAGGCGGCCAGAACATCTTTACCAGAACCGGTCTCGCCCTGGATCAGAATCGTATTTTCGGTAGGGGCGATCTTTTTCACCAGTGCGTAGACTTCCTGCATGGCTTTACTGGGGCAAACGAGAAATTTTCCCTTGTCTACGCTGTCGGCTGAGTCGATGGACGGTAAAAAGTTCCCCTGCCTGTGGCTGTCTTTCACCGCGTATTTTACCAGGGTGAGGAGTTCGTCAAGCTTGAACGGCTTGGTGACATAATCGCGTGCACCAAGTTTTACAGACTCTACCGCCGAGTGGATGTCGCCGTAACCGGTTATCATGATCACTTCAGACCTTGGATTTTTCCGCTTTAAAAGCTTGAGTGTCTCGATCCCGCTCATTTTGGGCAGCTTCAAATCCAGCAAAACCACATCATAATCCTGACCGTCCACGAAACCGAGGCCTTCTTCACCGCTCTTGGCGGTGGTGACGTCGAAGCCCTCCAGCATGAATTCGTTTCTGATCAGATGCCGAATATTCTGTTCGTCGTCAATGGCCAGAATTTTCCCCTGACTCATCGTCGAATCTCCTCTGTTACTATTATCGAAACGGTATTGGCTCCTGCCACGTATTGTTTAATTCGGATGAAGCGGGAACCGCAGGGTGAAAGTTGCGCCCTGGTCGTCGTTGCTGCTGAATTGGATGTCTCCTTTGTGGTGTTGCACGATATTGTAGCAGATCGAAAGATCGATTGGGTTGCCATCCCCGGTAGCTCGCGTCATGCAGGACGGATCGAAAATGTTGACATGAAAGCGGTCGGGTTTGACGCATCCTGTGTGTGATATCTGTATTTCCGTATTTTTATCATCATTTGAGGAGGTTAATTTTAGCTCACCGCCATCCTCCATGCACAAGAACGCATGATTGAAAAGATTCAAAAAGAGGTGTTTCAACAAGGATTCTTTGCCGATTATCGTGCCGAAGCCTTTCGTCAGTCGATTTTCGAAAGATATTAATATCTTGCTGTCTTTGGCATGTTGCCGGAAAAGAGCAACCGTATCCCTGATGATACGGTCGATTTGGAGCGGTTCGAAATCATCTCCTGAAATACGGCTAAACTCTTGTAGCCTTTGAATGATGTTCTTGCAGCGATAGGCCTCGGCGTGAATGATCTCTAAATACTCCTTAAAAGATTCCAGCTTCTTGCCGACCTCCGCGCCCTCAACATTTTTGAGCCGTTTGAGCAAACCCTCGGAAAAACCAGATATCGACGTCAACGGGTTATTGATCTCATGCGCGATACCTGCGGCCAAAAAGCCGATTGCCGCCATTCGGTCCGCTTGCATGAGTTTGAACTCGTAGTCCTTGCGTTTGGTCACATCCCGCATCAGAAGAATAATTTCCGCGACCCTGCAGTTTTGATCCATGATAGGGGATGTGGTCCATTCGAAATAATGCCCGGCAAACTTCCCGTCCTTTATAAAAACCTCGCCCTGAAGCGTTTCATCATTTGACATCGTTTTCAAAGACGGGCAGTTTTTGCATATGTCTTCCTTCTGATAGTAAGCTTGAAAACATTTTCTGCCGATCAAGGAAACACCCGGAAACATGGCTTGCTGAATCCTGTTTGCAAATACGATATTCAGATTCCGGTCGAGAATGGTCAGCCCGTCACTTATGCTGTTGAAAATGGCCTCGAGACGCTGCCGGCGCTGGGCCAATTTGAGGTTCAGATTCTCCAACTCCGTTATCTTCTTTCGGACTTCCTTGAAGTAACCGATTTTTGAGTAGCCGATGCCTTTAAAATCGTGAATTTGCTGTTTCACGGCTCTGTCCATGATTGAGTGCCGGAGTTTTCCCCGGGGGGTGGCGGTTATAGGTACCTTGGTAAGTTCCATTCTTGTGGGTGCAACGGCAGCCTTGGTCTAAAAGGCTTTCTGGTACATTTCTTCTATGTCTTCGACGGCATAGCAATGCGGGTTGGTCAACATACAAAGGTCTTCCTGGGCCTGTTTGGCCAGGATCGGGATATCGGCTGCCCTGACGCCGACTTGAGACAGGCGTGTGGGGAGACCGAGTTCTGAAATCAAGGTTTCTATTTTTTGGGGTACCTCAATTGCAGCCCTCTCGATAGGGACCCTGCGGGTTTCGACACCCATTGCATTTGCAATCTTTGCAAACTTTGCGGGCACGTGTTCCAAATTACGACGGACCACCACCGGCAGAAGAAGTGAGTTGGCCAAACCATGGTGAAGGTCATAGAGGCCGCCAAGTGGATGCGCCAATGCGTGCACGGCGCCGAGAATGGCGTTCGAAAATGCGATGCCGGCCTCCAAACTGGCGATCGCCATCCCTTCAAGCGCTCTGACGTCCTTGGTTTTGGCTGCGTCGACGAGGTGTTTGAAGACCAATTCGATGGCGTGGATGGCATGTGGGTTGGTCATCGGCCACGACAAGGATGAGACAAAGGCTTCGATGGCATGGGTCAGTGCATCCATGCCGGTGGCGGCGATGAGTTCCGGTATTTTGGTCTGCAGTAACATGGGATCTATGAGTGAAACGTCGGCCATGATCGCACGGCTCAAGATGGTCATTTTGATTTTGTCCTGCGGGTCGGCAATAATGGCAAACTGGCTGACGTCCGAACCGGTCCCGGCCGTGGTGGGAACACAGATCAATGGCGGTATCGGCTGCGAAATCAGGTTGCATCCGGCGTAATCCTGAATGCGGCCGTGATTGGTCACGAGAATGGCTATTCCTTTTTCCTGATCCATGTGGCTGCCACCCCCCAGTGCGATGATCACATCGCATTTCTCGGCGTTGTATAGCTGCGCTCCCAGTTCGACTTGGAAACTCCGGGGGTTAGTGACCACATTATCGTAAACAATGCTCTTTAGGTTTTCTTTGTCCAGGAATTTTGTGGCGGCATCCACCCAACCGGCTTCGATAACACCTGGATCCGATACCAGCAGTACCCGTTCACCCCCAAGACGCTTGGCGCATTGACCGATCTGTGACAGAGAATTGATGCCATAAATAATCTCGGGGATTTCGAATTTCAATAAAGAATCATCGGGCTTCATGGGGAGTCTTTTCTATGTTGACTGCAAATTTTTCATATTGGTTACCACACATCCACCTGCCTCTGCAAATCACATCGCGAGATCGGTTTAATTTGTTGGTAGATGAATTTTATGGTTTATATTGCCCTTTTTACGGACGAAACGTTCATCATATGCATGAAGGATGCATCAATTAAGATTCCCGAAGTTTAATCTCTCTTAGAGTCCAATTTCCCGAACATTGCTGCATTACAATTAGCAAGATGTCGAATAATAAACAATGACATCTTGAACGGAAAGGATGGTGATGAAAAAGCTATTTATATTGCAATTTTAGATAATTTTACATCACTTTACATCACCGTTCACCATTTAATATCAGCACGTTAGCAAGCAGAATGAGCTGGCCCCCGTAAAAGTGGCCCTGGCCTGGTTAATCGCGCAACCGAGCATTACGGCCCCGATTGCCAGCGCCACCAGCCTCGAGCAGCTGCAACTGTTGATCGACGCGACAGCCGTCGAGTTGGACCGCTCTGCGGTGGACCTGCTGAATGCAGCGAGTGCGTACTGATTTGGAAACCTCGGGCTCAGATTTCTTTAAAGATGAGCGAGCCAGCGAGATGCAATCGCATCGAAGCGCGTCGAATGTCAACCGCTACACGAGCCTGGACAGGCCGGTGCGTTTCGATATGCAGCTCGCCGCCGGGTGCTGAACCAATACCTCGTTCCACAGGGAGTGCGGGAAGTAATATACTGTCTACACCCCATTTATCCGCCGGATGAGCATGTTCTATTATGTTGAATGTGACTGGGATGTCCGGCATTCGCGTGTGGATGCGCGCGAAATTTGTCCCAAAATAAATTTTGACCGCATAGAGGAATTCGATGAAAAGAAAAACCAGGTGACGGTCACAACCGATGGCGATCCGACGTCCGAAGACCTGCTGGACCTGGCCGTGGTGGCAACCGTCAAGAACGGAGGCCGCGTTTACGCGGTCAAGAACGAACGGATGCCCGAAGAGCATGCGGCGGTCGCTGCCATACTGCGGTACTGATATGCGAAACCCTCCTGCCCCTCCGGGCCGCCCTGGCACCTGAAATGGGATTGAATCCTCTCGGCGCCGAGTTTTGCAACGTATGAAAGCGAATCGGCAGCCGGCGGTGACCCGCACCACGGGTTGCCGGAAACAAAAGGAAAGAGCCCTACATAATCAAGTGTCATTAGCATACTAAATAGTTATCCGAAAGGCGGCGCCATGGAAAAACTCGTCGATGTGGCGGTCATCGGAGCGGGCACGGCCGGCATCAACGCCCTTGCGGAGATTCGCAAGGTTACCGAAGACGTGGTTCTGATAAACAGCGGGCCGCTCGGCACTACGTGTGCCCGCGTGGGCTGCATGCCCTCTAAAGTCATGATTCAGATCGGTGACGATTACCACCGGCGGCAGGTTCTCGGAGAGGAGGGAATCGACCGGGCGGACCGGCTCGGCATCGATGTCGCCCAGTCCATGGCTCACGTGAGAACACTTCGCGACGCTTTTGTGGGCGGCATTATTGAAGATGTTATCGAACCGTTGGGCGACAGGTTTATAGAAGGACAGGCCGAGTTTGTCGAGCCGACGGTGCTCGGGGTCGGCGGGCTGACCCTGCATGCCGGCAGCGTCGTGATCGCCACCGGCTCCAGACCGGTGATTCCCCGCCGGTGGGAGGATTTCGGAGAATACCTGCTGACTACCGACACAATCCTCGAGCAGGAAAACCTGCCCGCCCGCATGGCCGTCATGGGACTGGGTGCCATCGGTCTCGAGTTGGGACAAGCTTTGCAGCGCATGGGCCTTGCCGTAACCGGCGTCGATCAACTGGAGCAGATCGGCGGCCTGCAGGACCCTGAGGTCAACCGCACGGCCGTCGATATTTTCAAGGAAGAAATGCCGCTGTATCTTGGCGCGCAAGCCGACATCGAAAGAGCCGATCGTGGCCTCAGAGTTACCGCCGGTGACCGGGACTTTCTCACCGACAAAACGCTGCTGAGTATCGGCAGGTCCCCAAATACCGATCGGCTGCGTCTCGACCGGCTGGGTGTCGAGCTCGATCGACAAGGGGTTCCGGTGCACGACCACCACACGATGCAGGTCGGTCATCTGCCGGTGTTCATTGCCGGCGACGCCGCCGATGATCGACCGATCCTGCACGAAGTGGCGCACGAGGGAACCGTGGCCGGCTACAACGCCGTCCAAGATCCCGTGGTGGGGTTCAAACGCAAAACGCCGCTGGTCATCTGTTTTTCCGACCCGAACATCTGCAGGGCCGGTGCGGCCTGGAATGACGTCAAGGACACCGATCCGGCGATCGGTGCAGCGCCGTTCCAGGGCGGACGCGAAAAGATCATGCACATCTGCAGGGCCGGTGCGGCCGGAGCATGATCTTTTCGCGTCCGCCCTGGAACGGCGCACCGGTCGCTTGCTGGGAACGGAAATGGTGGCGCCGGACGGAGAACACCTGGCGCATCTTCTAGCCTGGAGCATTCAGCAGAACCTGACGGCCTTCGACCTGCTGGCCATGCCGTATTATCACCCCACCATCGAAGAGACCTTAAAAGCGGCCCTCATGGACCTGCTCACCGATATCAACGCCGAAAAGCCGGTCTTGCCGGGTTTCGAACCGACGGGGCAGCGATGAAAAATGCGGTCCGAGGCCTTCCTGAACGAAATCGCCTTGATTGCTAAGGTACCGATGCTCGAGATCGCCCGCAGGGCGGCCTGAGAAAACAGAGGCTCCGGAGGAATTCAAGGTACCACCCTTTCGTTTACTCGATCCCGGAGGAAATGTTGATCGCCATCATATCTTTGCTGGTCGTGATTTTAATGTCGATCTTGATCACCCGTGTCGCCACCATCGCCCTGACTCATACGGGCCTGACGAAGGCCTCGGCCAAATTTCAGGCCCGGTCAGCGTTTTCCGGCGCCGGATTCACGACCAGCGAGTCGGAAATGGTGGTCAATCACCTGAAACAAGAATACACGAAGGGGATACGCTGTTGCTTTACGGTAGCATCGAGGACATCAAAGAACTGGACCAGCGGGAGAAAGGGTATTGGGGCGACCGGGAGCACCGCGAAGCAGTCCGGGAGCAGGAGAAGGTGCTCGAAGAAGAAGCAATGAAAGACCGTGCGGAAAAATGAGATCGAACAGTTGAATGATGAAATCGTTTTTTTACCGAACCGGTTTTTTTGCTGCA
>JARROL010000168.1:0-5973 GCA_037383965.1 Desulfobacterales bacterium | reverse complement strand
CTTGATCTTTGGGTTCATAAATGGCGGCAACGCTGTGCTAATGGGGAGGTCATCATATGAAATGAGGCTTTATAGGTTTAGACAGACATTGCGGTCTGTGGCTACGCTTATACAATTTTGAATCCATGATTTTAAAAATGGTAAGACGAATCCATTGTATAAACATGTTCTCTGCTAAAGGGTACATTCCTTATCCAGAAGATCACACAGATTATCGTTAGATTGACGATCAGAGCCGCCGGGCGGCAGATTCTCTCTGTTCCGCCACCCGGCATTCGGCAGCTCCATACACTGAGCATCATGATGCCTATTCTAGGCGGTCAACTCCTCGATGCGTTTTTTGGCTGTTTCGACCACTTTCGGATCCTGATCGTTGTCAATGACCCGTTGCAATAATGCCTTGTCTTTTTCACCTTTGACAGCTTTTATACGGACTTCAGGGTTTGAATGGGCAATTTTGGGAAGAAACAAATCTCTGAAAGCCATGGTCGTCCTCCTTTCTTTGATTAATGTTAACAGAAATTGCCTTGCTAAAAGAAAGTCGGTTCGTTGAATCAGGCGGTAGCCACCGCAGCAATTGGATCAGCCATTCTTCCTGGCTAAATAATCAGACGTTAAGGACCATTCGAAGAAGTTACAGTCGGCAGCATGAAGAGGCTCAGGCAGATAAATCAGGTAATGATCAGTGCAGAGTCAAAAAAGCCAGCTCGGCATGTATCGGTCGCTGTCACAGTCGGCCTGGCTGACGCAGCCGGCGCGGCCCTGTCTAAAAAGTGCACTCAATCTTTATGCCATTAAATTGCTTTCCTCCTTTACGTTTGTTTTTATTACTAACATGATTACTTTTTTGTTTCAAGTCAATCAATTTTGACGATTCATTTCATTTAGGAAAAACCTCCTGCAGAGACGGGGTTGACCAAAATAGAATGAGAGGGAAACATGCGAAATATGACCGAGATCGGAAACCTGATTAAAAAAGTTTACAAGGAACGGGTCGGCGGTGATCCAGCGGATCTTGTGCGTGTCTACGATAAAGCAGGCTATTACTGGGTGGTGCGAAACGACGACACGGAAGCCCGCATCGCCGGTTTGCTCGTCGAAAATCGTTTGGAAGACAAGATCGCCGAAGCACTTGGCAATTTTGATCTCATCGATGAATAACCGATCTCCGATCGACATGTATCCGGTTGGATATTAGGGATTTATTTGAATCGAGATCATGTTTGTGGTATAAATTTATCTAATGCATATCCTTATCGTCAAGACACAAAACGTTCTTTTTGTTACGAATTGGATATATTCATTGCCGACTCCTTGCGATCCGATTCCCTTTTCAAACGGGGACGGCGAAAAGGGCACGGCAGTCTTGGTCTGACCGGTCCCATCCATGAGCGGGGGACTACCATTTCAAAGCGGACGGTTGCACGCTCCGCCCACAACTGATATCAAGGAAGGGATCGGAACATGCATCTACGCAAGCGTGTGCTTGTCACCGGCGGGGCCGGGTTTCTCGGCTCATTTCTATGTGAAAGACTGCTGAAAGAAAACTGCGACGTCGTCTGTGTCGACAATTTTTATACCGGGACCAAGCGCAACATCGTTCATTTGCTCGAAAATCCCTATTTCGAACTGATGCGCCATGATATCACCTTTCCCCTCTACCTCGAGGTGGATGAAATTTACAATCTGGCCTGCCCGGCCTCACCGGTTCATTATCAAAACGATCCGGTGCAGACGACCAAGGTCAATGTGCACGGTGCCATCAATATGCTCGGACTGGCCAAGAGGCTGAAGGCCAAGATTTTGCAGGCATCGACATCAGAGGTCTATGGCGACCCCACCGTACATCCGCAACGGGAAGACTACCGCGGTAATGTCAACTGCATCGGTCCGCGTTCGTGCTACGACGAAGGCAAACGCTGTGCAGAAACCTTGTTTTTCGATTACCGTCGCCAGCACAAAACAAAGATCAAGGTAGCCCGAATCTTCAACACCTATGGTCCCCGCATGCATCCCAACGACGGACGGGTCATCAGCAATTTTATCGTGCAAGCCCTTTTAGGCCGGGACATCACTGTTTACGGCGACGGCCGCCAAACGCGGTCTTTCTGCTTTGTGGACGATTTGATCGACGGCCTCTTCCGGTTGATGAACAGCCCGGATGATTTTACCGGACCGGTCAACATCGGCAACCCGGGTGAGTACACGATTCTCGAACTGGCCGATAAAATCATCACGCTAACCGGTGCGAAGTCGACGATTGTCTACAAACCCCTTCCTCAAGACGATCCGCTGCAGCGCAGACCGGACATCACCTTGGCCCGGGAGAAACTGGGATGGAACCCGGTGACCGACCTGGAAAATGGGCTGCTGCGCACGATCGACTATTTCAAAAATCTAAATTATAACGGTTCGCTTTAATGCTGACGGGCGACGTCTGACACCCAGTTCCGCATCCGTTATACTAAAACGATATTTTACCTCACGTTTTAAAAAGGAGAATGATGACCGCAAAAAGTGCGTTGATTACCGGCATTACCGGACAGGACGGGGCTTATTTGGCGGAATTCCTGCTCAAGAAAGGGTACCGGGTCCACGGCATCAAACGCCGGGCCTCCTCTTTCAACACTGCCCGCATCGACCACCTGTATCAGGATCCTCATGAAAAAAATCGACGCTTTGCCCTTCACTACGGGGACCTGACCGATGCGACCAACCTGATCCGTATCATCCAGGAGGTTCAGCCGGATGAAATCTACAACTTGGCGGCTCAGAGCCACGTTATGGTGTCTTTCGAAACCCCGGAGTACACCGCCAACGTGGACGGCCTGGGGACGCTGCGACTGCTCGAAGCCATCCGGATCTTGAACCTGACCGCAAAGACCCGCTTTTATCAGGCGTCGACCTCGGAGATCTTCGGCAAAGTACGGGAGACGCCCCAAAAAGAAACCACGCCCTTTTATCCGCGCTCGCCCTACGGTGCCGCCAAACTCTATGCTTACTGGATTACGGTCAATTACCGGGAAGCCTACGGTCTCTATGCCTGTAACGGCATTCTCTTCAATCACGAATCCCCGATTCGCGGTGAAACCTTCGTTACCCGCAAGATCACCCGCGGTTTGGCGCGGATCAAGATGGGCTTGCAGGACTGCCTGTACATCGGCAACCTCGACGCGCTGCGCGACTGGGGGCACGCCCGGGATTATGTCGAGATGCAGTGGCTGATGCTGCAGCAGGAAGCGCCGGAAGACTATGTCATCGCCACCGGGGAACAGCATTCGGTCCGCGAGTTCATCGAGGTCGCGGCCGCCGAACTCGGCCACAATTTGCGCTGGGAAGGAAATGGGGTCGAGGAAAAAGGCTTCGATGATCAAACCGGAAAGATCATGGTGGCGGTCGATCGTCGCTATTTCAGGCCTACGGAAGTAGACACCCTGCTGGGAGATGCCTCCAAGGCCCGCCAGAAGCTAGGCTGGCGGTCGCGAACCAGCTTCGGGCAGCTGGTTTCAGAGATGGTGGCCGAAGATCTGAGAGAGGCCGAACGGGATTCCCTCTGTCGGCAGGAAGGGTTCCGAACCTTCAATCATTTCGAATGACGGGGAGACGCCGCCCATGCCTGATACAGCCAACAACGCACCGTCGCCGGAGGTGTTGTCGAAAGAATCTCGGATATTCATCGCCGGTCACCGGGGGATGGTCGGCTCGGCCATTCATCGCAGTTTGACCGCCGCCGGATACAAGCACTTGATCGTTCGCACCCACGCGGAGTTGGATTTGCTGGACCAGCGGGCCGTGCACAAATTCTTCGCCGACATCCCGATCGATTACGTGATCCTGGCCGCCGCCAAGGTCGGCGGCATCCACGCCAACAACAGCTACCCGGCCGATTTCATCTATCAGAACCTGATGATCGAAGCCAACGTGATCGAAGCGGCTTTCAGAAACGGCGTCGAGCGCCTTTTGTTACTGGGCAGTTCTTGCATCTACCCGAAACACGCACCTCAGCCGATACGGGAAGAGGATCTTCTCTCCGGGTATCTGGAACCCACCAACGCGCCTTATGCCATTGCCAAGATCGCCGGCATCAAGCTGTGCGAGAGCTACAACCGGCAGCACGGCACACACTACCGGGCCGTCATGCCGACCAACCTATATGGGCCGAACGACAGTTTCGATCTGGAAAACTCTCACGTGCTGCCGGCGCTGATCCGCAAGTTCCATCTCGCCAAGCTGGCTGCCGGCAGCGACAGGGAGGAGAGCATCGAACGCGACGCGCTTGTTTTTGGTCCCTTGCCGGATGACATCCGCGAAGCATTGCAAGACCCGAAAGAGAGCTGCGGCAATAGTGCCGCCGCTTCGGGTCCGGTTGTCCGTTTGTGGGGCAGCGGCTCCCCGAAACGGGAATTTCTGCACGTCGACGATCTGGCCTCGGCCTGCACCACGATCATGGGCCTGTCCGACGAAAACTATCGGCGGCTTTGCCGATTCGAGCCCCGGCGGTCGGAAAGGAGCGCCGACAGTGCAGCGGAACCCGAGCTTTCGGCCTCGGTCTGCGTGTCACACATCAACATCGGCGTCGGAACGGACCTGAGCATTCGTGAGGCGGCCGAGATTGTCAGCAGCGCAGTCGGTTACGAAGGTGAGACAATTTGGGATACCTCTAAACCGGACGGCACGCCCCGCAAACTTCTCGATGTGTCGCGGCTCAAGCGCACCGGCTGGACGCCCCGCATTTCGCTTGCTGAAGGCATCCATTCCACCTACCGCTGGTACCTCGAAAAAAGCGCCGCCGGATGACAGGCCACAGCGAGATCGTTTGACGAGGCTGACGATCGTTTGTATAGTCGGGATAAACCACGCGACATCTGTATAGTCGGTATAAACCACGCAACATCAGCTTTCGGAAAGTCGATTGAAGTGACCCACGGCCTGAAAGACAAAAATATCATTCTGGGTGTCAGCGGCGGTATCGCCGCTTATAAAAGCGTCGAGCTGCTGCGCCTTATGACCCGTCAGGAGGCCGCCGTCAGGGTGGTGATGACCCGCAACGCACAGCATTTCGTCGGCTGGATGACGTTTCAGGCCCTCTCGGGTCGTCCGGTCTGCACCAGTCTTTTCAATCAGGCGGACGAGACGTCTTTTCGGCACATCGATTGGGCGACCCAGGCCGATGCCGCGGTGATCGCACCGGCCTCGGCCGATCTGATCGGTAAGCTGGCCAATGGCATCGCCGACGACGCCCTTACCACCATGATGATGGTGGTTACCGCACCGGTGGTTCTTTGCCCGTCCATGAACACCAACATGTACCGCAGCCGCGCGGTTCAGCGGAACCTCGATGTCCTGCGAAGCGACGGCTACAGCATTGTGGAGCCGGGGGCAGGGGACCTGGCCTGCGGCACGGTCGGCCCCGGCCGTTTGCCGGAACCGCCGCGGATTCTTGACCGACTGGTCGGCCGTCTAACACCCAAGGATCTGAAAAACCAACGGGTGTTGGTGACCGCCGGTCCGACGCGCGAGCCAATCGATCCGGTGCGCTTCATCAGCAACCCCTCGACCGGTAAAATGGGGTTCGCCGTGGCCCGCGCCGCCGAACACCGCGGCGCCGGCGTGACACTGGTCACCGGTCCGACCGTTATGGCCGATCCGTTTAATGTCGATGTCGTTCGGATTCAAACCGCCGAGGAGATGACCCGGGCCGTGCTGGATCGTTTCGAGAACTGTGACATCGTCATCAAGACGGCCGCGGTTTCCGACTACCGCCCGCAATCTGCGGCTGTGCATAAAATAAAGAAAGACCGCACGGCCATGACGCTCGCCCTCGAGCCGACAGTGGATATTCTAAAAGAGTTGGGCCGGCGTAAAACACACCAGGTCCTGGTTGGTTTTGCCGCCGAAACCGAGGACCTTCAGAAAAACGCAGTCCAGAAACTGGCCAAAAAGAACCTGGATATCATCGCCGGCAATCTGATC
>JARROL010000167.1:0-6042 GCA_037383965.1 Desulfobacterales bacterium | reverse complement strand
TCCGCTTCGGGCAGGTCAAAGGGGAGCCGGTGGGTTTCGGCAAAACCCGCAATGATGAAAATCACCAAACCCGGAAACTGGGGAATGCAAAACCACAGGTTCTTCTGGGCTTCTACGATGTCGCTCAGGTTGAACGAACCGGCAAGGATCACCACGCCCATCAACGCCAGCCCCATGAACACCTCGTAGCTCAACATCTGAGCAATTGCGCGAATGGCGCCCAGCAACGCGTACTTGTTGTTGGAAGACCAGCCGCCCAGGGCAATACCGTAAACACCCAAAGCCGTCATGGCCAGGAAAAAGAGCAGACCGACATTGAGATCGCTTACCACAAATCCGGGGGCAAACGGAACCACCGCGAAAGACATCAAAACGGTCACCACCAACAGGGCCGGCGCAATGACGAACACCGGCCGGTCGGCAAAGGGTGGTATCCAGTCCTCTTTGAAAAAAATCTTGATCATATCGGCCGTCACCTGCATTAAACCGAAAGGACCGACGCGGTTGGGGCCGTAGCGATCCTGCCACAGGGCCAGGAGCCGGCGCTCCAGCCAGATCAGTCCGGCGCTGGCGGTCAGCACGGCGGCCATAACAACGACGATAATGATGATTTGGCGAAGAATAGGGTTCATTAAATGGGTCTCATAAACTTTTCAGGGTAAATCCGAATTATTTCTCATTTTTTCCAGTCCCGAGAATCTTGACCGCCGCAGGCAGCGTTAAATTCGGCACACCGGGCAGGCCGTCGGGCAGACCGGCCGTTCGCTCCGGCATCCCCGGCAGCAGCTTTAGGGAAAGATTCAGAGATTTCCCGCTGACCAGCAACCGGACCTGCTCGCCGTCGCCGGCCGGGGCATCTTCAGGGCGCATGGCCAGATATGGCTGAGGCGCCTGCCGGGCGATGCTCGGCGACGCCATGCTCAGTTCTTCACTCCCGAAAATATGGTGGATGGGCACCAGCAGGTATTCGTCCTCCCCCGGCAGAATCTCCTGCTCCGGCATGGCGAAGTACCGGATGTCATCGGATGCCGGCGGTTCGATCAAACGCCGGCCGGGATCTCCGCCCCGCAATGGTCCGCCGATTTCACTTTGAAATTTGTTCAGCGACTGTTCCGAATTCCAGCCCGGCGCCCATATCCGTGAAATGAGTCCTGCCGGCGGCCGGCCGTCGTAGCCTTCCATGGAAAAGGCCAGCGGCGCGTCTTTATCTGCCGGTGGTTTGGGTTCGCTCACGTCGATATCGGCATGCATGGCTGTTCGCCCGGTATACCGGTGCGATTGGCGGGGAATTTTACCGCCCGATGTCGGCATCGTGGCCTTGGGGTCCAGTCCCGCAACAGGCTGAAACACCGGCATGTCTTTGACCAAATCCACCGTCAGGTCCTCCAGGCGAAGCCAGGATGAAGCGTCGGCATGGTCGGCCGCTTTCATCAACATTTGCAGCCAACGCCAGCTATCCCGAATCGCTCCCTTCGGAGGCATCACCGCGTATCCGCGCTGAGCGCGTCCTTCATTGTTGATCAGGGTGCCGGTGGCCTCGGCGAATGTGGCTGTCGGCAAAACGAGATGCGCTTTTTCAGATGTTGCGGTCTGCTGATGATCGATAACAATGACATTTCGGGCCTTGTGCAGCATGGCGTCCACGGCTTGGACATCGGCCCGTCTGTACAAATCGTTTTCTAAAATGATGACCGTATCCGCCCTGCCCTCGCTGACTGCCTGAAACGCCGAATTCAGATCAAGACCGCCCATCAGGCTCAGTCCCAGGCTGTTGCATTCGGGAACACACAAGGCAAAGGCAGCCGCGCTGCCTTTGCGGCCAAGATACCAGGCGATGTTGGCGGCGGCCTCGATCAACGCCGGGTTGCCGCAGCCGGTCCCGGCAATCAAAAGAGGACGCCCGGCTTTAAGGAGCGCCTGCGCGATCTCATTGGCCAGCGCTTGCATGGCATCGTTCACATCGGGCATGGGAAAAGCATTGGAATCCAAGGCGGCAAGCACGGCAAATCCCAGCCGGACCAGGTCATCGGGCGCAGCATAAACGGTCCGCATTGCTTCATCATCCAATCGCGTCGGGTAAGGCGTTGCGGTAAAAAGGGCGGGTCTTTGGAGCTGTGCGATTTCCCGCACCCCCGCATCGTGCCACTCCGGTACTTGAAAGTCCGAAGCGATCCGGGCGGATTTTTCATAGCGCATTTGGCGCAGGTTGAGGGCCATCAAAGGGGCGGTTTGGGTCACGTCTTCACCCAGGATAAAAGCCGCATCGGCCAGGCCGACCCCTTGCAGCGTCGTCGCGGGTACCGGGCCTCGCTGAAGAATGTTGCATCCGGCGCTGAGGCATTTGAAGTCACTGTCGGAAAGACCGGCATGAAACCGTTCGGGCCCCACCAGGGCGCGAAGGGCGAAGTTGCTTTCCAGAAAGGCGCGTGGCGATCCAATGCCGATGACTTTGCCGGGATCGGCCAACATGGCGGTCGCCAGCTCCAGGACCTCCGTTTCCATCATGGGTTTGGCCCCTTCCCTGCTCTCGGTCTGCCGCAAGGGGTGTCGGATACGCTTCGGACTGTTCACGAATTCGTAGCCGTAGCGCCCCCTGTCGCATAAAAAATACCCGTTGACTTGGTGGTGGTAGCGGTTGCGTATCCGCCGCAGTTCTTCGTAGCGTTCTCCCGGAATCGTATTGCATCCCAGTCCGCAGTGCACGCAAACCGACGGTGCGGTCTGCAGGTCCCACTTTCGCGTGAAATGGGATTTGAGCGGCTTATCGGTAAAAACGCCCGTCGGACAGATTTCAACCAGGTTGCCGCTGAACTCGCTTTCCAGAGGACCGCTTTGAAAACGGCCGAAATAGACATGATCATGGCTCGCCAAGGCATTCAGATCGCTACCGCCTGCGCAGTCGCGGTAAAAACGCACACACCGGTAGCACTGGATGCAGCGGTTCATTTCATGATTGAGAAAGGGTCCCAAATCTTGGTTGCGATGGGTCCGCTTGGGGAAGCGAGAATGCCGGTAATTGTGACCGGTCATTACCGTCATGTCCTGCAGGTGGCATTCTCCGCCCTCATCGCAGACCGGACAGTCATGGGGATGGTTGATCATCAACCACTCGATCACGCTTGCCCGAAATTGCACGGCTTCGGGATCGTTGATGGAAATACGGGTCCCGTCGTCGGCCGGTGTCATGCAGGCCATGACGAGTTCGCCCCGCGTATCGTTTTCGTCCTTGAAACGTTTGACGGCGCACTGCCGGCAGGCACCCACCGACCCGAGGGTCGGATGCCAGCAAAAATACGGCAAATCAAAGCCCAGACTCAGACAGGCCTGCAGCAGATTCTGCCCTTGTTTAATTTTGTATGCTTCTCCTTCGATATAGATCGTTATCATACACTATCTCCACGAGACCTTTGCAAAACGCTCATTTTTCAAAGGTCTCTCCAGGGGCAGCGTTTCTCATGAATGTGGCGTTTGAAATCGTCTTCAAAATACATAAGTGCACTCTGCAAAGGCTCCATGGCACCGGGCGCCAGAGCGCAGAACGTGCGGCCCAGAGTGATCAGACGGGTGTGCAGCCTGAGATGATCGATGTCTTCGGGTTTCCCCCTGCCTTGCTCCATAGCATTGAGAATCCTGGCGAGCCAGGCGAGTCCTTCTCTGCAGGGGGTGCACCATCCGCAGGATTCCTGGGCAAAAAAGTCCATCAGATTGGCCAGTAGCCCCACGATACACGTCCGGTTATCGATAACCACGATCGTGCCGGTACCGAGCCGGCTGCCGGCCTCCTGTATGGAATTGAAATCCATTTGGACATCGAGATGTTCCGCCGTCAGCATATCCGTGGACGCACCGCCGGGCAAAAACGCCCGAAGCGTCAGCCCATCCCGCATGCCGCCGGCATGTTCTTCCAGAATTTCCCGGATGGTAACGCCCATGGGCAATTCCCAGGCCCCCGGCTGGCGAACTTTACCGCTGGCACCGTAAATTTTGGTGCCCCCGTCGGGAACTCGGCTTAAACTTTTAAACCAGACCGGCCCGTGGCGGATGATGTGGGGAACATTACAGATGGTCTCCACATTGTTGAAGGCCGTGGGTTTGCCCCAGAGCCCGACCACCGGCGGAAATGGCGGTTTGGACCTGGGGATGGCCCGTTTGCCTTCCAGTGCGTTTAAAAGGGCGGTTTCTTCTCCGCATATGTACCGGCCGGCACTCATATGGAGATAAAGCTCCAGATTGAAACCCGAACCCAAAATGTTTCGGCCCAGATACCCTTTGGCATAAGCTTCATCGATGGCCGCCTTCAGTCTTTGGCTTGCCGTCACATAGGCCCGTCGCAGAAAGATATAGGCAATCCCGGCCTGGACGGCATAGGCCGCGATGATAATCCCTTCGATGAGTTGATGGGGGTCCCCCTCCATGAGCAACCGGTCCTTGAATGTGGCCGGTTCCATCTCATCGGCGTTGATCACCAGATATTTGGGCTGCGGGACATCGTCGCCCATGGGCACGAAGCTCCATTTGCGGCCGGTGGGAAAACCCGCGCCGCCCCGGCCGCGAAGATTCGCTTCCAGGACCAACTGGGTGACCTCTTCCGGCGACAGTTGGGTGAGGGCTTTACGCAGTCCTTGATAGCCGCCGGCTTTTTCATACTCAGCCAGGTTCAATGGGGTCCCGTCGGACCGGATATTTTGTGTCAGCGGCTGTTCCATAAGCAGCTCTTTTTTGTTATCGTCATTATTTTTTTGATGTCTTGATTCACCGGTTCGTTAAAGGATAAAAGCCATTTTCTCAATCGTAGGAAGCCAGGATTTTGTCGATCTTTTCAGCATCGAGGTCGCCGTAAAGCTGGTCGTCGATCATCATCACGGGCGCCTGGTCGCAAGCCCCCAAACAAACGTTGGGCAACAGCGTGAAGCGGCCGTCACCGGTGGTCTCGCCAAAGCCGATGCCCAGCCGATCTCCCAGGTAACTCACAATGGTGTCGTAGCCCATTATCCAGCAACTGACGCTGTTACAAACCAGAATAACGTGCCGGCCCACCGGTCGGCGAAAAATAAAATTATAAAAAGTGGCCACGGCATCCAGGTCCGTCGGCGACATCTCCAGTACATCCGCCACATGAATCAGCACTTCATCGGATATCCATCCGCGATGTTTCTGAACGATTTTCAAGGCCTCGATGCCGGCAGCCTTTTTTATTGGATAGTGGCGTGCCGCCGCCTCGATCTCTTTTTTCTCCTGTTCACTCAGCATACTATCCTTTCATGTTCAGCGGTCCACATCCGCCATGACATAATCGAGATTTCCCAAGATCGCCAGCAGGTCGGGCACCATCAAACCGCGACTGATGGCCGGAATGATCTGCAAGTGTGCGAAGGAAGGCGTCCGGATCCGCGCCCGATAGGCATGGATCCCGCCATCGCTGACCAGATAATAACTGTTGTTGCCCTTGGTGGCCTCAACCCCGACGCAGGCTTCTCCGGGAGGAATCACAGGGCCCCAGGTCACCCCTAAAAAATGGTGGATCAACGTTTCGATGTCTTTGAGTGTGTGCTCCTTGATCGGCGGCGTGGCCAGCGGGTGATCGGCCTTATAAGGGCCGCCCGGCATTTGGTTCACGCATTGCTCGATGATCCGAAGACTCTGCCGGATTTCTTCGATGCGCACCACGGTTCGATCAAAGCAATCGCCGCGCTGGGCAACGGGAATGTCGAATTCGAACTGCTCGTAGCCGGAATACGGCCGTTTTTTGCGAAAGTCCCATTCCAGTCCGCAGGCGCGCAATCCCGGACCGGTCACCCCCCAGTCCAGGGCCTGGTCCAGGGTAAAAGCGCCGATACCCTGAGTCCGTAACTTTAAGATGCGGTTGCCCATCATCATTTTATCATATGATTTCAACCTTTTGGGCATGGAACGAAGGAACTCCCGCACCAATTCTTCCCACCCGTCGGGCAAATCCTGGGCCACACCGCCGATACGGAACCAGCTGGGATGCATACGGCCGCCGGTGATGGCAGTGATGATATCGAAGATGCGTTCGCGATC
>JARROL010000166.1:0-9611 GCA_037383965.1 Desulfobacterales bacterium | reverse complement strand
CGTGATCGATAAAAACGTCCCGTTCGGCAAACGGCAGCTGAAACAAACGGGCGGACGGGCGACCGACGGTTTCGGCGGTGGAGCGGCTGTCGATGAAATACAGCCCCTCTTGCTTCAGAACGGAAAAGACCTGATAAAGGCGCGTGGACTCGGTGGTTAGTTTCGAGCCCATGTGGTTGTTGACGCCCTTGATACCGGGGACATCGGACAGGTCTTTTCTCAACTCTTCGGTGAGGTCATCCGCCGACATGGATGACAGCAAGGCCCCCGGACCGGGGTCGATCGATGGATATTCAAGTGGCTCCATAGGCAGGTGGAGCATCACCTCACCCCCCTTTTTCAAGATGGTAGCGGCAATCAATCGCGTGTGGGGAGCCTGGGGCAGCACTGAAAATGTCAGTCTGGTGTCCAAATCAAGGAAACGTTGGGCTATCCGCCGGTCGTACCCCAGATCGTCGATGATAATGGCGACTTTCGGCAGGGCTTCTGCCGGCGGCTTCGGTTTCGGCAGCGGTACAGCGGGAGGGCGGTCTTTTTTGGGGAAAACCTCGAATGGCCGTATGCCGGCAGTCGGTTGGGGTGCCATTTTGCCCGGCGGCGGCAGTCGTTTTATCGATGGCCGGGTTTTAATGAGAATGTAATGGGTGAGAAGACCGGCGGCCACGACGAGCAGAACCAAAACCGTCAGAGCGGTCAGAATTTTTAACAGGATGTCAGTGAGCCGACTTACAAATTACCCATAAACGGCCCTTTTCCGCAATCTGGGCGTCTTTGATTATCTTGATCTTGCGGAAAAAGGCTCATTTCCGGGCCGGAAACCACGTCAATTCCGATCGAAACCGGCAACCGGCGGTTATCCCTTCAGGTTTTTAAAGACATCGTAGCCGATTAAAATCTCCAGCGCGCGCTGCACCTGATAGTCGCGCTGCAGTTTTTCCGCGGTCAACGGTCCGTGCCGGAGTTCGAGTTCCTGCTGCTGAGGAGATTTTTTCTTTTTCTGATCTGTCTTCGAAGGCGGGTTGTTCTCATCTTCCGGAGCGGCCTCCAGATGATTTTTAAGATCGCTCTCCTTCAGATGGCCGTCATCCGAACTCTTGAGATCCTCTTCGTCCACGATCCTTTTTCGCACCACAATGTCCGGTTCGATGCCTTTGGCCTGGATGGAACGGCCGCTCGGCGTGTAATAGCGCGCGATAGTCAACTTAAGGCCGTAGCCGTCACGCAGCTGTTCGACGGTTTGAACCGAGCCCTTGCCGAAGGAAGTCGTGCCGAGCACCAGCGCTCGGTGGTTATCCTGGAGCGCCCCCACGACAATTTCGGAGGCACTGGCACTGCCGCCGTTGATCAGGGCGACAATTGGGTAGGTTCGCTTGGCGTCGTTGGAATGGGCTTTGAATTCCTTGTTGTTGCGCGGCAATCGTCCCTTGATCGTCAGGATCAACCCATTATCAAGGAACATGTCCGAGACCTTGATCGCCTGGTCCAGGAGTCCGCCGCCGTTGTCACGGAAATCGAGCACGAGGCCTTTGAGGGGTTCGGGACCGGATTCCAGTTTCTTCAGCGCTTTTTCCAGGTCCTCGATCGTATTGCTGTTGAAGTTGGTGATCCGGATGAATCCGTAGCCGGGTTTCAACATACTGGCGTGGACGCTTTCGATCGGAATCACGTCCCGGATCAGTTCAAAGTCCTGCGGATCGGTGGAGCCTTCACGTAAAATGGTGACCTTCACCGGTGTTCCTTTCGGTCCGCGCATCAGGGTAACGGCCTCGCGTAGTTCACTGACCGGTTTGTCATCGACCTTGATGATGCGGTCAAAGGGCTGGATTCCGGCCTTGTAGGCCGGTGTTCCCTCGATGGGCGAAATGACTGTTACGAGACCGTCCCGCATGGTGATGTGAATACCGATGCCCGAAAACTCGCCTTTGGTGTCGATGCTCAGGTCTTCGAAAGCATCCGGCGGCAGCAGGGCGGAGTGCGGATCGAGGCCGCGTACCATGCCCTGTATGGCTTTTTCGATGAGGTCCTTCGAATTGACCTCGTCAACATAGTTTTTTTGAACAATTTCGATTACCTCGGTAAAAAGCTTGAGCCCCTTGTAGGTTTCTTCACTGTCGGCTGAAAGCTGGCTGTCGAAACCGGTTCCGACAGTCCAGAAGATCACAGACGCGATCACCGCCAGCCAAAGCCGTACATGCCGTTTTTTCTTGGGTGTCATTCAGCAACTCCTTATCAATAATCTATCCGTTGACGATCCATTCCATAGGATCCAGCGGTTTTCCGTGATGGCGCACCTCGAAATGGAGAATCGGCCCGTCCATCGACGCTGTATCACCAATCGTGGCGATGTCTTCGCCGGTGTTGACATAATATCCCTTTTGTTTGAAGAGCTCTTCCAGGTGGGCATAGACGGTGTAGTAGCCGTCTCCGTGATCGATGATGACCATGTTGCCGTAGCCTTTGAACCAGTCGGCAAACAGGACCCGCCCGGCAAACACGGCTTGGATGACCGCGCCCTTCTGGGCTTGAATGTCGATACCGCTGCGAAAGACGCTGACGTTGAATTTGGTGTCTTTCTGAGGGCCGAAAAAACAAATTATTTTACCGCTGATAGGCATCTTTAGCAAGCCCTTAAAATCGGAAAATGAATCGAGTTGACCCGTCGCGTTCCGGGGCTCCGGCTGGGCAACCAGTTTTTCAACGGTCTGGTCCAAGGTCTTCGCAGCAGCCTTCATGGACGCGATGGCGGCGAGTTGCAGCGATTTTTCGGACCGGATCCGCGTCAAAACCCGCGAGCGCTCTGTTCGATTGCGGGACAGCGTCTCGATTTGTGCATCGATGTCGGCTTCGAGGCGTTTTTTCTGAGCTTGCTGGGCATCCAGTTGATCAAGGATTTCCTTGAGTCTCACCTTTTCCTCCAGCAGACTTTGGCGAACCTGCTCATCATGGGCCAGAATCCGCTCCAGGTATTTCTTCCGCTTGATCATCTCGAAGATGGAACCGGACGAGGCCAGCACGGGAATGGTTCCGTTGAGATTGAGTTTGTAAAGCGCGGCCAGTCGTTTTGCGGCGTAAGCCTCATTGGCATCGACGCTGTCGACTAATTGTTTGTAGCGTTCCCGGCTGGCCTGGATTTGGTCTTCCAGGTCAACGAGTTCGTCCCGGTTGGCTTTGACGCGTCGACGGGCGCGATCAATGGCGTAGTCCAATTCGCCGAGGTTGCTCAAAACCGTGGCCTCTCGATCCGTGACTGTCTGGAAACGGGCCTCGGTTTCCTCGATTTTGCGTTTCAGGTCTCTTGACTCCCGGCGATAATCCTGGAGTTGCTGCGCAGAGGCATTTTCGGGCGGTTGGGCCTTCTGGCTGGCGGCCGCTTCCAAAACCTGCACATAGTCGCTGCTGTTTTTAATATAACCGACCCGGCCGGCATGGCGGACCTTGAGCCAGCCGTCAAGGTGTTCTTCGATTGCGACCTCGGTCCCTTTCTTGAGCTGCATAATCGGCGGTTGCCGGGTTCCCGGTTCGGGCCGCAACACCATTGCGACAAGCATTCTGGTCGGCAGAAAACGGATCTGAAATACGCCGCCGAAGAGTTCCGGCGTGACGTTTGAAGAAACGGCCAGAAAAAGAAGTAAACACGTCGCCAGGCCGATGATGCCGCCCAAGGCACCTTGGAGCACACCTTCGATATAGAAGGGGGTTTTGATGAAACGGTCTTCGGCGCCTACCAGGCGCATGATTTCGACCTCTTCACGGCGGGAATAGAGGACGAGACGGATCGTGTTGGCGACGAAGAAGACAGCGGCCATAAAGAACAAGGTTCCCAGAGCGTAACCGGCCAGACGGAACAGATTGAAGACGGCCGCAAACCGACCGAGCCATCCCCGCCCATATTCCACCTCCTCGACTTCGGGTAGTTTTTCGACCTGTTCAGCGAGTTTTTCAATTTTTTCCCAATTGCGGGTGGCCGGCGATAGATGCACTTCGAAGGCATCGGGGAGGGGATTTTGCTTGAGATTGTCCAGCAGAAAGGTTTGGTGCGGCAATTGTTCTCTTAAATTTTTAAGTGCCTCATCGCGGGATATGAAGTGCACCTCTTCGACGCCGACCATGCCGTGCAGCAATTTCTGCAGCCGGGAGACCTCGGTTTCAGTAACACCGTTTTCGAGGTACACCATTATGTGAACGCCCTTTTTCCAGGCGTTGATCAGGTCGTTGGCGTTTAAGAAAAAAAGAGCGAAGGCACTCACGATCAGAATCGAAAGCGCGATGGTGACGATCGTGACCAGACTTAAAAACCGGTTTTGCCGAATATCCTGCAAGGCGCGTTTCAGATACCGCATTCTCAATTCCTTGCCTGTCGTCTGGAATACCGCTTAAACACCGCGGTGCTGTTCGGGGTCTGAAATTCTCGGAGAAAATAAAAATATAATTTAAAAGTTCACCGCGACCCACTGGGATCGATCAGATTTCATGCCTGTTCACCAGCCGGCCGGCATTGAGCTGGACCACGTGGCCGCCGGTTTTTCGAATCAGCTCTTTGGCGTGGGTGGCGATAATGACCGTCGCACCGCGGGTGTGATAAGTTCTCAGAAGGCCGATAACATGGTCGGCGGCCGCGGCATCCAAACTCCCGGTCGGCTCGTCCGCCAGAATGATTTCGGGATCGCCGACCACCGCCCGCGCAATGGCCACGCGCTGCTGCTCACCGCCTGATAGTGTCGGCGGCAGCGCATTGATCCGTTGTTCCATGCCGACTGTTCGCAGCACGCTTTTGACCTTTTTATTGATGAGTCGCCGCTTCTGGCCGGCCGCCTCCAGAACTAGCGCCACATTATCATAAACGGTTTTGGTTGGAATGAGTTTGTAGTCCTGAAAAATGATGCCGAAGTTGCGTCTCAAGAAGGGAACCTTCTTGCGGGGAATACGCGTCAGATTCATCCCGTTGACCAGGATCTGCCCGTCTGAAACCGGCTCTGCCAGATAAAGAAGTTTGAGAAGCGTGGTTTTGCCGGCACCGCTCGGGCCATTTATGAAGAGGAGTTCATTCTTGTGGATATCAAGAGTGATATCGACCACGGCGGTTTTGGCGCCGTAGTGGCGGTAAACATGGAACATGCGGATTATGGCGGTTTTCTCTTCACCGTCTTTCATTCCAGAATTTCCAGATTGACCGATTTCTGTAAGAAAGCCTTGGCGATCTTGAAATCATAAAGTGCGTTGAAATAGTTGACCTGAGTGCTGGTCAGCAAATTCTGGGCCACCAAGGTGTCGACCGAGGTCGCGACTTGTTCTTTGTACCGCTCATCGGTGATGCGGAGGTTTTCCTTGGCCTGTTCGACCGCCTTTTCGACAGCGAGGATGTTCTTTTCCGATTCCCGGGCCTTTAGATACGAAACCTCTACTTCTAGTCGGGCCTGATCGATCGTCTTCTGCCGGGCGATTTTGGCTTGTGAAAGACGGCGGCGCTTCTCGCTTTCACCGTATTTGGTGCGGCCCCATTCCCAAAAATCCCATGAGGCGATGGCCGTAAACGACCAACCGTCGGGGTTCAAGAAGTTCTCGTCGTCGCTCAAGGCCCAGTCGGTAGCCGATTTGAAATAAGCCCCTTCGAGCGCGATCGAAGGGTAGTAGTCCTTGCGGGCGATGTCCACTTCCTTTTCGGCGATCTGGATGCTCAAATCGTCAATTTTTATGTCCAACCGGTTCCGAACCGCTAGATCGAGGAAGTAGCCCAGCTCATTTTCAAGAGGTGTGTAGGTTTGGATGTCGACGAGGCGCACTGGTGCGTTGACCGGCCGTCGCAGGATCACGTTGAATTCCGAATCGGCCGTATCCAGATTGTTCTGGGCCGTGATCAGACTCTGGCGGGCATTCGCCAGTTGAACTTGAACCTGCAGCAGGTCGTTCAGCGGGGTCATGCCAACCTCGTAAAAATTGCGGGCCACCTCCTCCTGCGCTTCCAGGACCGTGACCGTGTTGCGGGCGACGTCGAGCAATTTTTCGGCTTTCAACACGTTGAAATAGGCCTGCTTGATCTGAAAAATCACCTCCAAACGGGTAAACTTCTGGCTCAGTTTGGCAACGTTCACCCCCAGCTCGGCGACCTTGTATTGGTTGACCAGGGCAAACCCCTGAAACAGCGGCTGCGTGAACCCGGTTGTCAGGGTAAACGTATTGCCCACGCTGGGAGTGACACCGGCAGCAAACCCGGCTGCGCCGCTATCGTTGCGGACACCGCGATAGCTGGCATTGAACGTGGGAAGCAGATTGGTTTTTTGGATTTTACGGTTGGCGCGGGCGGCTTCGATCTCCTGTCCGGAACTCTGCAGATCGAGATTGGCGGTGATGGCCGTGTCCACTGCTTCCCGCAGGGTCATCGGGGTCGCCGATTCCTGGGCACCGCTGCTGCACGGAATTGAAAGAAAACAACCCAACATGAAAAAAGTTCGCAGCCAACGCTTGGGACCGCTTGAATGCCGGCTTTTCTGGGCGTGAGCATGTCTTCGCAATTTCGCTCTCCAGTGGTTTAGGATTGACCGGTTTGAAATCAGCTGATATACACGGAGTCGAGTTCAAGGAGTGCTGTCTCCAGTTTTCCTTGCTCAAAGCCTCCACTGAAACCCATTTATCCGGCTTCTTCCAAAATCGGTGGAGGCTTTTATATATCCAATTCGTCTTTTGAAATCAACTTTAACTTCGATGCTACGCCATTCTTACCGCCGGTGCAACCCGCATCCACCGGTCGGTGTCGGAGAAACCATGCCGATGAAACAGGAACTCATCGAACTGCTCTGCAGCAAATCCTTCCAGTACAGTGAAAAGCCGATTTTTAAACTGGTCTCCGGGCAGTCGAGTCGATACTACATCAATTGCAAGCCGACAACCCTGAGTGCGCGCGGCATGTATCTGACGGGACATCTGGTGTTTGAAACGATAAAAGACCTCTCCGTCACCGGTGTCGGTGGACTGACATTCGGGGCCGATCCGATAGCGGTGGCCACGGCGTTTGCTTCGGAACTAAACCGAAAGCCGATCAATGCCTTCTCCATAAGAAAGACCCGCAAGGATCACGGTATCATTCGTTGGGTCGAAGGCGATGTCAGACCGTCGGACCGGGTGGTGATCATCGACGATGTGGCCACCACCGGCGGATCGACGGTGACGGCCATCGAGCGGGCCCGTTCCGAGGGACTGACAGTCGTCATGGCGGTTATTCTCGTGGATCGTCAAGAGGGGGGGCTCGCCAACATCCGCCGGCACGTCGATCAGGTCTCGGCAATTATAACGCGAGACGAGCTGTTGTCGTGTCACGGTCGATTTCACGGTGGGAAAGATAATCATGTTTCAGAAAAGATTTAAGCGGGGATGTAGGTGGCGCTCGCGTTGTCGGACTCCCAGGCGGTGACCCGGCTGACGCAGACAGGTCTGTTTTTTAGAGCCGATTGCAATTCGGTGGCAATGTAATAAGCGATATTTTCAGACGAGGGAGGGTATTCTTCGTTAAACGGACCGATTTCGTTTAAAAATTTGTGGTCGAGATGCGACATGATATCCGCAACCTCTTTTTTGACCTCACCAAAATCCATCAGTATGCCGGCCGAGGTCAGTTTTTCGCCTTTCAGGCAGACCTCGACCTTCCAGTTGTGTCCATGGAGGTTTTCGCACTTCTCCGCGACCATTTTTAACTGATGGGCTGCCGCAAAATGGGTGACGATCTTCAATTCGAACATGGTTGAAACCTGCCTTTACCGTTGGGTTGATCGCCGGTACTGCTTTGGATGCCGTGTTTATCAGACCGCGCTAAGGCGGTCTCCTTTTAAAATACTCTTAATCTTCGAAGACAGTTTACCGGTTTCCACCTTTGCGAATTCTCTCAGAAGCTCTTCCTGTTTTTTGTTCAGATGGGTAGGGGTGCGAATTGAGAACTGAACGATCTGGCTGCCGCGATTGCCGTTTCTCAGGGAAGAAATTCCCTCGCCGGGCAGGCGCAATATATCGCCGTATTGCGTGCCCTTCTTGATTTCGATCGTTTTTTTACCGTTAAGGGTCGGGATTTCTATGGTGTCACCGAGCGCAGCCTGAACAAACGATATAGGAATACGGCAAACGACGTCGGTGTCGTGCCGTTCGAAGAATTCATGGGGTTCGACTTGAATAAAAACGTAAAGGTCTCCCGGCGGCCCTCCGTTGGGGCCGGCTGCCCCTTCACCCGTCAGCCGCAGCCGAGAGCCGGTGTCGACACCGGCCGGTATTTTAACGGCAACCTTTTTGCGCGTCTGCACCTGGCCCATACCCTTGCAGTCGGTACAAGGACTGCTGATGGTCTGGCCTGAACCCCGGCAAACATGGCAGGTGGTGCGGACGGTGAAAAAACCTTGGGAGCGGGAGACCTGGCCGGTTCCCCGGCACTGGCTGCAGGTTTCCGGTGAGGTACCAGGTGCGCTGCCGCTACCGAGGCAGGTTTGACAGGTTTCTGATTTTTCCACCTCGATTCCGGTTTCGGCCCCGAAAGCCGCCTCCATAAAGCTGAGCTTCATGTCGTATCGCAGGTCAGCTCCACGATGGGTGCGGCTCCTGGATCGCCGGCTGCCGCCCATACCGAAAAAGTCTTCGAAAATATCTCCGAAGCTCGAAAAAATGTCTTCAAACCCACCAAACCCCGAAAATCCGGTTCCCTCAAGGCCGGCATGGCCGAATTGATCATATATCGACCGCTTCTGCGTGTCGCGCAGAACTTCGTACGCCTCGGCGGCGGCCTTGAACTTTTCTTCAGCGTCTTTGTTACCTGGATTTCTATCCGGATGATATTTCAAGGCGAGTTTGCGATAGGCAGCTTTTATCTCTGTTTCGTTTGCACGCCGATTTAATCCCAGCACTTCGTAGTAATCACGTTTCTCTGCCATATTTTCTCGATTTCCAAACAGGACGACAGTATCATCCGATGAATTTTACAACTTTTAGATGCCTTTAAATTTAATTCTGATAGAGCGGTTGTCAATCAGTCCGAGGCCTTTCACTCATGGATTTGGCCCCGTTTTCTAAATCAGTTTCTTCATGGGCACTCCATTCGATTCAAGCGGCAGGCCGGACGGTTTTCGGGCCATTTGTCCGGTTGCACCGCCGGTAGGCGGTTCTTGACGGATCCGAGTGGCAAAGGCAAACGCAGCGATGCCGAAAATCATCAGCGCGGTGCCCAGCGGGAACACTGCCCGCAGTCGAAACAGATCCATCATCAACCCTGCCAGCATCGAACCGGCCAGCATTCCCATGCTATGGGCCACCGTCAGGAGTGCCATTACGGACCCCATGGCCTCGGTTTTGTCGCCAATGAGGACCGCGGTCGCCATGAGCGCCGGCATGCAGATCCCCCCTCCGACACCGAACATGACGCTGGCCAGAACCATTTCCGAGACGTGATCAGCCCATACGTAAGACAAAATGGCACCGCTGACCAGTGCGCCCCCGAAGATAACCATCGCCTTCTTGTTAAGGTGGTCGGCCACATACCCCATCGGCAATTGGATGATGCCGCTGACGAAAATTCCCAGCATCACCAGAAAACCGATGGTAGTGCTGGATAATGACAACTCGGCGTCCGCCAGAACCGGCAA
>JARROL010000165.1:0-13019 GCA_037383965.1 Desulfobacterales bacterium | reverse complement strand
TATCCTTTTCTCCCTTAAGGGGGTGTCGTGATCGGCCCGGCGGCAGATTGTCACACTAAGTTTTGCAAGAGCCATACCACTTTACCTAAAGGTCTTCTCTCAGTTGACAAAGTAAAAAGCGTCATCGGATTTACGGCTGCACTCGTCTTCCGCCTTTGTTTCCCAGAGCCGTTCGCCCTTTGCCGTTTGCCTTCAGCCTTTTGCCTTTAGCCTTTTACCGTTTACCTTTCGCCTTCAGCCTTTTGCTTTATCAAACAATCCGCCGCATCGGCACCAGGCGGAAATTTTTGCCCGGTGGTGCAAATTTTTCCGGTTTTTCTTCGACCGCGCGAGCGGCCCGCCGCCGCGCCAGCGATAGACAGAGTTCGATCTCTGCCAAAGGCCGTTCTATGGCAGCCGATATTTCGGCCGCGGTCTTTCCATCGGCGGCCAATTGCGGAATCCCTGCATATCGGTTTTGCGGGGAGGCTTCGCGGGCGGCCTCCCGGTTGTCACCGCCACTCGACGCCTCCTGCGCTGCCACGCACCCGGCCGGTTCGCAGAGGTCCTCGCCGCCGGACTGAAGCACACTCTGTTCGACCCACTGTTGGAGTCGCTCTCGTTCGTCGACGATCGTTCTCACAACGGCCGCCAGCGACCTTTCCGTTTGCTGATCGACCAGGCGGGCCATTACCTGGGCCGAGAAACCCGGCCCCTGACGTGCCGTCAGTCGTTTGTCGAGCACGTACTGGCGAAACCGTATCCGGTTGTAGAGCAAATACAGCAAGATCAGCAGGCACACTGTGAGGATGGCGCCCTCCCGATGCGAATCGATAAAAAGAGTCGTAAAATGCAGTATCATTCTTACCTCGACAGCTTTCCGGAGTTTATCTTTTCGACCATGACCGGACACCTCGAACACGGTTGAGTCTTGCGACCGGATTTTCTTCGGAGCGGCCGGGCTGCTTTTTCCAGGACGTCTCAGTCTTGAAGCAGTTGTCTATTCCTCAGCTTCGATCGCAGCCGGATAATCGCCTGGGAATGCAGCTGCGAGACCCTCGATTCGGTCACTCCGATAACGTCACCGGTCTCCTTCATGGTCAGCTCGTCCGTGTAGTAGAGCGAGAGGACCAGCTTTTCCTTTTCGGGCAACTCTTCGATGGACTCCGCAAGGGCCGCCTGCAACTCTTTCAAACCGGCTTGCGAAAAAACGTCTTCGTCTTCTCTCACTAGTCAGTTGGCCAGTTTGTTCTTGTCGCGTGCCGATGAATATCCCAGTTCCTCATAGCTGATAAACGAAATACTCGATACTTTCTCGAGCTCACGGATCTTGCGACGGTTCGAACGCGAGAGAAAATCCCGCGAACGCAGTTCGCTGAGCACGGCCCCGCGGATTCGAAAAGCCGCGTAGGTGGTGAATTTGTTGTCTCGGCCGGGGTCGAAGCGGTCGATCGCCTGTATCAACCCAATGACGCCGACATTCAACAAATCTTCCGTGTCGACGTTGGGCGGCAGGTGGATCGCGATTCGGTTCACGATCCGTTTGACATACGGCAGATATTTGATGATCAACTGCTCGCGTGACGGCAGCTGCTCTTCGTTCGATACCGGCAGACGCATTTCTGCGTATCCCATAAATCGTTACTCCATATCCAGGCTCAAAACCAGGGCCGACTCGATCGGCAGCCGCCCATCACGCCAGTTTGTTTGTGTACAGATGGTCCCAGAAGAAGTTCGAATCGCCGACCGGCAACTTCGAGGCCGGCAGGCTGGCGATGCGCTTGGCCAAGGCACTGAAACAGCGGCTGGCCCTGCTCCCCGGATACAGGTCGGTAACGATCTTCTGCCGCCTGACCCCGCGGGGCACTTTATCGTCGTCAAGCACACAACCGATGTACTCGATGGAAATATCCAGGAATTTTTTAACGACCGTGTCGAGCTGGCGGTAAATTTCCAGGGCCTCCTGCACGTCGGCGGTCTGGTTCACCAGCAGTTTGCAATTCTTCTCGGCGTATTTCAACGACAGGACCTTCATCAGGGCATAGGCATCGGTCAGAGAGGTCGGTTCCGGAGACACCACCACCATGATTTCCTGAGCCGTGACGTTGAAGTCCATGACGTTGGTCGATATCCCGGCGGCGGTATCGATCAGCAGAATATCGACCGAGTCGACCAACAGATCGAGCTGGGTGAGAACCCTGACTTTTTGCTCGAAGGTCAGGCTGGTCAACTCCTGAATGCCGGAGGATGCCGGGAGGATTTTCATGCCGCCTGGCCCGTTCACGATCACGTCGGGAATACTCTTTTCGCCGGCGATCACGTGGGAGAGATTGTATCTGGGCGCCAGGCCGAGCAGGACGTCCAGGTTTCCCAGGCCCCAGTCCGCATCCAGGATGAGTACCTTTTTACCCTGAGTCGCCAGGGTATAACCGAGATTTGCCACAATGTTGGTTTTACCGACACCGCCCTTGCCCTGAATGACATTCGTCGAGGATTTTTTGGAATCCATATGGTTGTATGCCCCTCTTATCCTTTACATCCAAAACGGCGGTCCTGATCAATTCAGGGTCCGGTCGCGGTTCCATTTTCGCAAAGACAGCCGAAGAACCACCGTCCCTGCTTTGGCGAGGCTCACCTTCAACCGACCGACCGGGAGCGCCCGGCAAATGGCGATTCTGCCCTGTGGTCGACGAGCGCTTCGCGACAGCATGTCCGACAGGGTTTATATTGGTGATCACGGGCCTGGGTTATGTTTTTAAAACCGATCATGTTCTCGTCCTTTATGGTCGTTGCCCATTTGCAGTCGGCCGTATGAAACACGTTCGAATTCCGGTTGGCCACATAGGCATGTACTTCGGCGCTGTGTGGCGGATGCTCTCGTTCGCCCGGCGCAGCGGCGGCAGGCGGCACCGCAGCAGCTCCTGATCCACCACCATTTGAGTCGGCGACCAGTGCCGCCAGCGTCTCCAGGTCGGCATCCTTGAGGCCGTCCGGACCGGTCGCCCCGTCGAAGAGGCAAGCCACCGGAAGCCGCAACTGCAGCGCAATGTTCAAGAGAGGGCCGCAGGCGTAGGTTTCATCGATCTTGGAAAACATCAGCCTCTGGACCGGCAATCCGGTCAATTGGTCGAAAAGGTCGACGCAATCGCGCATCCGAGCAGCAGCGCTCAGCAGAAGGTGAACTTCGAGCCCCTCGATCTTGTCCAACATGCCGCTCAGCGTGCGAGCGGGGACCGCATCGCGCGGATTAATGCCCGGTGTATCGATCAACACCAGGTCGTAACGGGCGAATTTTTCCAGGGCTTCTCCCAGTTCGGCCTGATCGGCAACCACCGCGGCCGGAACGCCGATAATGTCGGCATACGCCCTCAGTTGATCCGATGCGGCAACCCGGTAGTTGTCCAGTGACAGCAGAGCGACCTCAAAATCCTGATCGAGCGTATGCAATGCCGCAAGCTTGGCCGCTGCCGTGGTCTTTCCGACTCCCGAAGGACCGACCAGTGCGACACGTCGCTGCTGACCACGCTCAATGGCCAGCGGTTTGACGCTTACGCCCATCTGCGCGATGATGCCCGCTATCCGGGATCGATGGACGGCTGGGTCGTCCGTAAGACCGTTTGCGTGTCTCAGAAAATCGGTCGTTATCCGCCGCGCATGCTTTTCTTCGACTCCCCGGGATACCAGTCGTCGATAGAGCCAATGCTCGGCCGTGCGGTCTGTGACGCGGTTTGTCTCTTTTACCACCTGTCGGCCGACCGGCATTTTGGCCTGCGAAGGAGCGCCACCCGGGAAACGATTCGGTCTCGGCGGCCGGCGGGCGGCGGCCGGATGCCTCAGGTCCTCTGATTCGCCTCCGCGGCAGACTTTCCCGTAGGTGACCGTTTGGAGCGGCGCCAGCGGTCCATCCCCTGCGGCCGTGACTTCCACCCCGGTTTTTTTAAAACAGCCGAGTACGCCCCCGGCGCTGCGCCGGCTGCAGGCAGACAGGATAACGGCCTCCGGACCAAGTTCATCCTTGACGAGCCTGAGTGCCTCGGTCATGGTGCGGGCTTCAAATCGTTTAATCTGCATCGGTCAGTTCCACCATCCCCAGCGAGCGGAGTTTTATGTTCGGCAGCAACTCATCGTACGAGAGAACCGTCAGGTCGGGAAAATACCGATCGATGAGCCGTTTGAAATAGGGCCGTACATGGGC
Organism: Desulfobacterales bacterium; assembly: GCA_037383965.1. Classification (GTDB taxonomy): domain Bacteria; phylum Desulfobacterota; class Desulfobacteria; order Desulfobacterales; family SG8-13; genus JARFQH01. The sequence goes on along the minus strand of JARROL010000165.1, from coordinate 8,845 downwards.
GGAGCACAAGACGATCGGCCTGACGTTGAGGGTCGCGAATTTCTCCACCTGCCCGGCCAACTGACGGACGATTTTTTCTACCCGGGCGGGACTCAGCACCAGGTAATGCCCCTGCTCGGACTTCTGGATGCTCTCGGTCAACCTGGTTTCCAGATGCTGTCCGAGGTTCAGTACGGCCATCTCGCCGGATTCGGGCAGGTGCAGACGCGTGATCGTGCGGGCCAGGGCCTGCCGCGCGTATTCGGTCAGAATATCGGTGTCTTTGGCCATCGGCGCCCAGTCGGCCAGGGCCTCCAGAATCGCCAGCAGATCTCGGATCGGGACCTGCTCCTTGAGCAGATTCTGCAGGACCTTGACAACGGCGCCGAGCGGCAGCAGATGGGGCACCAACTCCTCGACCACCTTGGGGTGGGTTTCTTTGAGGTTGTCGAGCAACTCCTGCACTTCCTGGCGGCCCAGCAACTCGTGGGCATGCCGACGAATGACATCGGAGAGATGAGTGGTCATCACGGTGGCGGCATTCACCACCGTGTAGCCGTTGGCAATGGCCCGTTCTTTGACGTTTTCCTTGATCCAGAGGGCCGGCAGTCCGTACGTCGGCTCGTTGGTCGCTACCCCGTCTACTTTCTCCTCCACCGTTCCCGGATCCATGGCCAGGAGATAATTGGCCATCAGTTCGCTGCGGGCGACCTCGTTGCCCTTCAGCAAAATGGCGTATTCTCCTGGTTTCAGCCGGATGTTGTCCTGAATGTGGATCGGAGCGACGATGATGCCAAGTTCCTGTGCGAACTGCTTCCGAATCGTTTTGATGCGCCCGAGGAGCTCGCCGTTTTGTTCGGTATCAACCAGAGGGATCAGGCCGTAACCGACTTCCATGGCCAGGATATCCAGCGGCGGCAGGTTTTCCAGCCGTGCGACGGGGACCTCCTCGGCGGAAGGTGGTTCGGCCATATCGGTTTCGGCCAAACTCTGTTTCTTGGACTGGTAGATGGCCAGGGCCAGTCCGGCTGCCGACAGGGAAAGGATGATAAAGGGTGCGGTGGGCAGTCCCGGTACGAGGGCGAAGCCGAAGATAACCCCCGCCGCGATTCCGATCGCCCGCGGCTGAACGAGCACCTGGCCGGTAATCTCACTGCCGAGACTCGATTCCGAACCGGCGCGGCTGACGATGATGCCGGCGGCCGTGGAAATGATCAGGGCCGGAATCTGGGTCACCAGGCCGTCGCCGACGGTCAGCAGGGTGTAGTTCTGGGCCGCGTTGGAAAAACTCATTCCGTTTTGAAGCACGCCGATGGTCAATCCGCCAAGGATATTGATCAGGGTGATGACGATACCGGCGATGGCATCCCCGCGCACGAATTTGTTGGCACCGTCCATGGCACCGTAGTATTCGGCTTCGCGCGCGATCAGCTCCCTCCTGGTCTTGGCCTCCTCTTCGTTGATGATGCCGGCATTCAGATCGGCATCGATGCTCATCTGTTTACCCGGCATCGCATCCAGGGTGAAACGGGCGGCGACCTCGGCGATGCGGCCGGCACCTTTGGTGATCACCATGAAGTTGATGAGAACGAGGATCAGAAAGACGATGATGCCGACCACGTAGTTGCCGCCGACCACAAAACCGCCGAAGGCCTTGATGACCTTGCCGGCCGCCAGGACTCCCTCGTGGCCGTGGAGCAGGATGATGCGGGTGGATGCAATGTTCAGCGACAGCCGGAACAGTGTGGCCAGTAGCAGTATCGATGGAAAGGAGGACATCTCGAGCGGTTTTAAAATGTACATGCCGGAGAGCAGGATCACCAGGGCGCCGGTGATGTTGAAGGCCAGCAGCAGGTCGAGCATTACTGTCGGCAGGGGAATCACCATGAACACCAGAATACCCACCACCGCGACCGCCATGAAAACATCGCTGTTGCGGGTGATGAGCGGGAGGGGGCCCGCGGAATTGGCTTCCTTTACAAGCTCCAACTGGTGTCGACTCCTTTACGTTGCCGATAATCGAGACGCCTGGCGTACGGTCCAAAAGACCATCATGCATGTTTCATGCCGGTTATCGGAATTTTATGACCGCCGGTTCCCGGCAAGACCTCACACCGCCACCGTTTGTCATGCGGTTAATGGTCGTGGGAAACCGCGCGCCGGATCGCCGGTCACTGCAGACGGCCGATCGACCCTGATGCGGTGCTGAAACCTTGACGCCTGCGTGCGGGAACCTTGACGCCCGCCGGGCCGGTTGAGCCGGTTGTGCCCGTTGAGTCCGTTGGGCCCGTTGAGCCCGTTTAGCCGGTTTGGCCCGTTTAGCCCGTTGAAGTGACTTCAGGCACTTTATTTTACTTTAGGCACTTTCATAATTATTTTAGGTATTTGCGGGTGTTGAATTGGGCTCAAAAGAACGGTGGGATCACAGTGTCGGCCGTGTGCCGCGCAAGCGGTAAACGTATGCCAGGACTTCGGCAACAGCTTTGTAGAGATCGGCTGGAATGGTGTTTCCGATGTCCACAATTTTGTAGAGTGCGCGGGCCAGCGGTTTGTCCTCGACCAGCGGTACATCGTTCTCGGCGGCGATCTGCTTGATCCGCTCGGCCACATAGCCGGCGCCTTTGGCGATGACCTGCGGCGCGATCATCCGGGCGGCGTCGAAGCGCAGGGCCACTGCCAGGTGAGTCGGGTTGGTGATGACCACATCGGCCTCCGGTACGGCCGCCATCATCCGCTGCCGGGCCGTCTCCATCTGGATGCTTCGGATGCGGGCCTTGACTTTGGGATCGCCTTCGGTTTGCTTGTTCTCGTCTTTGACCTCCTGCTTGGTCATTTTCAGGCTCTTTTCGTGTTCCCAACGCTGGTAGGCATAATCGAGAATCGCCAACAAGGCCAAAGCCAGACAGACATTGAAACAGATTTTAAACGCCACCCGCGCGGCAAGGGCGAAAATGTTCAGCACGCTCTGCTGGGTGAGTGCCGGAATCAGATCGAGGTCCTGCTTGATCATCAGGTAGGCAACGGTCGCCACGAAGAGGATCTTGGAGATCGATTTGGCCAATTCGACCAGCGATCGCAGGGAGAACAACCGCTTCAATCCGCTGGCCGGATTCAGCTTGGTCCACTTCGGCGCCAACGCTTCGGAACTGAGCAAAAAACCGGACTGAACGACATTTCCGGCCAGTCCCGCCACGAAGACCACCAGCAGCAGCGGCAGCAGAATCTTAAAGATGGCTCGGGCAGTTTGGAGTACAAACACCGTGGCGTCGGGAATGTCGGCGATCAGCAACTGCGCGGATGAGCGCAGGGTGTCGCTCATGAAGCCGGCAAGGTTCCAGAACATCCAGCTGCCGGCAAAGAAGAAAACCCCGAGCGACATCATAAGGATCATCACCGATGGAATTTCCCGGCTCTGGGCCACCTGCCCTTTTTTGCGGGCGTCCTGACGCCGTTTGGGCGTCGCCTTTTCGGTTCTGTCCTGGTAGCTGTTTTCCGCCATTATGCAGTGCCCCTAGCCACCCACCGACAGCAGTTTCAAGATGTTCTCGCCCAGCGCAGCAAACAACTGCTGCAAATAAGCGGAAAAGTACGGCAGGCTGAAGAAGACAAACAGCAAGCCGACGGCGATTTTAAGCGGAATGGCAACGATGAACACATTCATCTGCGGCACGGTGCGGGCAATCAGCCCGAATGAGACGCTGGTCAACAAAAGAACCACGATGACCGGTGCACCAACCTTGACGCCGATGGTGAAAACATCGCCGCCGAGTCGGACCAATTGCTCGACCAGGGAGTTGTCGAGGTGAAAACCAAACGGCGGAACGAGCCGGAAGCTCTCCATCATGGCCCCAAGGCACCAGTAGTGCGCGTTGATCGTCACGAAAATCAGAATAGCGAACACCTGGTAGAACTGGGAGATCAGGGGAATCTGGTCGCTCGAATCCGGATCGATCACGTTGGCGATGGCCAGCCCCATCTGGTAGCCGGCCAGCTGGCCGGCCAGCTGAACCCCGGCAAAGATCATCTGGACCATGAGCCCGATCGCCACCCCCAGCATGACCTCGCCGGCCAACCCGACACTGAAGGAAACGCCGTCTTTGAGAAAGGGGTTCTGCTCGAGCGAGAGCTGCGGAAAAATAAGCACACTGATTGCCAGGACCAGGCCGGCCTTCAGCAGAACCGGTACGTTGCGGCCGCCGAAAACCGGAATGCTGGCAATGATGGCGGCCACACGGGCAACAACGATCAAGAAAAGCTGCAGTTGGAACAGGGGGATGCTGAGCGTGGTCATCCTTTAAGATAAAGATTTTGGCAAGGATAGAGGGAGAAGGCTGTATTGTAATACCCCGACGACCGATAACACAGCCAAAATCTTTATCTTGAAGACTCTATCAGCGGATCACGGTCGGCAGCGTGTTGATCAAGTTCTGAGTGTACTCGATCATCACCTGCAGCATCCAAGGGAAAAAAATCAGCAGCGCCACCGCAACCGCCAGCATCTTGGGGATGAAGGTCAAGGTCATCTCGTTGATGGAGGTGGCGGCCTGAAAGATGCTGACCAGCATACCCACGACCAGGCCGGCCAGCAGAATCGGCGCGGATAGCACAATCGCGATCTTGATCGCTTCCAGAAAAAAGCCGGTCACGTACTCAGGGGTCATAGGGTGATTTCCTTCCTCAAGTAGAAACTTGAAACTTGAAACTAAGAACGCGGGACCTGCACCCCTTAACGATAAACCCGTTGTGATGTCTCCGCCCGGCAAGGAATTTCGCAAGACGGCTGAATCTCGTCTTCGCTCCCTTGCCCCCTGTGAGTTTACCTCTATCCAAAACTCTTCACCAGCGATCCGACGATCAGGTACCAGCCGTCGGCCAGAACGAAGAGCATCAGCTTGAAAGGCAGTGATATCATGATGGGCGGCAGCAATGAAGGCGATCTGAAAGGCGGTCTTGAGCTCGCTCAGGATAAACGCCGGTACGAGTCCGGTAGTGCCGACATCCGCGATGCTCTTCGGCCGCGGGGTCTTAGAAATATCGACCAGTAGCGCCAGGTCTTTTTCGCGTGTCTGTTTGATCATAAAGGCCCGGATCGGCGCCAGGGCCTTCTCGAGGGCCTGCTGCTGGGTAATTTGCTTCACGAGGTACGGCTGCAAAGCGTTCTGATTGACACTCTCCCATACCGGGCTCATGATGAAAAAGGTCAGGAACAGCGACAAGCCCAACACCACCTGATTGGGCGGCATGGTCTGGGTGCCGATCGCACGCCGCAGTACGGATAAAACGATGGCGATCCGGGTGAAAGAGGTCAACATGATTAGGATGGCCGGCGCAATCGAGAGCACGGTCAGAAGAAGAAAAATCTGGAGCACGACCGAGGTCCCGCCGGTGTCGGCCGATCGGTTGAGATCGATACTCAACAGCGGTCCGGTGGCGGGTGTCTCCCCCCAGCCCGCAACCGGAAGCAGCAATACGGTGCCGAGCGTTACGGCCATCACCACCAGTGGCAGTGAAAGTCTTCTGCAGGCACCGGAAAGTGCGGCGCTACCGGCCATGTAGTCTTCCTTTTAACCTGCCGGAAAAGAACTGCAGATGTTCGGCAAACGGGATGACCGGTTTGGCCTGAATCTCGCCCCGGATCTTCCGCATGATTTCCGGCTCCTCGATGCGCGCGAGCAGACTGATCCGGTCCCCGGTCACCCCCAAAACCAGGATCGCGCCGGGAACGTCAACCAGAGTGATGGTTTTTTTCAAACCGATGGTGCTGCTGGCCAGCACGCGGATCAACCGGTTGTTGACGCCACCGGCCCTGGACTGAACGAAGCGTTTGAAAAACCATAGCGTCAGCAGCAGTCCGCCCAGGACGACCGCCAGCGATGCCAGCATCTGCAGTAGCGAGGGGAGAAACTCGGGGTAAGTGGTCATTTCAATTTCTCCACCCGTTCGGCGTGACTGACGATCTCGGTCAACCGCACGCCATACTTCTCGTTGACCTCAACCACTTCCCCCTTGGCGATCAACCTCTGATTGGCATGGATCTCGAGGGTTTCACCGGCCATCTTGGCCAGTTGGATCACCGAACCTTGACCGAGCTTGAGCAGGTCGTTGATCACCATGTGGGTGCGGCCGAGTTCGACGGTTATCTCCAAGGGGATGTCGAGAATAAACTCCATTCCCGGGCCGGCCGGCGGCTCGTGCGGCGTCTCCGGCCGAGTAGCCGCTTTCGGCGGCAAAGATTCGGCTGTTTCCGGCGGCTGATTTTCAGTCTGGTTGTGGTCTTCTGCCATGGCATTTTTCCCTGGCTCTAAACACTTACGAGCTCCGCAGATTAATGGTTGGCGGCCTCCGCGGCTCAGCGGTTGAGGCAGCGGATGATTTCGACGGCCCGATTACCCTTGATAATGCCCGGGAAACCGAAGAATTTCGGTACGCCGTCTATTTTGAGAACGATCTGGTCCTTGGGTCCGGTGGGCAGCTGCAACACGTCGTCGACTTGCAGATTGAGGACCTCACCGACAGTGCGAGAGGTTTGTCCGAGTTCGGCGATAACGTTGACCGGCGTGTCCTTGAGCAGTTCCCGTAGTTGGGCATGCCAAGCGGGTTGGGAATCCTTCTCCCGCCTTTCGGTATCCGCTAAAACCTCCTTGATCGGCTCGAGCATCAGGTAGGAAATGCACAACTGAATGTTGCCGGAAAAGGCCAGCCCCTTGACCCCGAAAACGATCACGACCATCGGTTCGCCGGCGCTGGCCAGATGGGCGAATTCGGGCTTGGATTCGATCCGGCGCAGACCGATTTTGACTTTGTTCACGACCGACCAGGCCTCTTCCAACCCGGCCAGAGCCTCGGCTGCAAATTTTTTCATCATGCGCTGCTCGATCAGCGTGAATTCCCGGATCCGTCCGAGCGGCTTGCCGTCGCCTCCGAACATGCAGTCGATCAGGGAGAAAACCAGCTGCGGCTCGACGGCCATCAAGGCTTCGCCGATCAGGGGTTCCATGGAGAATATGTTCAAATTGGTCGGGGTCGAGAAGGAGCTGATGAATTCACCGTATTTGACCATTTCGGTAGAAACAGGCCCGACTTCGATAGGCTGCTGAAAAGTGGTCGAAAGGGCAAGGCTCATTCGGGTCGCAAACCGGTCGCAAACCTCTTCCAGGGCATGGAACTGACTGCGGAGCAGGGTGCTGCGGGAGGTCAGATTGTTGTCCTGAATGACCGGTTCGTCTTTTGCGTCATGCTTGAGGTCGACCTCGCCTTTGTCCATGGCGGACAGGAGAGCATCGATTTCTTCCTGGGATAGGATCTGATCGGCCATCGTAAATCTTCTTTTACTGAACCACGAATTCGGTGAAATATATATTGGCGACGCTGTCCGACTTCAAAAAACTGTTCAACTTTGCCACCAACTCATCCCTCAAGGCGTCTTTTCCTTCGACCGTCGCTATGTCGGCGTATTTCTTGGCCGGCAGGAGCATCAGGACACCATTGCGGACCAGGGGCAACCGCTCCTGGACCAAATCGACCGCATCCTCGTCCTTGAGTTCGAGGCTCATCGTAACGCGCAGGTAGCGGGCGCCGCCTTCATCGGCGAGGTTGACGATGAAGGTGTCGAGAGGATGGATGGGGCCGATCTTGACCGGTTCCTCCGCCGAAAGGGTTCCCGATTCGCCGGCATCCGGCGGGTGGGCGTTGGCGGCATTCATCTTGTTCCACATGAAGAAAAACCCCGTACCCATCATGCCCAGGAGCAGCACGAAGACAAGCGCAACGATAACCAGGACCTTGTTCGACATGATCTCCTCTTTCCTCCATCGAGATGACATCTTCTTCGATAGACTTTAAGATAAAGGCTTTGGGCTGGGTTGTCGGTCGTTGGTGTACTTACAACACAGCCTTTTCCCGCTGGCCTTATCGAAACCATTATCTTTCGGTGTTTGAGCGCCTTGCCGCCAGCCGTAAAACACCGTCCGCAGGCGGGTGGCCGTCCTCACCCAGCCGTATTCAAGCAAGGATTATGCCACTGAGTGAAGGCAGAGCAAGGAGGCTGAAAGAGTCGAAAAAAAGGAAGGTGAAGGATAGAGGACGTGCCGTATGGCAAGCGGAGAACGCCACGCGCACAGTCAAAGGCCGTCAATAATTTTAGGAACTTGTCAAGTCTTTGACGTCACCGGTCCGGCCCGACCGGGGCGCTCGGCGAATCGGGCCGCGGGAGTGTGCCGGCAGGCTGGAGGAATTATCCAGTCCAACCTGCCGGCCATCTGCCGGGGAGCCTCCTTGGGGAGGACACTGTTGACGCCGAAAGTCGCCGTCACCGACCGCAACGCTCATCCCAAACCTTTATCAACAGGGCATCGGGCGCACGTCGCGGGGGCTCCGGTTAACGCTTGATGTTGATCAGTTCGGTGAGAACCTCGTCACTGGTTGTGATAACCCGCGAGTTCGCCTGAAACGCCCGCTGGGTCGTGATCATCTTGACAAACTCCTGGGCCAGGTCGACATTCGACATCTCTATCGAACTGGGACTGATGCTCCCGAGGGATGAGCTTCCGGGTACACCCGGCAGCGCCTGCCCGGATTCGAGGGACTCGGCGTACAGGTTGTGACCCATTTTGGTCAATCCGTAGTAGCTGGGAAATTCGGCCAGCGCCAGCTGGAACAGAGGCGTCAGCTGCCCGTTGGAATAGGATCCCGTCACAATGCCGGCCTCATCGAAGGACACCCCCCGGAGTGAACCGGCCGGATAGCCGTTCTGACCCAAGAAAGTGGTCGAGGACGGGGAGGCGTAACCGGTCAGGCTGCCGTTGTTCAACCCGGAGGCATCGTACAGGTTCCAGGTCACGTTCTGAGGATTGGCGGCGCCGTTGGT
>JARROL010000164.1:0-6127 GCA_037383965.1 Desulfobacterales bacterium | reverse complement strand
GGCCCTCGGGCCGTCATGGTGCATGAAAACGACGCACCGGAGCCCGGATGAGCGGTTGCGAAGGCGACTGACTGCCTGAGATGCCTACAGGGTCTTAGACCGGACCCAGCGCCGATACCCCCTGTGAGGCACAACCGTCAAGCCTGAAACCGAACACTTATTAAACGCAGGGCGAGGTCCGGTCTTAGGGCCTTTTGGCATAGAGTTTCAGGCGACATTCGAAACCGTTTATCCGGGAGGAGGGGCCTAACTCGCCAGCGGGTTTGGTTTTATTTTCGTACTTAAGCCACTGCTGATGTCGGTAAAAGTTAAAAACAGTTATTTCGGTTTGATAAATCACAGGAAGCACGCACACCTGGTGGTGTGGTCAAATCGGCGCCGGCTGGTCGAGAAGCGCCAGGATTTTTTTCGACGTATACTCGCCGATATCGGCCAGGCCGTCGATGGGCATGAAATCGGGGGCATTGTTCGAAAAAAGGCACCTCACGGAAGCGGGAAACTCCTCATCGGAGCGGTAGAATATATAGCACAGTGAAATCTTGGGCAGCGGGCGTACCAGAAAACTGAAGTCTCCACCGGCAAGCTGTGATGCCGGCTCGCCTCGCAGGGTGTGCGTGATCAGCGATTGCGCCGCTTCAATGCGGTCGACATGCGGTGTCAGTGGGGTTTCGGTATGGGTTGTGTAGGCGCCGGCGTAAGGCATGCTGTTCGGCAGCTCCTTGAAGGCTTTGAGTGGCGCCACGATCTGTGGTGTCGGTCCAGCGTGGCGGGCATATAGAGAAACAAGGACCCCTATAACACCGGTTTCTCGACGGTCGTACAGGAAAACGCCGTCCGGCGCAATCCGGCAGGTATCACCGAACGCTTCGAAGACGAGGCAGCCGCCGTCCCGCTCTGCGGGCAGCGTCGACGACAACTGTTCAAGAGGCGTTTGGTAGAGAAGACGTAGATTTTCTTCGATAATTTTGGCGTAGTTGTCAGGCATTGGCGGTATCGCGTGTCGGGTTTGGGCTCACTAAGACCTGGGTAGAACGGTTTCCCGCCCAGATAATGCGGGATTAAGTCGGTTAGGTCGGTTAACTCAGTTTTGTCAGTTAAAGGATATCATCGATTTAGGGCGTTGCGGCGCCCTGCCAGCCACAAAGAGGCTAATGGGAAACCATTGTCGTGTCAAGGCGATCACCCCGCGCAAGCACTCCGGGTTGTGGCTATTGAGTGGGCTGCAGTCTCATCGGCGGTTGACAAAATCCGTATCTTGAATCACAAGCATATGACATGTCATTTTCTGCCCGTCGTATCGGCCGTGGATCAGCGGTTATCGGTCAACCCTTCCGGATCGGATACTGATCAGTGCTTTTAACATGGCCGTCGATGGGCACAAGGTATTTCGGTGGGACCAAGAGAGAGGTCTAAGGGGTTATGTCGATTCCGGTTGCACCCGGCATCAAGGGGTTGATCTTCGACTGTGATGGAACGTTGGCCGATACGATGCCGATTCATATCGCCGCGTGGTGCGATTCGTTTGCAGCACGAGGGGTTACGTGCCCCGAGGGCTTCATTGAGGGCGTCACGGGCATGCCGGCCGAGAAAATCGTCGCGGTCTTCAACCAGCGGTACCATCATCACATCGATGCCCTGGCCTTTGCCGCCGAGAAGAACCGCCGGGCCCGTGAACGACTTTCAGAGGCCACGCCGATCGATCCGGTCGTCGATATCGTCCGACGCTGCCGGGGGATTTTGCCGATGGCGGTTGCTTCGGGCGGCACGCGCGACAACGTGCTTCTGACCCTGGACGTCCTCGGTCTGGCGGATTGCTTCGAGGCTATTATTACCGCCGATGACCCGGTCAAACCAAAGCCCGATCCGGACATCTTTCTTGAAGCCGCCCGGCGTATGCAAGTCGAACCGAGACACTGCCAGGTTTTCGAAGACGGTGATGCCGGTCTGAAGGCGGCCCGCATGGCCGGGATGGTGGCCACGGATATCCGTCCATTTGTCGGGCGGGGAAACTGATATGCAGCGCCTGAGCCTGGTCCCGCCGGTAATCATCGCGCATCGGGGGTATCGAAAACGGTATCCCGAAAATACGCTGGCCGCTTTTGCAGCGGCTTTCGACGCCGGCGCGTGCATGGTTGAACTGGACGTGACCCTGACCATGGATCGCCGGGTCGTGGTACTGCACGACGATACCCTCGACCGGACCACCGATGGTTGTGGCCAGGCTCGGAGTTTCACCTTGGATGAGCTGAAACAGTTGGATGCCGGGAGCTGGTTTGATCCGCGCTTTGCCGGCGAACGTCTGCCCACTATGGAAGAAGTGTTGGGGCTCTGCTCCGGTCGCGGAATGGTGAACATCGAAATCAAGGCCGGCGCTTTTGAAGCCGGTCGTCTTCCCGATGCCATCGAGGAACAGGTCCTGACCGCAGTGGTGGAAAGGGGTATGAGCGATCGCATACTGATCTCCAGTTTCGAGACGCGGTTCCTAGCCCGAATTGCCGACCGGACAAACGCTCCGGCGGTCGGCGTGCTGACCGAACGGCGCATCGGTTCCGACCCGCTGAGCCTCTGCAAAAGACTGCGGGCCTTTTCCTGGCATCCTGATTTTCGAAGCGTCACTTCCGCAAGGGTTCGGGCCATGCACGCCGCCGGCATTATGGTGTTTCCTTATACGGTCAACCAACCCGAAGATTTTCGAGCCTTGCTGCAGATAGGGGTCGATGGGGTTTTCACCGATGATCCGCCGCTGCTGCAGGCCGTTATCGGGCGTGCCGCCGGAAAAGAATCGTCGCTACCTTGATATCGACGATCTGCACGTTCGCACTGCCCCTGAAACAAGTAAACGGAACGAAGTCCCTGTGAGCAATTAATCAAATTTTTTCTGAACATTTGAATTATCCGGAAAGTGCTTATGCTGCTTAAGGTCGTCAATCCGTTTAATCAGAAGGTTTATGTCGAACTTCCCTACGACGCGGACACCCGCGTCAGGGAAAAAATCCACACGGCCCGCCGTGCCTTCGAGCAGTGGCGCCGGTTGACGCTGGGCGACCGAATCGGAGCCGTCAGGGAAGGGCTAAATTACTTTCGCACACACAAGCAGGCGATCGCCGAAGAGATCAGCTGCCAGATGGGAAAACCCCTGGCCCAGTCCAGAGCAGAGTTCGGCGGTTTTTTCGAGCGGGCCGAATACATGCTGAACATCGCTCCCCAAGCCTTGGCGCCCGACATCCTGCCTCCCAAGAAAGGCTATCACCGCCGAATCGAGCACGAACCGCTCGGAGTCGTGCTTGATATCGCCGCGTGGAATTATCCGCTGCTGATTGCCGTAAATGTTGTGGTTCCGGCGCTCCTGGCCGGTAACGGTGTTCTCATCAAGCACAGCACCAAAACCCCGCTGTGCGGTGGTCATTTCGAAACCGCGTTCGGCAGTGCGATGCCCGGCCTGGCACAGAACCTGATCCTTACCCACGACCAGACTCTCGCGATTTTCAAAGGTGGGTTGGTAGATCATGCGGTGTTCACCGGATCGGTGACAGGGGGAAGAGAGATTTACCGCGCGGTGGCCGCACACTTCAACGATGTCGGCCTGGAACTGGGCGGCAAGGACGCGGCCTATGTGGCCGAAGACGCGGACTTGGCCTTCACCGTCCCCAATGTCGTCGATGGTGCCTGCTACAATGCCGGGCAATCCTGCTGTGCCGTCGAGCGGGCTTATGTTCATCGAAGCTGTCACGACGCCTTTATCGAATGCGCCGAGGCCGTTATGTCCGAATACCACCTGGGATATCCACTCGATGAAAACTCAACCATGGGGCCTCTGGCATCCCGCGCCGCGCTGGATCTGCTGGACCGCCAGGTGGCGGATGCGGTTGCAAGGGGCGCCCGGTTGATCCTGGGCGGCAAGCGCATGGCGGCTACCGACGGCAATTTCTATCTGCCCACCCTGCTGGTCGATGTTCCCAACGACGCCGAGGTGATGCAGGCCGAAAGCTTCGGACCGATCCTGCCCGTTTTAGCGGTCGAAAGCGACCAGGAAGCGGTGGACCGAATGAACGACTCACGTTTCGGCCTGACGGCCTCCGTGTGGACCGGCAGCCAGGAGAGAGCGGAGTGGTTCGCCCGGCGCTTGAAGGTCGGTACCGTTTACCAGAACCGCTGCGATTACCTCGACCCGGCCCTGCCCTGGACCGGGGTTGGCGACAGCGGCAAGGGGTCGAGCCTCTCGATGTACGGCTACTATCACCTGACGCGCCGTAAGAGTATTCACTTCCGGACCGAAACCTGAACGATCGCCGTCAGCCGATGCCGCCCTCGGGATTCGGAACAGCTCTCGTTTACGCCTAAAATGAGGAGCTGATTCGAATTTCTGGATTTATGCCTTTGCCATATGAATCATCAAAGATAGGCGAATGTCATCTACCGCAATGGCGTCTATTCGGGCGTTACATATGCCGCCGTGATGCCGCCGTCGACCGTGAAGGCGGTACCGGTGACAAAAGAGGCGTCGTTCGATGCCAGGAAAAGCGCCGCCCGGGCCATTTCCTCCGCTTCGCCAAAGCGTCCCATCGGAATGTGCACCAGGCGTCTTTGACGTTTTTCCTCGGTGTCCAGAAATTTCATGAGCAGTTCGGTGTGCAGCGGACCCGGGCACAGAGCATTGACACGAATGTTTTCTCGGGCGTGAACGACGGCCAGTTCGCGGGTCATGGCCAGTACGCCGCCCTTGCTGGCCGTGTAGGCAATCTGAGGCGTTGCGGCACCGAGGATGGCGACAAAAGAAGCGGTGTTGATTACCGAGCCGCCGCCGGCTCTTTTCAAGGCCGGTATCCCGTATTTGCACCCCAGAAATACCCCTTTGAGGTTGATCGCCATCGTCAGGTCCCAGACGTCTTCTTCGGTGGTTACGGCATTGTCGTCTCGGCCGTGCATGATACCGGCGTTGTTGAACACCACATTGACGGCGCCGAAATGCTCCTCGGCGGCAGTGATCATGTCACGGCAGTCCGCTGCCTTGGATACATCGGCCCGCACGAAAATGGCCTTGCCGCCCGACTTCACTACGAGATCGACGGTTTCGAGACCGCCGTGTTCATCGATGTCGCACACCACCACTGCGGCACCTTCCGCCGCAAAGAGAAGTGCCGACGCCTTCCCGATGCCACTGGCCGCGCCGGTGATCACGGCCACCTTGCCCTTTAGTTTCATATCTATATCCTTTCGAAATACCGCCGCCTCTCCCAATCGGTAACGGCCCTGTCGAATGCCGCCTGTTCGATTTCGTAAAAGTGCGCATAATGATCGACGACCGCATCGCCCAATGTCTGCCGCACGAAGTCGCTTTCCCGGAATTTCAACCGCGCTTCGGAAAGATTTTGCGGCACGCGCGGAAGGCGTTCGGCCGCATAGATGTCGCCCTCAAAATTCGGCGGCGGCTCAATCCGGTTGACGATGCCGTCCATTCCCGATGCGATGGCGGCCGCGAGCGCCAGATATGGGTTGCAGTCGGCTCCGGGGATGCGACACTCGATACGCAGGCTATTGCCGCGGCCGACCACCCTGAAGCCGGCGGTCCGGTTGTCGTGGCTCCAGGCGATGCGTGTCGGTGCCCAGGATCCGGCCTGATAGCGTTTATAGGCGTTGATCGTCGGTGCGTAGAAAACCATGAACTCGCTGACATGCGCCAGCCATCCGCCCAGAAACCAGCGGAACAGTGCCGAGCAGCTAACCGGTCCAAACTCTTCATTCCCATTGAAGACATTAGCCTCATCGTCCCACAGACTTAAATGAATGTGGGCACTCGAACCGGCCTGATCGGCGGCATATTTCGCCATAAAGGTCACACTGCAGCCGAGCTGATCGGCGACTTCCTTCAAACACTGCTTGTAGATTGCGTGGCGATCTGCCGCCGTCAGTGCGTCAGCGTATTTTATGTTGATCTCGTGCTGCCCGCGTCCCCACTCTCCCTTCGAGCTTTCGACCGGGATTCCGGATTGCCGCAACCCTCGGCGCACCGTACCGTTGAAATCTTCCTCCCGCGATCCAACGGCTTCCTGCATCGCGTCGCCACGCAGGCGCTGGCCGAACTGCTTGCGCAGGATCGCCATCGGGACCTTGCCCTTGCGGAAACCCT
>JARROL010000163.1:0-6166 GCA_037383965.1 Desulfobacterales bacterium | reverse complement strand
GGGCTTTGACCCTATTCTGGACCGCCGGTATCTGCAGCACAAGAGTTCCGATGACGAGCAGGGCGACGAAGCCGGCCAGAATGTAGGCCAGAGATTTTAAAAGCGGCTTTGGAAAACGGCTTTGGCGCCGTCTCTCAACACTCCCGCGAGGTGCGGGTTGTACTTCGGGGCTCGTTTTTTTCATCATTTTTGTCTGCGAGAACCGTTAAACCGGCATCGATCAGCGTGGGTTTTTGCATCCACCTAAAATGCTTGTCCGATGTTGATGTAAAAACGCCAGCGGTCGCCGACGATGTCATTTGGATTGGCGAAATCGCCGATATCTTTTCCGGTCGGCGGGTTGAGCTTGTAGCCGACGTCTGCGCGGATCGGCCCGATCAGGGTATCATAACGCAATCCCACGCCGCAAGTATACCGCATATCGGAAAAGTTCAGTCGAAACGGATCCAAGTCAAGCAGCCCGGAGTCCAGGAAAGTGACCCCCGAGAATTCTTTATAAATTGGAAACCTCACCTCGACACTGGCATTAAAAGCGCTCTGACCACCGATCGGATTGCCGTTACGGTCAAGGGGCGGTAGTTCCTGGAAGGCGTAGCCGCGCACCGTGTCGCTGCCGCCCAGATACAGCCGCTTGAAGGCCGGAATGAAGGAACTACTTTGTATCCCCTCGATGGTTTCAAGGCGCAACCGCCCGGCCAGGACGATATTTTTAGTGACCGGCACAAACTTTCTGATTCCGATAGCCGGTTGGAAATAAGTCAGTTCAGAGCCGAGAAAATCAGGTGCCACGGCGATCTTTGCCCCCAGCAGTGAACCGGTCTTCGGATTGAGCAGCTCGTTTCGCGTGTCACGGGCCATTTCTATACCGATTGAGGAGATCAACGTGTTCTCATCCAAGAATTGCTGCTCTTCGATGTCCAAGGGGCTGTCGGCGGCGACGCTTTCTTCGGTGTTGAGCGACAGGCCGTAAATCAGACGCAAAAGCCAGTCCTGCCCAAGCTGGCGGTGCAGGGACACATCGGTGAAAATTCGCCTGTTTTTGTAAGCAGGGGGCTCCTCCAGTTCGTTTCCGGCTCTGGCACTGAGACTGTTCCTGGCGCCCAGAAAGTAGGGTTGATCGTAGGCCAGTTGAATATTTTTCAGCACGGCCGAGGTGCGGGCACTGAAGGTCAGTCGGCCGCCCTGGCCGGCCAGGTTGCGATATGTCAACGCGGCCTGGAGGCGCAATTTATCCTCGGTGCCGTAACCGATGCCGAAACGGACACTCCGGCGGTCTTTCGATTTGAGTTGAACACGCATCGGGACCGGACCATCTTCTTTTGGCGGCGGCCCGTCGGGTTGAACAGCCACAATTTTGAAAACATCGAGTTTGAAAAGATTGCGCCGGCTGGCCTCGACCTTGTCCGCGTCGTAAAGACCGCCTTCCGTGTAGGTCAAAGCCCGTCGAACCACCGTCTCGGACACTTCGGCGCCTTCCTGGTCGATCGTGGTCGGCCCGAAGACACACAGAGGCCCCGGGGTGGCGCGAAACGAAAGCTTCGCCTGATTGGCCTTTGGATCGACGACCGCGCGTCCGGTGATCTTCGCAAAAGGGTATCCGCGGTTGCCGAGTGTTTGCTGGATGCTTTTTTTGGCCTCTTCGTATTCGGCCACTTTGAACACCTGGCCGATTTCAAGGCGAGTATCTGTAAGGAGGGCCTTCCGGTCGACGCCTTTGACAGGACCGCCGATGGCCATATCGATTGATTCGATCAGAACCGGCGGCCCCTCGGTGATTTCATAAGTTACTTTGACGCGCGGCAGCGGCTCGGAGGGGCTTTCGGTCGGTTTTACGGATTCTGAATTTCGGCTGGTGGTCTCCGCGGTCTTTTGGTCCGGTTTCATGCCCGAGACCGTTACCGCAACTGCTACCTCGGTCCGGTAGTATCCGTTTTTGCGATAAAACTGCTGGATGCGGAGTCGGTCTTCTTCGAGATCCTCAGCACTAAGAACGGGTGAGGGCAGCCATACCTTCCAAATCGGAGGCGTTTGGGCGGACAGCGTTTTGGCCAGTTCGGACTCCGAAACGTTTTCGACTCCCTTGAATTTGACGGCGACCAGCTCGAATTGATCCGGCACCGCATCGGCGGCTGCCGCGAATACCGGCAGGATCAACAGGGTCATCAACAGTAAAGCGATCTTCATCTTTTGCGAACTCAGTCATCTGTATCGGGCAGGCCGGATCTGCCTACGCTTACGGCTGATGCAGGCAGCGGTTGGGGTTTTACGGCGCATTTGCGGGACCAACCGATCGGACAACCGTTTCCGGTACCGGTCTTTCAGCCCATCGCGCACTCTTTCGGGCACGGGCCTAATCCGGGGACGTCCTTTTTTGAATCGTATAGTAAACAGTGACTGTGTCCCTGTTGCCGGCGGCCAGCGTCAGCTTTGCCGGGTTGATGGTCAGACCGACCTCGATGGCGCCCGAGCTTTCAAAGTCGGCCACCGAGATCTTCTCCGTGTAAATCGTCGATAGCTTATCGAGAAATCTGCTGGCACCGATGACCGTTACGCTAGAGGGCGCCAAACGAACCTGTGCCAATATCCGGTCGTCCGGTAGCTTCCCGACGAAATCCGCTTGCACAGGCAGCTCTTTTTGCGCTGTTATGTCGAGATCCACGCCCACCATCGGCGGTTGAACATCCTTTAAAATAACCCCGGGGGGCAGCGTGATGTCTTCGCGGGTGATGGTGTATGAATTGCTCCCGGTGGTGGCCTTGCTCAAATCGACCCGCACCCGCACCTGATTGGGGTTGATGGCGTCGAGCAGGGATCGCGATCCGCTGAGCTGAAGTTTGACGGTATTTGCGGAGGTATTCACGATCTGTTGGGCGGGATCGCGGTTTCTGTATTCGACCGGCACTTCAAAGCTCGCCAGAGTGTCGAACCCCCGCGTAATGCTGAACCAGATCCCTAAAGTAAAAGCGGCCGATAGAAAAACCGCCAGGCCGAGTTCGATTTTTTCGTTCATCAAATCGGATCGGGACCTGAGACGCTGGCCGGCGTGCTCCTTCAAGTGTTTTTCGAGGGTCAACGGGTCTTGAATGCGGGTGATCCGGCTGTCCTTCGCAATGGCGACCGCGCCGCTTTCTTCCGACACGACGATGACCAGCGCGTCCGAGGTTTCGGCCAACCCCAACGCGGCCCGGTGGCGCGTGCCGTAATTCGACGGGAGGTCTTTACGCACCGAGAGGGGCAAAATGCATCCCACTTCCCGTATCCGGTCGCCCCGCACGACGGCCGCGCCGTCGTGTACCGGGTTGTCCGGCCAAAAGATGCTGACAATCATTTCGCTCGAAATCGTTCCCTGCCATTTGAGACCGTGTTGAACGATTTCTTCCAGGTCTTCCCTGCCGGGGACGACGATCAGCGCACCGATGTGCTTGCGGGCCATCTTAAAGGCACTCTCGGCAATGACTTCAATCGGTGTGGTGGTACTCCGCTTCGGGAGCTCCCACAAGATACCCCGAATGTTCTTCGTTTGAAGGACGCCGCGAATTTCATTCCTGAAAATAACCACCACGATCAGGGCGGCCGCGGCGGTAATCTCCTGGGAAATCCAGCTCGACACGATCAGACCGAGGGATACCGCCAGCCTCTGGGCAAACCAGATGCACGCCAGTCCGAAAAGCACACGCAGTACGTTTGTGCCTCTGAACAGGATGTAAAATCGAAAAAAGACATAGCTGTTCAGCACGATGTCGAGCACATCCTGCCAGCGGATGTTGGCGAAAAAATGGGTCAGAGTTGTCATTGGAATCTAATCGATGACACTGAAACGCAGCGTTTTGAGGATACTACCTTCCTCGTCGGTTATCTCGATCCGCCAGGGACCCTTATCCGAATCGCGCAGTTGAATGGAGCTGTAAGTTGACCATCGTGGCGGTCGCACTGTCAGTTTGACGCTCGCTTTCAGGTTGTCCCTGAGATACCAGTTGTGGTAGGCGAACGATTTTTCCGGGACAGTGCTAAAGTCGGTGTAGCAGTAGACCCGTTTCAAACTGACGGAAAATGCAACTGCGCTCTGCTCAGGAATGCCGTTTTGAACGTTTTCACAGACGGTGCTTTCTCCTAGCACCAGTTCCGCGGATTGAGCCGTCGCCAATTGACCGGAGCCCGACGGCTGCCCGGCAGTTATAGTCGGCAGCAGGAGGGCACTGAGTACTGTGGCAATTTGCAAAAAGACTGGTTTTTTCACGGGAGTGACCATCGGTATTGGGTAAAGTGGTTAAATATTGAGGGCCTAACCGCTACCGGCACTTTATACCACACGAAAGCCGTTTTCAATCAAGAGGCGATTCAAATAGATCCGTCTGTCGTCGACGCGGTTTAGTCCCTACCAGTGCGGCTGGTTGCCGATCCCGTAGCCCATGACCTCCATCGTTTCGGTCACCACAACAAAGGCCCGGGGATCGACCTGCCGGACGATGTCCTTGAGCCGAGAGAGTTCCTGAAATGTGACCACCGAATAGAGGATGTGGGTTTCTTGGCCCGTAAAGCCTCCTTGTGCCCTGACAATCGTGACCCCACGCTCAATCTTGTCGATAATCTGGCGGTTGATATCGGCCCAGCGCATGGAGACGATCATGACGGCCTTGCGCTGACTCAGTCCGGTGACCACCACGTTGAGAACCTGTGAGGTGACGAACATGTAGATCAGAACATAGAGCGCCGATTCCAACGAGAAGCGGAAAGCCGCAAAAATTAAAAGACAGGCGTTGAAAGCCAAGACGGTGGTGCCGAGACGGATTGAATAGCGTTTGAGCAGCATGATCGACAGAATGTCCAGTCCGCCGGCAGAGCCTTTCGAGCGCAGGATAATACCCGAACCGCCTCCGCTGATGATGCCGGCCAGCAGGGCGGCCAAGGTTTTGTCGTTAATGTGAAAGACCGGTATGGGTAGCATCACCGCCAGTGAAAAAACGATCAGGCCCACCAGGCTGTACCAGAAAAACCGTTGACCGATCGAAAGCCATCCCAGAACATAAAGCGGAATGTTCATTAAAAAATAGATGACCCCGATCGGAATAACCGGGAAAATATAGTAGGCGATGAGGGCCAGACCGGTGATGCCGCCGCTGATAAACTGATTGGGAATCAGGATGCCTTTGATCGCAGCGGCGCAGATCACGCTCCCCAGGCAGATCAGGAACAGATTGGTCAAAATGTCTTTTAACATCTCATTCATTGAATCCAATTGCTTAATGATACCGACCTCGGAACTTCCACCCGGTACCGCCTTTTTGCTGAAACGCCACTTCCCGGCGCTCAGGCCGTGGATATCAAATTACACGAAAAAAAGCCATCATCGATGTTCAGGAGAGATTTAAAACCATTCCTCTATACAAAAAGGCTACTTTGTGATACTTTTTCCAAGCCGCTTGACACGTGGCGCTTTGCGGTTATTTTTGCTGCTCGGATACGTTGAGAGTCGCCAACCAAGCCTGGCACCAGCGGACGGAAGTCGAGAACGGGATCAGATAGTGCAGGGGAGGTTGTAATGAAGAAGGACGGCCTTGCGTATCTCAAAGAACTGCTGGAAGGTCAGCTCGATTATCTTCAGAGCCAGGCTGATCATACGGTCATACAAATCCGAATCAACGGTTCTCCCGAAGACTATTTGGCCGAGCCGGTATTTTCGGTCGTTAGCCGTCATGCAAAAAACGAAATCCTGAGGACGTCCGGAAATGCCATATGTATAGAACTGGCCGATTGTATCTTTTAAAAAACAATGCTATCATCGTCCGAACCTTCATCATTGAAGAGGAGGCGCTTACTCTCGATGATGAAGAATTCCCGAATGAAGACGACGGTACTTCGGATCTCCTCTATTGCGCAGACCATCGTGGTCGCCACGATTGCTGATGTTGTCGAGCGTGCACTCACTGCAGTTTGAATCCAATCACAGGTAAAGTTAAATGCGCATAGTTGCCAAAAAGACACTGGGCAATGAGGTGTATCCGATACCAGCGTATGGTGCCGGTGGCGATGATGCTGTGCCGGGCGAGATTCCGGATTTCGAAAAAATCATTGTCGAGTGCATCTGTCCCAAATGCGGGGCCAGACACGCCATGAATTTTCCGTGGACCGGTCGGGGGGTTCCCCGAAAATACTGTCCGCAATGCAA
>JARROL010000162.1:0-10346 GCA_037383965.1 Desulfobacterales bacterium | reverse complement strand
CGCTTGTGCGGATGTTCAGTCGGACCTTCTTCTCTGAGGTTTCTCCGAGGTGTTCAATAGGAATCAGACGCTCACCCTCGTCGCCAAGTGTCTTGTCGCGCACGACGATGTGCGTGACGGTTTTATTGGTAGGATCGATGATAATCGTAATGGTCTTACCGCACGGTCCGTCCAGACACTCGACCTCTGCGCCTAAAGGGATTTCAGACATATATCCTCCTTCATCCGCTTGGCTAAATTTTCGGATTTATCTTTGACGCCACATTTTTTCCGCTTATCGCCACCGACCATCTATTCGAAATGGCCATCGCCCGCGACACAATAAGCAGGCCGGCGATCCATTTAGCGGTCTTTGTCCTCGGGGGCGGATTTGAGTCTTGCCATGAAATATATGCCGGCTGCGGCGGCCAGAACCACCATCAGAACGATCCAGAGGAACTCTTCCAGGTAAGTGGCCAGAATCAGGGCGCCGCCCAATAAAACCCCCAGGAGGCACAGCCGCCAATCCTGACGCAGTCCGGCCAGAAAGGTGGACAGGGCCAGTATCAAGAGGATGACCAGCCCGGTGTTCTCGCTGTCGAGGCGCCCCGAGTGAAATAGGAAGTACACCAGGTTGACCGCGACCAAAACGCCGAGCCATATGAATACTTCTTTTTTGAGGATGGTCGTTGCACTGAGGCCTTTTTTACGGGCGCGTGACCATTCCATGACAATACAGGCAATTCCGGTAATAACGACCATCGCGAGCCAGTACCAGTGACTGAGCTGCGGTGAAAAGTCCGTTATGCCGATCCCGACGATGGCGAGCAGCACCAGCAAAATCATGATGATGCCGTCAGGGCCTAAATACTGCTTTAACGTGTTTCGGATTCCTGTTTCTTTGGGAAGGTTGCCCGTGTTCGTGTCGGTCATCTTTGTTCCTTTTAGAAGTACTGGCTTCACTTTTTTTGTTTAATTGCTATTTTGCTTTTGCTTGTTCTCAGCGTGCGATTATCCTCTATTTTCTGGTGGCGCTCCAGGTTCCCTTGGGATTATAGGGCGCATTCAGGGAGAAAGTGCCGCTCACCTCGTTTTCATCAGCCGACAATTCGCCGGAAACGGTGCTGCCGCCGAAGACGTCTTCACCCATTACCGTACCTTCGAGATGGTTGCCGGTGATGGTCCCTTTCAGGGTGAGAAAAACATCCTCCTCCAATCCCTGAAAAGCGCCCTCGAACGTGCCGCTGCCGTCCGGCAGCCGGTAAAGGTCAAACTGGCAGGATCCGGATAACGGAGCACTCGTGAAACTGCCCTCATAGCGGCCGATTTTCTTGGCGCCTGGAGGTATGGAGGCGCCGCCGCAAGCATAGATTGCCAATAGAAACAGTAATCCTATCCGAATGAATTGTTTTTGAATTTTCATTACCTGTCCTTTCACAGTCCTGCAGATTCAAGGGAATCGATTGAACCTGCAGGATCTCACCGCCATCCCATATCAGCCTTCCGGTTTCGCCCGGGGCTCAAATGCCGTGAATTGGGCATAACCCATGCCGTTCTTGGAAACCTGAACAACCATTCGACTTTCTC
Organism: Desulfobacterales bacterium; assembly: GCA_037383965.1. Classification (GTDB taxonomy): domain Bacteria; phylum Desulfobacterota; class Desulfobacteria; order Desulfobacterales; family SG8-13; genus JARFQH01. The sequence continues at coordinate 8,780 of JARROL010000162.1, read as the reverse complement.
AGGAGGAAATCAATGGATGGATCACCACCTCGGCCCTGCCGTCCATATACTGGCTGTTGGGATTGCCGGAGGCCGTGACCAGCACGGGCGAAACCCCCATCCCCAGCAGCATGGTCCGAATCGCCTCGGCCCGCTGATTGGCAAGCGCCCGACGCTCCGCCTCCGTGCCTGTGCTGTCGGGATGACCGATAACCGCGATCGTCGTCTTGCCGTAGGTATTGACCACATTCGCAATCGTCCTGAGCGTCGGGATGAACCCCGAATTGACCACCGCCGAGCCGGACGCAAAGGCCGTGGACCCGGTCTCTGTTACTAACAGCGCGTTGTCGGCCAGGATCTGCACCGACGCCTCTCCGGCATTGATCTGGGGCGCCAGGGCTTTTTCGAGGTCCTTCTTACGGTCGTCCATAAAATGCCCCACGACGGCGCCGGTCAGAGCCCCGCCGGCGGCGCCGATCAACGCACCCGCCCACGGGTTGGCATGGTCTATAATCGCTCCGATCGCCGCCCCGCCGGCACCGCCCAAGATACCGCCTTTCGTGGTGTCCGTCATGGTGGAAAGGCCGCCGTTACTGGCGCAACCCGCGGCGGCAAACAGGATGAGAATCCCCACCGCCACCGTCTTCATGCCAATAAAACGCTTCTTCGATTGCATTTCTATAATTCCTTTCTTTTGCTTCCGGTTACTTCTTGAATTGCCACCTGCCGATTTTCCTACCATCGTCGGTACACTGATCGTCTCGCCACTCCGGCGTAAGAAAGCGGTGTCAGCGGCATCCCGATGATATCGATGAACACCGAGCAGGGACCGCCTTTCTCGGGCAGCTTACCCTGGAGGACACTTATGTCATAGGTGAGTTCGTCACCATCAAACTGCGGGTTTTTCAGCGTGACGACAAGGTTCGCCTCGGTGTCATCCGCAAACACCGAAACGGTGGCATTGGGGGGATCGGCCAGAAAACTGTCCTTGCCATCCTCCGTCCACAACTTGAGGTATCTTTCGTTGGTCATGTGGCCGGCGATTCGCTCCGGACGATCGGAGAAGAACAGCACGGTGGGGCCGATCCCCTTTAAAATGAGTTTTCCGTCATCGACCGTAACATCTTTCGCGTTTTGCACGAACAGCACTTCGGCTTTCTTCGCATTCTCGACTGCCTGAGCCGCAGTGGGCCCAAAGCCGATCTGTATCAGCCCCACAGCCATCAAAATACACGTTGCCCAAAGTCCTTTTTTCATCAGTTACTCCTTCCTCACAATATGTCATTTCCACAATGAGCTTACTCTAAAACGTCAAGCTCATTCACTCCACGATCTGGTTCAACAACTTTTGCGATTCTTCCTGATATTGCGCCTCCGTGATGAGCCCCTGTTTCTGCAGCGACTTGAGCTCCTTGAGGCGCGCGACGGCCTCGGCTTGGCTGTTCGTCACGGCCGGGGCGGGTCGCGGTGACACGGTTTCGTTCACGGTGACGTTGGTCGGATGGGCGGCGGCGTAATCCGTCATTGCGGCGGTTGAGGCCGCCGAGGTGGCCGCAGCATCCCACAGCACGGCTCGGCGGGTCGTCCGCCGCGCAACACCGGCAATTGAAAGTGGCGTAAACGGCAGCCCGATGATGTCGATGAAAACCGAACAGGCTCCGCCCATCTGCGGCGCCTTCCCCTCGATGACCGTGATGTCGTAGGTCAGATCCTTGCCCTTGAGCCGGGGCCGGCTCAGCTTAACGACCACGTCCTCTAGCTGCTCCCTGCCTTTCTGGTACATGGACACGGTGGCATTGGGGGGGTCCTTGAGAAAGCTGTCCTTGCCCTCGTCCCAGAGCGGCACGAATTCGTCCTTTGTGTTAAAGTGCCCGGCAATGCGCACCGGGCGGTCGGAGAAAAAAACCGTCATGGGGCTCACGCCCTTGAGAGTGAGCGTTCCGTTGCCAATGACAACGGCTTCGGCATTTTGCACGAACAACACGTTAACGATCAGCTGCTTCGGTTCGGCCGATACCGCGATGCCGGGCCGAACCGCCATGAAGGTCGACAGCGTTGCCATCACGATTAAAATCATAAAATGGTTGCGTATCTTCATACCCCATCTCCTTCGGCAGCCCTATTAACTGCCGCCCTGGTCCTCCATGATTCGGACGACTTTGTCGTTTTCGTCGAATTCGACGGTGTAGACCGGCAGAGAAGGACCGAAATTATAGCGCCAGTATTTCCCCTCTTTCTTTTCCGGTTCGCCGCACTTGTCCTGAACGGTTTGGAAAAAATCTCCGATTTGAACCACCCCGTTGTCGCACATGATTGAATCCACATCCTCAGATGCCGTAGCCGGCGTTTGCCCCAAGCCCAGAATCAATAATATCAGTGCCAAAAATATACCGATGTCTCTTTTTTTCATTGTCATCCCTCCATTTATGCAATCAATTATGCCAACATTTTGTCGCCGTAGTGGCGAAAATAGGCATCGATTTCTTGGCCGAAGTGCTCCATTAAAGCGTCCATTTTATTTCCTTCAGTATTGAGAATCCAGTCGCTGATGCCGGCGGCCTTTTCATAGGCCTCGTTAAATTCATTATCACCCAAGCCACTGATATTTTTCGCTTCCTCCTTCGAAAATGATGTGTCCAATCCTTTTGGCTGCCTGCACCTCCTTCTCGGATCGCGGGCTATCCGGCGGTTGTGTACCATTCGGCCTGCACGAGAGCGGCGCTCTTTGAGGCGATCCCCGACATCACCTCGATCCAGGATTTGACCGCTGACGTGGCGTCTTCGCACTGGAGTTCGGTGGACAGGACATCGACGTCGATGCCGGCTTGTGCGAAGCAACCAAGCACGTCCTCGCAGTCGCCGGCGCCCTCCGGCATCATCGCCCCGATATCGTCGCATTCCGCTAAGGTCTTCAAGGTACTCTCGGACAGGCTGATGATCGAAAAAGGCGCCGTCAAGGCCCTGATGTAAAAGTCTTCCGAGGTCCCCGGATGAACGGTTTCCGTGCCGGCCCACAGGAGGCGCTGAGGCCGGGCTCCGGCACTGTAAGCACGCTGCCAGCGCGGCGAGCGCAACAGGTCGCAGCTGGCCTTGTAGGTGCGCCGGGCGAAGGCGATGCCAAGTTTGTTGTGCAGAGAATCCGGTACTCTGCCCATGACTGCAACGTCCCAGCGGCTGACTGACATCGAGGCGACGGAGTGGACGTTTGGCTTGCGTCCAGCGGCGATGCGCCGCTCGATGCCACGCAGGAACGCCCCGGCCGCCGCCAGGTAGTGCTCGCGTGAGAACAGGAGGGTCACGTTGACCGGTATACCGGCAAAGATCGCCTCTTCCACGGCAGGCAGCCCTTCATGGGTGCCGGGAATCTTAATGAAAATATTGGGACGCCGCATCCGGATATAGAGATCCTTGGCCGCAGCGAGGGTGCATTCCGTGTCTTGGGCCAAAAGGGGCGACACCTCCAGCGACACCCATCCGTCCAAGCCGGAGGTTTGGTCGTATATCGGCCTGAGTAGGTCGGCTGCATGCCTGAGGTCCTCCAGCGCGAGTTCATAAAAGAGTTCTTCCCCCAGCTTGTCCTCCTTTAGTTTTTTGCGGATGGCGGCATCATAGGCCGAGCTGTTCTTGATGGCACAATTGAAGAAACGCGGGTTGAAGGTCAGGCCCGTCACCGAAAACTCTTCGACGTAGCTCTCAAATGCGCCGCTGGTCAAAAGATCGTGTGTGATGTGGTCGAGCCAGAAACTCTGTCCGAGTTCACGCAGTTTTTGGGTCGCTTTCAACGGTTTACCTCGCAGTTTCACCTGAGATAAAGGAAAAAGCATGCCACACTGGGTAGGCAATGGTGATAAATAGAAAATAGTTTGAAATTAATACTTATTTTAGTATACGATAACAAGTGGGGAAGGGATGAAATGGGTTCTTAAGTCTCAATATGTTGCGCATCCTCAACATTTTGAGGTCTTCCAGCAGGAAGGAAGGAATTTAGACCGGTCGGCGAATGCCCAGTTTCTTGATCCGGAAACGGAGGGTGCTCGGGTGGAGTTTAAGGATCGCGGCAGCTCCGAATGGCCCGTCGATTCGCCAGCTGGTCTCCTGGAGAACCCGCAGGATGTGTTCGCGTTCGGCGCTGGCCAGGTCCTTCAAGGGTTTGTCGTTGGCGCCGACGGATTTGGAGGACCGCAACTGTTCGGCCAATCTGAAAGTACGCCCGGTGGAGAGGATGACACCGCGTTCGACCACGTGCTCCAGCTCTCTCACATTGCCCGGCCAGTCGTAATTCAGGAACATCTTGATCGTGGTTTCCGGAATGCGCTCGACATGCCGGAGCATCTTGCGGCCGTATTTTTCCACGAAGTGCCGGGCGAGCAACGGAATATCCTCGCTCCGCTGCCGGAGGGGCGGGATCGATATGGGAAACACGTTGAGCCGGTAATAGAGGTCCTCCCGAAAGCGCCTTGTGTGGACCTCCTGTCTGAGATCGCGGCTGGTGGCGGCGATCACCCTGACGTCCACTCTGACCGTTTTGGCGCTGCCGAGCCGTTCAAACTCCCCCTCTTGAAGTACCCGCAAGAGTTTCGCCTGGAGTTCAAGGGGCATCTCGCCGATTTCATCGAGAAAAATCGTCCCTCCGTCGGCCACCTCGAAGCGCCCCGCCTGCCGGGTATGCGCGCCCGTGAAAGCGCCTTTCTCACGCCCGAAAAGCTCGCTTTCGATGAGGTTTTGAGGCAAAGCCGAACAGTTCACCGTGATAAGCGGTCGGTGCCTGCGGGCGCTCAATTGATGGATGGCATTGGCCATCAACCCCTTGCCGGTTCCGGTTTCGCCGAGAATCAGCACGGTGGCTTCGGTGGTGGCGACCTGCTTGGCCGCCGTGATCACTCTATTGAGGGCTTTGCTCTTGCCCACGATTTTCTCGAATCCCTTTTCAGACCTGAGCTCTTTGCGAAGGTAAAGATTCTCGTTTTCGAGCCGGCGCTTTAGTTCCACGATTTCCTGCATCTGCTTGTTGCGCTCGCTGATGTCAACCGACACGCCCATCAGAGATTCCGGTTCACCGGTAGATCCGGGATACAGCTGACCGCTGGCGGCGATCCAGCGCGTGCTTCCGTCGGATAGGACGATCCGGTATTCGACCTGGAGTTTTTCGCCGGATTGGATGACCTGCACCACCTCCTGGTCGATCCGTTCACGATCCTCCGGATGAATCGTCTTTAAGAACGTTTCATAGACAAGATCCTCCTCCGGGGCAAGATGAAGCAACTCCCGGGTTTTGGGTGTGACCCAAACGCAGCCGGAAGCAATCTCCATGATCCATAAGCCCACCCCCGCGGCATTTGTCGCCAGACTCAACCGGGCTTCGCTTTTACGCAACTCAGCGTCCGCGTGCTTTCGGGCGAGTGCATTGGCGAATATTTGTGCGACCAGCTGAAGCTGTTTTACGATGGGTTCCGGCCAGGTGCGTTCCGCCTTCATCGTGTTGAAGCTCACGGCACCAATTGGCGGTTCTCCCCCTGCCGACAGCGGAATAACCAAAGAGGACTTGATACCGTACTGGCGCCAGACTTCCTGATCGCGGGCCGCCTCTGCCGGCGAATTTTCCGTGGAAATGGCGATGACCTCTCCGGCCTCGACCCGTTCCAAGCACCAGGGGAAATACTCGTCGGCGGTCATCCGCTCGGGAAGCGCCGGACCGTCTGCGAGTCGATAGCTGTGCGTCAGCGTATAATTCCGCGGCGACTCGATCGACAATTGCCACAACGCAGAAAAATCCAAGCTAAAGCATTCACAGACCCGGCGGTGGGCGTCTTCGATCTCGCCGTCTATCTGTTCGGCGGGCAGGTTGACGAAGCGCGTCGAAATATCGGCCAGCAGTGACTCGAATTCCAGACGCTCTTTCACGGATTCCTCGGCCTGCTTGCGAACCAGCGCATTGGCAAATACCTGCGCGACAATCAGGAACCGCTCGATGACATAAACCGGCCAGTCTCTGTCCCCCCTCAAGCGGGCGAAGGACAGGGCACCGACGACCTTGCCGCCGATAGACAGCGGCACCACAACGCTGGATCGGACGCCCCAGTCTTGAAAGGACTCCCGGTCACGGGCCGCTTCCGGCGGCAGTTCCGATGGACTGGAGATAGCGACGATTCCATTTCGCAGCACCTGGTCCAACACCCAGGGGAAGGCCTGCTTCGCGTCGAGTTTTTCGTCGGGGAACCGGGCCTCCGGCGGTTGATGGACATGAGTCAGCAGCGCCTCACCGGGCTTTTTGTTGGAAAATTGCCAAAGCGCTGAGCGGTCAAGATCGAGGTATTTGCAGATGCGGTGTTGAGCTTCTTTGATATCGTCGTCTATCCGATCGGCCGGCAGGTTTACAAAGTGGGTGGAGATGTCGATCAGCAGCTTCTCGAATTGCAGCTCCTCTTTCATTTCGGAAAGCAGGTGGGTTTCAGATTGCCTCATGGCATAACCTTTGGTTGCCGACCGGGTCGGGCCGTTTCTGCGTCGGCTTCCTGCACCAACGGTATAAGGCCGCCCCATGAAACAACTGCGGCTCTTCGGTGAAGGAAGCCGGTCGTTGTGAAAACGCCGAAGGCAGCGCATGCGGTCCGAATCAACAATTTGAGAGAGGATCACGTGATTCAGGCTCGATGCGGCAGCATGGGGCCAAATTAGTCTCTACTGCGCTTGCAACTCAACTTGATGTGGATTTCTACCAAGCCCACCAAGATTTTGCAATAGGTTGAAATTTAGATATCACACGACGACATGATGATCCGATGATAATGAGTCATATGGAAGAAGGACCACAGCTGGGAAACTATGAGTTTAAGCAGGTATCGGAGGAAGAAGGGAACTTTTAGTGAGGATCGTATTAAGAGGCTGGATGAAGTTGAGGTACTATAGGCTTTAAGATAAAGGTTTTGGCTGCGTTATCGATCGTCGGCGTATTACAATACAGCCTTTTCCCTCTGGCCTTGCCAAGACCTACATTTTAAAAAACAATAACTGGTTTTTCCCCATGTGTCATTTTATACACCCCTTTCTTGCTACTTTATTTAATGCAATCACAGAATTGTCGAAATCAAGGTCGGCGGACATGAAGTTCGCATCATCGGCAACGCATGGCTGGTGCCAACATCTCATCTGCGGAATCCGCGACTGAATGGGGTTCCCCGTCCGAAACTGCGGCCGTTGCCGCGATGGTGACCCTTGAAATTCTGCCTGGTACTATGATGACCGCGTTTGAAACGGTGCCCGGAACCGCGATGGCGATCACGGTTAAAAGAGCGCTGTTTGAACCGGTGATGATAGTGGCCGCGGTTTTTTCCGATAGTCCGTTCGAGGTGATGGCGAGGAGTGACGTTTGGACGGTGGAAGCGATGACGCGGCAAATAACCTTTATGAGCCGGGTGTTTGGAGGGGTGAACTTTGCCGTAACGGTAGTCGTGATTCTTGTAGACGTAAGGATATCCAAACCCTAAATAGTATGAGGGCCCGGGAACGTAGCCGTAACTACCACCGTAATAGCCGGGAGTGGTATAACATCCCGCAAGAAGCGGCAGAAAGGTTAAAATGAGGATAGTAAAGGGTTTCATTGTCATGGCCTTGCTTCACGGTGGTTTGAAGCACATCGGACTTTGCAACCCTGTGAACGATTACAAAACGCCTGAGAATGTAATAAAAATCGATCCATGTCCTCGTGATTGTAATTGTAACGAACCATTTTTATGAATTAGAAATGCTCGATTGGTCTAAAATTAGTGAGTTCCAGGCATTGGTTTCGTTACAATACGTATCGACCCTTCACATACCTCCCTGAGCTGAAGTGATCGAGAATTTGATGAAAAGACGCGTCAGTCAATTGCTTGCCGCCATGGCCTGGATGCCGGATACCTCAGCAAGGATACGCCGCCATACGGTCTGCCCGGATGACCTTGCCCAAAGCTCACCGTTCGATAAAATTGCGAACAGGTTTATATCATGTTGGTAAAAGCGTTCCACCATGTGTCGCGGCCAAGGACCATTCGTGCCGATGGATGCCGGCTGCCAGCTCTGCCCTCCGTCGTGTGTTTCCTCGATTCTTCCGTTTCTCGACACACCGTCGGCCGGTCCCGCGATAATGTGTCGGGCATCTTGCGGGTCGACCCATGCCGCACGGATGTAACAACGGTAGATGCATTTCCAGGTTATGCCGCCATCGATCGAACGATAGAGCCCTCCGCCTGTGGCCGCGGTGACGAGGTCGGATGAAGAGGGGTGAACCGATATGGAGTGCACATCCGAATGTATCATTGCGCCCGGTTCGCGGTTCAAATCCGGCTTCCCGTCGCTGCCTTCTGCCAGATGCCATTTTTGACCGCCGTCGTCGGAAAGCAACACACCGCCCACTTCGACAGCTGCATAGACCCGGGCCTTATGCGGGCCGGATTCGGCGATGGCAAAACCCCGCACGCAGCCCGCTTCCGGCGAATATGGCAGGAACCATCCGTATTTATCGCGCAGTTCGACGACCTCCGCGTTTTGGTGCCAGGTCTTACCACTATCTCGTGACATGAAAATACCCGCGGGTTCGGTGCCAACGAGAATGAACGGAGGGGCATCCGATGAACCGGCCATCCAGCGTACATGCCGTATGGCGAGGGTCGCGTCGGCCTCGCTCCAGGATCGGCCGTTGTCGGAAGAACGCCAGATTCCTTCAGCGGTGCCGGCCAGTATAACGCCCTTGGATGCGACGACACCGGTCAGAGATTTATCGGTCAGGGTGTGCCCGACAATAGTCCAATTGCCATTTGCCTGCG
>JARROL010000161.1:0-8057 GCA_037383965.1 Desulfobacterales bacterium | reverse complement strand
CTAGTGGCTTACTTGAATACCCACTCCGACGTCTCGATTTTGGATTTGAGCGCTGCCTTGAACGAGGAAAAAAAGCGACACCGAATATATCACATGACGGATACGCATTGGAATAATCGCGGGGCGTATGCCGCCTATCGTGCTATAATGGAGCGGGTTGAACAATTGTTTCCAGAGGCATCACTACCGCAAAGTAAAATTATTGAGACTAAAATTATACCCGGAGCCGGCGGGGACTTGGCCGGCATGCTGGATATGGCCGATACGATGCAGGAGGAAAGGCCTGTTCTCAAGATGCAGCCGACTACCTGCTCTCCGAAAATAAAACAGGCCCTTGCCGATTTTTGGAAAATATCCGACGCACAGACCAGAAGAAATACACCGCTGATGACGAAATGCGATACGTCAAAACTGCGGGCCGTCGTATTCAGAGATTCATTCTTCGAAGCTTTAATTCCATTCGTGTCCGAGGATTTCAATCGGATTGTTTACATCTGGAAACCGTATGACCACGCCATTATGAAAGAATTGATAGCGCAGCAAAAGCCGCAGATTGTCATCGAGGAGATGGTCGAAAGATTGTTAATCCTTGTTCGCGAACGCAGTGGACGGGATGGAACGATCGCCGCCGATCCGACTGCCGCATCGATGCAACACTGAGGAATACCGTCATCATTCTTTTACCGTTTTCGCATGCCCGCTGCGCCGGGGAGAGCCCCGGGGTCGAGCCCGCAGTGGCGGACGGCGCTTTCATCCAGCATGCGCGGCAATCCGCCTTTGTCGGCGGGAAGGAACCCTAAAGATTTCTGCCAGACCTCATCGTCCTCCATGCAGAAGTAAAGTGTGGCGTTCGGCGCGAACGCTCTGATCCAAGCGGCCATTTTGCGGTAGAGGGCGATCCGCATCGGTTTGAAATAGCGCATCTTGCCGTCCAGACCGGGGATGAATTCTCCATAGATGATATCGGATTCGGGAAACCGCTCCTCGATGACCGTTTTCAATGCCGGTGGAAACCGGAAAGTCCCCAGGCTTATCCAGACGATATTGTCGGGCGACGCGCAGGTGAACAACTGTTCGACGACCGCCCGGTAATCGGCTTCGCAGCCCTCGTAGATCAGCATCGGATCGAAGTGAAAGGCCAATGGATATCCCCAGGATTCGCAACGGGCTGCCGCCTGCAGCCGTGCCGTCAGAGAGGCGGTTGAGCGTTCCTGCCGGGAAATGATGCGGGGCGTGTTCAGCGACCAGGAGAGGATTGTCTTGCGGTTGTGTTCGTAGGCCTTCAATTTGTCAACGGCCGTCGTCTTTGATTTGAGCTCCAGTACGGCCGTATCCTGGGCGGCAAAGTGGGATACCAGAATTTGCGACAAATCGGTCCAATTTTCCCAGATCAAACTGTCGGTAAATTCACCGGTCCCGATGCGACAGATCCGCCGACGGGCGAAGAGCCGATCGAGTTCGGCCAGAAGATCGTCGTGGTTGACGAAGTACTGCAGCACCGGCGGGTGAAAATAAGACTGCATGATACAATAGGCGCAGTCCATGTTGCAGAACGTGCCGATATGAAGGATCGCGTAGTCGCAGCAGGTATAGTGGCGTGTGCCCGGGCACAGTCTGACGAACGCCCCCTTGTTTTGCGTCAGGAAAAGAACCTCTTTTCCACGCTTTACCGGATCCGGGGCTGCCGCCACGGCGGCGAAAACGTCACGCGCACCGGTAACGGTCTCTACCGGCAGGTTCAGTGTCTCACAGATGCTGATCACCTGGGGTAAACTCAACTCGTTGACACCGAACACGCCATCCTCTATACCTTATCCCAGCGCATCCGCCGGACCCCGGTCCTGAAATATATAACACATTTAAATGGCAATGTCTTAGGGACACGGTAAGAATAAAAGACACGTCAGGTCGTGGTTTTTATTTATGCCGGATCCCTTAACGAAAAAGGGTTGGCTATGACGCCCGAATTAATGACCAGTCGACGCTTGTTCGCCTTGTTCCTTCTCGGGTGCCTCCTGTTCAACTACCCGATTCTGTCCCTTTTCAATCTGGATGTATTTCTGTTTGGCATTCCGATCTTATACCTTTACATGTTTGCCGCCTGGACGGTTTTGATCGTCATGATCTTCTCTGTTACGCGGCTGCGCGAAAAATCGCGATCCACTGCGGGTCGCCATCGGACAAGCGCCGAATTTTGAGAGGTGCATGCTGACAACCGAAACCATTCTGTTTTTTTCCTTCGGCTACATCGGCCTGTTGTTCGCCATTGCCTATATCGGCGACCGGCATGCGCAAATCGGCCAGAGTCTCGTCAGCAATCCGTATATTTACGCCCTCTCCCTGGCCGTCTACTGCACCGCCTGGACCTTTTACGGCAGCGTGGGGCGCGCGGCCACCAGTGGTACGGAATTTTTGCCGACTTACATCGGGCCGACGCTGGTCACAACGCTCGGCTGGTTCGTTTTGCGCAAGATCATTCGCATCAGCAAGGTGCATCGCATCACCTCCATCGCCGATTTCATCGCCTCGCGCTACGGCAAGAGCACCACCCTTGGAAGTGTGGTGACCATCATCGCCGTGCTCGGCATCATTCCTTACATATCGCTGCAACTGAAGGCCATTTCGACCAGCTATCTGGTGATCAAAGACTATCCGCTGATCCACATCCCGCGTCATTTTGCTGAAATTCCGGTTTTCCATGACACGGCATTTTACATCGCCCTGATTCTGACGGTTTTTACGATCCTGTTCGGTACGCGGTCACTGGAGGCCACCGAACGACACGAAGGACTGGTGGCCGCCATCGCCTTCGAATCAATCGTTAAGCTGATCGCGTTTTTGGCGGTCGGCATTTTCGTCACCTACGGGCTCTACAACGGATTCGGTGACATCTTCAGCCGCGCCCGGGCCGTCCCGGAGTTGCAGCGGTTATTCACCTTTGACATCCGTGCCGGGTCGTACACCGACTGGTGCATTAATATTTTTCTGTCCATGATGGCCGTCATGTTCCTTCCGCGCCAGTTTCAGATCATGGTGGTGGAAAATGTCAACGAAGATCACTTGAACAAGGCCATCTGGCTTTTTCCGCTCTACCTGCTGGCGATCAATATCTTCGTCCTGCCGATAGCGTTCGGCGGTGTGCTGCAATTCGGCACCGGCAGCATGGATGCCGACACGTTCGTGCTGACGCTGCCGATGGCGAATCACAATGAGAGCCTGGCGCTGTTCGTTTTCATCGGCGGCATGTCGGCCGCCACCGGCATGGTCATTGTGGCGACCATCGCGCTTTCGACCATGATCTGTAATGACCTTGTCATGCCGGTTTTGCTGCGAATGCCTTCGCTGCGCATGGCCCAGCGCGCCGAGCTGAGCGACATCCTGCTGGCCATCCGTCGCGGCAGCAATGTTCTGGTGATGATGCTCGGCTATGCCTATTTCCATTTCGTCGGTGAATACTACACCCTGGTATCGATCGGCCTGATCTCGTTTGCTGCGGTGGCCCTATTCGCGCCTGCGATCCTTGGGGGCATCTTTTGGAAACGCGCCACGAAAACCGGTGCGCTGAGCGGTTTGATCGCGGGTTTCTTATTATGGGTCTACACCCTGGTCCTTCCATCCCTTGTGCAGGCCGGCTTCATGGAGCCGGTGTTCGTGACCCAGGGGCCCTTCGGCGTTGCCTGGCTAAAACCGTTTGCCTTATTCGGTCTGGAAGACTTCGACCATGTCGCCCACGCCGTCTTCTGGAGTTTGCTCTTCAACACCCTTCTCTTCGTCGGCGTTTCGCTGTACAGCCGACCCAGCGCGATCGAGCACTCTCAGGCCACGCTTTTTGTCGAAGCGTATCGCTATGCGGGGGAAACGGACGGGTCGAGTTTCTGGCGCGGTACGGCCTCGGTTGGAGACCTCAGGTCGCTGCTGGTCCGTTTCCTGGGTCAGGAGCGGACCGAAGAGGAACTGTCGGCCTACGCCAGCAGGCACATCGGCGGCAGACAGCGTTACAAATGGGAAGACGATCTGGAGGCCGATGCGGGTTTGGTCAATTACGTCGAAAAACTCCTGGCCGGAACCATCGGATCGGCGTCGGCACGGGTGGTGGTCTCAAAGACGGTCAAGGAAGAGCCGCTGGGCATCGAGGAGGTCATGGACATCCTCGATGAAACCCGACAAGTCATCGCTTACAGCCGTGAGCTTGAAAAGGCGAGCGCCGACCTCAGGGCGGCCAACGAACGGTTGAAAGAACTGGACCGGCTCAAAGACGAGTTTATTTCGACGGTTACCCATGAATTGCGCACGCCGTTGACGTCGGTGCGGTCCATCGCCGAGATTCTGCACGCCAACCCCCGAATCGAACACCGGCAGCATCAGGAGTTCACCGCCATTATCGTGAAAGAAAGTGAACGGCTGTCACGCTTGATCAACCAGGTGCTCGACTTTCAAAAAATCGAAACCGGTCGGATGGCTTGGCAAATTTCAGATGTCGATCTCAAAGCGGTCGTTCACGATGCCCTGTCATCCACCAACAGTCTTGTGCAGGAAAAGCGCATTCGGGTCGAGCAGGATATCCCCGAACTGGTGCCAACCGTGTCCGGTGATCGCGATCGGTTGATCCAGGTCATGGTGAACCTGATCTCGAATGCGGTGAAATTCTGTGCCGATGATGACGGCCGCATCGAGATCGGCGTCACCGCGGCACCGGATCACGTGCAGGTTTCGGTTAAAGACAATGGGATCGGCATCAGCCGGAAAGATCGCGAGATTATTTTTCAAGAATTCCGGCAGATAAAGCACACTCTCAAGGGCCGTCCACCCGGCAGTGGCCTGGGGCTGACCATCACGCGGCGGATCATCGATGTTCATGGCGGTCGAATTTGGGTGGAGAGCGAGCCCGGCCAGGGGTCGACCTTTTTCTTCACCCTGCCGCGCGGAAAACGCCCGGTCAATTTCGCGGAAACACAACACATCGTTCCAAGTGGGTGATATCTTCGCTTCCCTCCCCTCTTCGCTTGTTTCCCGTCACAGTCTTTCCATCAGCTGTTAGCCTTCCGCCCGAAGCACGCCCTCTTCTTCCTTTCCCTTGCACCTAAAACCTAAAACTTAAAACTTCTTTATTCTTTTCTGATCAGTACTTCAACCGGGCATAGTAAGATTTGCGGGAGGCGGAGCGGGCCTGTTTCAGCGTCGTGATCCCATGGCTTTCGAGCAGCGGGATCAGCTTGAGGAAGATTTCGCCCGTGGCGATGGCATCGCCCAGAGCCGTGTGGCGGCCGACAATGCTGACGCCCAGTCTTTCGGCAATTTGCTCTATATCATGATCCTTATGGCCCGGGTGCACGACAGCGGACAGGAGCAGGGTGTCCAGTACCGGATTCGCGAACTTGACACCGGCGGCGGCTTCTTTCATCTGCAGCATCCGCATGTCGAAAGCGGCGTTGTGCGCCACCAGGATCGTTTCATCGGCAAACCGGTAAAAGAGAGGCAGCACCCGTTCGATGGTGGGTTGATTCTTGAGCATCTGCGGTTGGATGCCGTGAATGCTGATCGACTGTGGGGGGATTTCGCGTCCCGGGTCGACCAGTTGATCGAAGAACTCGGAGTGCAGCAACCGGTTGTTGACGACGCGAACCGCGCCGATTGAGATGATTTCATCTCCGCCCTTCGGATCGAGACCGGTGGTTTCCGTGTCAAATATCGTGTAGGTCAATTCAGTCAATTTGCGGTTGTCCAGTTCCGGAACCTGACCGGGTTGACTGAAGAGGTCGAAGTCAAAAAACTCCGGTCGACTCTTCGACAATATGGTCAGGTTGCGGATGTGTTCGACATCGGCTGTATCCGTCGCCGGAAACAGGAACCGCAGATAGGCCTTTCCGCCGGAGTCTAAGGAATGCGACCAGATTTCGGCCCTGTGATGCCCGATGACCTCCCTGAGCGTCAAGGACAGCACTTCGTCGGCAACCGCTACCGGTTGATCCTGCCATTTTCGAATGGTTTCCATCCTAATCGGTTTGCCGACCCATATGAAATCGAGACAGGCGAAGCGTCCTTCTCTGAGAACCCGGCAAACAAAAGCGTCGCAGCCGGTTTCTGTTTGCAACCGTTCCTGCACAAACAGCAGGGCGGTGCCGATGGAGTAGCTGTCGACCTGAATCCACACATCGTCATCTACGGTTTCGATCTGGACCGCCAGGCCGAGTTTCTCCCTTATCTTGCCGGCCACCGCGGCGATGACCTCGCCGGCCGGTATGCGCACCAGCGGGTACCGGGTCTCCAACTGGCGGGAGTAATAGGAAGTGGTCTTGTCGATGACTTTGCCGATTGCGATCGATTCCTGGTGAATTATCTCTTTGAATTTCTGAAGCTGTCGGCTGTCCATGCCCGGGTAGTCAAGGATCGCTTCAATGGCGGCCCTGATGCTTGCCAGAGAAGACCGCGTGCTGCGGGAAAGAGAGCGCAACAGCGTATCGAGCTGTTTTTCGGTTTCGAGCTGCTGGGTTATGTCGTGAAAAATGAGGATAAAGCCGGTAATTTCCCGCCGGTGATTCAAGATCGGCACGGCTTCGACCCGCAGCAGCCGGCGGTCCACACCGAAGACCACGAAGTAGGCCACGACATCCGATTCTTTCCGCTTCAGTTTGTTCGCTATTTCCCCCAGAGCATGCACGATGAGGTGTTTGTCGATCAGACCGAATACGGAGCGACCGAGGCCGATGAAACGGCCCAGGCCGGATTCCGGAGGAACCGACTCGTCGTGTCCGCTTTCAGCCGTGCCGATAAGCAGCTGCGCGACACGCGTGTTGTAAAGAAGGATCTGGCCCTCCGTGTTGCAGATCAGTACGCCTTCGGGGAGTTCCGCAACGATGGCCGCCAGAATATTTTTTTCTTCCTCGGCTTCTGACCGGGCGCGGTCTATTTTTTTCTCGACCTGGTTGAAGAGGTTCTCGTAGCGATCGGCGCTTTCATTGATGACGTTTGCCAGGCGCACGATGTCGCGCACGCCTTCGATATGAATGCGATGACTGGGGTTGACCGAATGTATCACGCGGGTTTCCGAGGCGATCTTATCGATAGGAAGAATGTACAACCGAAAGAGCCAGTCCAGGCCGAACCCGAAACCAGCCAGCAGCAGGACGGCAGCACTGAACAGATAGACGAGGTTCTGTCGGCCCAGTTGGAGGAGAAAGGCCCGATCATCGCTTGGAAGTTGCTGCCAGAAAATGACCGTCAGGCTCAGGATGACCAGCAGAATAAATCCAATTGAGGCAACAACAAACCACAAGAATGTGTTTCTGCGGTTCATTGGCAGATCAATTCTTTGACTTTGGCGATGACTTCTGAATTCGAGAATGGTTTCGTGATATAGGCATCGGCGCCCAATGCCAGCCCCTTGGCAATGTTGGCCTCACTGCCCATGGCGGTCAGTAGGATGATTCGGATGTCATTCCATTCCGGATTCTCGCGAACGCGCTGGCAGACTTCGAAACCGTCGATGATCGGCAGCATGATATCGAGCAGGATCAGGTTCGGATGCGATGTGGCGACTGTCTCCATGGCCTCTTCCCCGCTGAAGGCCACACGCGTCTCATATCCGTTCTGTTCCATTAAAAATTGTAGTGGGACGATGATGCTCGGTTCGTCATCTACAATCAGTACTTTTTTCGGCCTCCGGACTCCGAAAAAAGTAGCCGGCAACAGTACGTGGTAAGGTGCCGGCTACTTCGTCTGTCATGTACTATTCTGCAATTTTATTCTTTCCGTGCAGATCCAAGACCAATCTTTTCCAAGACGACTTTCATTTCGTCCAGAATGACAGGGTCGTCGATAGTGGCCGGCATGTTCCACTGCTTGTTGTCGGCGATCTTCTGGATGGTCCCGCGCAGGATCTTGCCGGAGCGGGTTTTGGGCAGTCGCTTGACGACCGTGGCGGTTTTAAATGAGGCAACCGGTCCGATGCGGTCGCGGACCATCTGCACCACCTCTTTGATAATCTCTTGTTGGTCACGGACGACGCCGGCGTTGAGCACCACGAAACCGACCGGGACCTGACCCTTCAGTTTGTCATC
>JARROL010000160.1:0-12486 GCA_037383965.1 Desulfobacterales bacterium | reverse complement strand
CCCGAGCAATCGAGATAAGCTGCCGCTCACCGCTTGAAATCGAGGCCCCGCCCTCTGAGAGGACCGTTTCGGGTCCGTCCGGCAGCTTGTCGATCAGGGCCTCGCAGTTGGACATTTTAAGGATGGTGTCCATCTCGGCAGAAGTCATTTGTCCATCGGTCCGGAAGATGTTTGTTTTAACCGTTTCCGAAAACAGAAACGGGTCTTGCATGACAAGGGCCATTTTGGAACGGAAAGCGTTCGGATCGTAACCACGCAGATCCCTGCCGTTGAGGCGCACCTGTCCGCTGGTTGGGTCGTAAAAGCGGGCCAGAAGGTTGACCAGCGTGGTCTTGCCTGACCCGGTGGGGCCGACCACGCCGAGCGTCTCACCGGCGTTTATGGTCAAGTCGATTGCCAGAAGCACGGGTTCATCGGCGACGTAATGGAAGAACACGTCGTCAAGGTCTATGGTCTCGATCTTCGCGAGTTGATGCTCCCGGTCTTCGGGGGTCGGAAGCGGCAGACGGCTCTGGCTGTCCAGGATCAGAAAGATGCGTTCGGCCGAGGCCATTGCATTTTGAAGGATGTTGTATTTTTCGGCCAGGTCTCGAATAGGTCGGAAGAACATTTTCATGTAGGATATAAACGCCACCAGAGAACCGAGACTCAGTGTACCCGCCAGCGTCTCACCACCACCGTAATAAATGACGATGGCCGTGGCCAACACCCCCAGGACTTCGACGGCCGGCAGAAAAAGGCCCAGAACGCGGATCTGGCGCATCCCGGCCAAATAGTTTTCGTGGTTCAGCTTTTCAAATTGTCGGTAATTGTCGGTTTCGTTGCGGAAGAGTTGGATGACCTTGATACCACCGATGGTTTCGGCAAAGCGCGTGTTGATTTCGGCGATCTTGATACGCAGGATCCTGAAAATGTCCCGCGCCTTGACGGAAAAAACCGCCGTGGCCCCAAACACGATCGGCATCACCGCAAAGGCCGCAAGAGCCAGCTTCCAGTTGAGGACGATGAGAACCACCCCGATACCGAACAATAGAAACAGATCCTTGAAGATAAAGGTAATCACAGATGTGAACAATTCGTCCATATTCTGCACATCGTTGGTGACGCGGGTGACCAGCCGGCCGACCGGGTTGCGGGTGAAAAACGCCATCGAGAGGCTCTGGATATGCGTGAACAGGCGCATCCGCAAGTTGTGCATGATCATCTGGCCGGTATACTGCATGATCAGTTTCTGAAAAAAATTAAAAATGAAGTCCAGGACGATGATGGCCAGAAAGAGTGCGGATATATACCCCAGGCCCCTGATATCATTTTGACGGATGACGGCGATCTCCCTTTTGTCCAGGCGGTCGAGATCGGCCAACGTGATGAACGCTTGTGAGTCTTTGAGCTCGAATAGCTCGGGGTGTTTGCCGACCACGGCGCGAACATCGGCCCGATCAAGGTCGGTTGTGATCCAGCGGGTATTCGTCTTCGGTCCGGCGGGGAAATTATCGGCTGCCGTTTCGGCTTTTGGGACGATATAGCGGTCGATGGCCACTTTGGTTGCATACGGCAGGGCAAGGTCGAGCAAGGTGATGCACACCACCAGCATAACAGACCAAAAGATCGGTTTGGCGAACGGGCGGATGAAGGGAACCATGCGCTTTAGAAGTTTTACGTCGTAGGTTTTTCCGAGCTGTCCCTCCTCGAAGTAGCCGATGTCAGTTTGCATACCGGTCCTCTTCGATTTCCTGCAGGCGGTAAGTCCTGGCGTAGTAGCGATTGTTTTCCATCAGTTCCCGGTGCGTGCCGCGTTCTATGATCCGTCCGCTCTCCAGCGCAATGATCGTGTCGGCGAACCGGATGGCGGAAAGACGGTGCGAGGCGATCAAAATGGTTTTTTCGCCGGCCATGGCGCGGAAAGTGGCCACCATCCGGTTGCCGGTATCCAGGTCGACTTGGCTGATCGGATCGTCGAGGACAAGGATCCGGGCGGCATGAAGCAGGGCACGTGCCAGGGCGATACGTTGCTTCTGACCGCCGGAGAGAATGATGCCCTTTTCGCCGACGATCGTATCGTAACCGTTGGGAAAGGCGGTGATCGTGTTGTGTACGGCGGCCTGATCAGCAGCCGAAATCAGCGCCCGATCGTCGAGCTCGGGGTAGCCGAGGGTAATGTTCTGACGGATGCTGCCGGCAAACAGGAAGGGTTCCTGCGGTACAAAGGCCAATTGGGCTCTGAGGTCGTGAAGTTTGATTGATCGGATGTCTTCACCGTCCAATAGAATCCGCCCCCCTGAGACGTCGTATAGCCGTGGAATCAGGTTCAATAGGCTGGTCTTACCGCTGCCGGGCGGTCCGACGATGCCCAGAATGCTCCCCGGCTGGATATCGAGATCGATGCCGGTCAGAACCGGTTGACTGTTGCCGTCTTTGCCCGCGGCATAGGTGAACCGAACATTCTCAAAAACGACGGCACCCCGGGACCGGCCAATCGCCCTTGCTCCGGGGTTATCGACAATTTCCGGCCGGGTCGTCATAATGCGTGCCAAGCGGTCGAGAGAGGCCTTGCCGCGCTGAATCAGGTTTGTTACCCAGCCGAGCGCCATCATCGGCCAGGTCAGCAGGCCGAGATAACTGATGAAGGCGACGAAATCGCCCGGGGTGATCGTCCGGGTGATGGTTTGACGGCCGCCGACAAAGATGACGATGGCCAGGCTCAGGTTGGTCAAAAATCCCATCATCGGGAAGAAAGCACCGGTGATCTTTACCAGATCGATATTCTCCTTGATGTAAGCGCGGGAGATGTCGTTGACGCGCCCGGCTTCGTGCTTCTCCCAACCATGGGATTTGATGACCCGGATACCGGAAAAACGCTCCCTGACCCCCTCTGTCAGATCGGCAAAAGCACCCTGAACTTGCTGGTACCGTCGGTGCATTTTTCGACTGAAGAACCGCGTGCCGATAACCAGCAGTGGCATGGGAATCAGTACCAGCAACGTCAACTTCAGATTGATGTAAGCCATGAACCCGATGGATGCGGCCCCCAGGACGAGCGCATCGTTGAGGGCCACCAGACCCATTCCCACTGCCATGCGCACCTGCTGGATGTCGTTGGTGGCATGGGCCATCATGTCGCCGGTCTTCACCCGGTCGAAATAGGATGGCGACAGAGTTTGGATGTGTGACAGAAGCTCGTTGCGCAGGCCTTCCTCCACCCGTCGCGAGGTTCCGAGCAGACAATGACGCCAGACAAATCGGAAGATCCCGATCAAGACGGCAATGCCCACTATCTGAAGTGCATAGCGCATCAGCCCGGCCGGTTCGATCCGTACGGCCGTCAGATCGTCGACCGCCCATTTGATGACCCTCGGAATAAACAGTTGCAGGAAGTCGACAATGATCAGGCTGACCAAGCCGGCAGCGATTAATCGGCGGTTTTCCGAGAAGTACGGTCTGATGAGTTCAGTCGGCTTCATCTGGTACGTCGAGCGATAGCGAGATGTGATCTTCCCCTTTGGTATTTTTTTCCACCTTTTTCGGAGAAAGTGTTAAATGATTTGAAGGCTCAAGGATTTGTTGGTTGAGGTTATCGTGCGAAAACCAATTAACGTCTTAATATAGTGACGAGCGGCCGTATCTGCAACATGGCTCATCTTAACGCGGGATGTTTGCAAACGCCCTGCCTGTCGTGCCCTCGGACCGCAGTTCCGTCTCATTGTTCGGATCAATTCCGCTCTAACATTTGATTACCCGGCTCCTTTACAAGGGTTCATCAAGTACCGCTGGGCGGGAGGGAGACGAATTGACTTTCAAATCTTCGGTTGTTAGTATCACACGATATGGAAACAGGTTGCATAGTCGAATACATCGATCGCCAGAAAATCGTGTGTGCGGTCGTTATGGAGGTCAAGGATAAACGACTGCGCGTGTTAAACGAAATCAACCGCGAGGTGAACCTGTCGGCCAACCGGCTGTCCCACAGCTCGAAAGATCGCCTCGTCCCGGTCCTGGGACGGGAAAAAATGGTCGAAGAATTGAAACGCGTGGCGGTCCGCCGTGAGAACCTGAGCACCCGGGTCGACATCGGTGAGCTGTGGGAAGTATTGAACAGCGAGCAGGAGTGGATCGACCTTGCCACCATGACCGAATTATGGTTTCCGGACAACCCGTCCCCTGATCACGAGTCGGCTGTGGTCAGGGCGTTTTTTAAGGACCGATTGTATTTCAAATTCAGTACGGATCAGTTTTTTCCGCACACTCAGGAACAGGTCGACCGCCTCAAGGCCCAGCAGGAAGAGACCGAACGCAAGAACCGACTGATTGCCGAGGGTGCGGCGTGGCTCAAGAGTTTACTGAACGGTGAACCGACAGTCGTCGGGTCCCTGTCGGATAGAGATCGAAACTTGATCGACATCTTCAAGTCGCTCTACCTCTACGGAAAGGAAAGCCAGCATTACGCGGTGGGCGCGAAAATCCTGGAGGGAGCCGGCCTCAGGGCTCCCGAAGCGCTTTTTCCGGTGATGGTCAAGCTCGGCGTCTGGGAAGAGAACGAGAATATCGACCTGATTACTTACGACATTGCCACCGAGTTCCCGCCGGAAGTCGTGGATGAGGCCGAGGCGTTGATGCAAACGGCGACGCAAAAGTCCGTCGAGGTGTCGCCTGCTTCAGCTCGCCGCGACCTGACACAGCTCTCGCTGATGACCATCGACGGCCAGTCGACTCTCGACTACGACGATGCCCTCAGTCTGGAAACACTTGTGGATTCGTATCGACTCGGTATTCACATCGTCGATGTGGGCCATCACGTTGAAAAGAACACGACCCTTGATCGCGAAGCCTTCAACCGCTGCAGCTCGATCTACATGCCCGACAGACGGCTTCCGATGCTGCCGTCCTGTCTGGCGGAAGACCTGTGCAGTCTAAAGGCCGGCCACCTGCGACCAGCCATCAGCACGCTGGTGACCCTCAGTCCATCTCTCGATATGGTGTCGGTCGAGATCGTGCCCTCCCTGGTCAAGGTCGAGCAGCAATTGACCTATTACGACGTGAACGTTTTGGCCGAAGAGAATAAAACGTACGGCATCCTGAGAGATGTGGCCGCCCGGTTTCATGATTTCCGTTTGCAGGCCGGGGCCGTGCAGATCACCCTGCCGGAGGTTCACGTTTGGATCGGCGAGGGGAGCGAGATCAATATTAACCGCATCAATCGCGAAAGCCCGGGACGAATGCTGGTAGCCGAGTTGATGATCCTTGCGAACTGGCTCATGGGGCGTTTCCTTAAGGAGCGCGGTTTGCCGGCCGTTTTCCGTTCGCAACCCGAAGCCAAAGAGCGCTTGTACCGGGGCGATTCGGATAGCCTGTTCCAAAATATCATGCAACGACGGCTGCTGAATCGTTTCGTGCTGAGCCGCAAGCCGGAAGCTCATGCCGGTCTGGGACTCGACACGTATGTGACGGCCACTTCTCCCATCCGCAAGTACTGTGATCTCATCACCCAGCGGCAGATTCGTTCGGCATTCGAACTGGAAGTCCCCTATACGGACGATGATATCGAGGCGATCATCCGGCAACTCGAACTGCCGATGAGCCAAGTATCTCGAATCCAGCATCGTCGTGTCCGCTACTGGATCTTAAAGTACCTGGAAAAGCGCGTGGGCCAAAAAGAGGAAGCCATCGTGCTCTCCAAACGCCGCAGAAGCTATCAGATTCTAATCCCCGACTATATGATCGAGTGCGACATTCCGTTTACCAGCGGATTGGATCTCAAGCCCGAGGATCTGATCCAGGTTGTCATCCAACGGGCCAGCGCCCGCAGAGACATCCTCAACGTCTTCGTGGGCTGATTCGGCCAAGAGACGACCGAGCGGTGCAGCGTTACAGTGCATCCATTTTATCGGGGCGATGCCTTTTTCTGAACGTCACCATCTTCCCCGCCCATTAGCGGGGTGGGGGCCTGCCGCAAAGCGGCGTTCATGGTACCGAGCGGGAAGAGGGCCGAATAAAAATATTGGATTCACCGGGGTGACATCATGCGCGTTCTCTTCTGGTACTGCACGCGTTTTGACTGGGTGCCGGCGTCCAAGACTCTCGAAGATGCCCCGGAGGCGGTTGCCGCGCAAAACGCGAACGTGGTGGTGGCCTTCGTTCAAGTGGAACCGGGCGATCCCGAGCCGAACAGTTCGGCGGAAACCAAACTCGTCCAGGAAGCGAAGTTGTTGATGGAAAATGCCGCAAAGCGCCTGACAGCGGCAGGTTACACCGTGACCCAGACCCCTTACGGCTATTTCAATGACCTGTTGATTGAGGCGCCGGGACATGCGTTGGCCAGAATCTACAAGCAATTCTAATGACTTGGCGGCATCTCGGACAGCCGGGATGCCGCAGAGGTCAGCGCGGCTTTTTGCGGCGTTCCCTTACCGGCATTTCCATGTTGAGCCGTTTCATCTTGCGCCACAAGGTGGTCGGATGGATTCCCATCTCCTTTGCCGTGGACTTGCGGTTCCAGGCGTTTCTTGCCAGACTCTTGTAAATGAAGGCTCTTTCGACGGTCATCAATGACCCGTTTTCGGTCGGCGGTTCGGGATGCGGCGGCTGGAGATGCCGGTTTGATTTACGGAACAGATTTTCCGGCAGGTGTTCGATGTTGAGGACCCTCTCCGGACATATCACCAGAGAATACTCGATGACGCGCTCAAGCTCCTGCGTGTTGCCAGGATAGTCATAGCTCATCATAATCGACAGCGCTTCCGGCGACACGCCTTCGATGGCTTTGCCGTTAAGGTGATTGTACTTCGCGATAAGGTGGTCGGTGAGGGGTGGGATGTCCTCTTTGCGTTCGCGTAAAGGGGGTATCCGGAGTGTCACCGCGCCGATGAACTCAAAGAGGTCTTTGCAGAATGCGCCCGCTGACATGCGTTCGGCCAGATTGCCCTGGATGGCAGCCACGATGCGGACATCGGCACCGGTCGGTCGACCGGTGGCCTGCGGTTCACTGACAGGATAGCGCAACTCCTGTGCGAGGCGAGCCTGAAGTTTTGGCGGCAGCAAGTCGATATCATCGATAAAAAGGGTTCCGCCATTCGCCAATGCCATCCGGCCGAGCTTGGAGTGCCGGTTGTTGGCCGCTGCTTCTGCCGCCTGACCGAAGAGTTCGGATTCCAGGAAAGTTTCGGGGAGCGATCCGCAGCAGAAATTGACCAGCGGTCCGTTGCTGCGGCCGCTCAGGGAGTGAACGGCTTTGGCAAAAAGTTCTTTTTCGGTTCCCCGCTCGCCTTCGAGCAGCACCGGAATGTCTTTTTCGGCGACCATTTCCAACATATCGATCAGGCGCAGCATCTTATCGTTTTTGCTGACGATTTCAGAAAATGTATGCTTGCCGGCCAACTCGTGGCGCAGTTGCTGAACGACGCTCAAGTCCCGAAAGGTTTCGACGGCGCCAATCGCACGGCCCGACCTGTCTTTTAACACAGCCGTGCAGGTTCTCACTGGAATTTTTTTGTCCTCGGTGTTGACGATGAAGACGGTCGAATGAACGACGGCATTTTCGCTCTCCAGTGCTTTCTGCACGGAACAGTCCTGCTTGCAGGTGCCGGTTTTGAAAATTTCCCAGCAGTGTCGTCCGACGGCCTCGGAGCGTTTGACGCCGGTTATTTTTTCGGCGGCGCGGTTGAAAAAGGTAATCACCCGATTTAAATCAACCGTAAAGACGCCGTCGCCAATGCTGTCGAGAATAATGCAGGCATGCTCGACGGAGGGCAAATCCATAGCGGCCTTTCTTCGATGTCAGGGGGTTTTCGTTTCCGTGGTCCGGGAAGAGGAAGTGAGAGTATCCTCTAAGGAGGCGTTTTGTCAATGTCGGATTTACACGAAAACAGAATCAACCCGCAAATAGAAACTTAATATTGACCAAACTTGCCAAATAAACTACAGACTATTTTGAAAATAAATCTGATTCACGGGGCTGAGCGATTATGGGGATACAGGAACGGAAGGAGCGGGAGCGGGAAAGGCGGCGTCAGCAGATCATCGTTGCCGCCAAAAAGGTGTTTTCTGAAAAAGGGTTCAACAAGGCGACCATGGACGATATCGCCGGTGAAGCCGAACTCAGCCCGGGTACGCTCTATCTTTATTTCAAGAACAAAGAAGAACTCTATGCATCGCTTTCACTCAGAATATTGCAGTACCTCCACATCCGGGTGGAACACGTTGAGAATACCAAGGATCTCAATTCCGAGCAGAAATTGGATGCGATGATCAACGCCATGTATGATGTCTACGAGTTCGATCCACTCGTGATCATTAACATGTTCCACCTTCAATCGAGCGAAACCCTCAAAAACCTGTCGCCCGAACTCCTCCAAGAGATCAAAGAGTTGTCACGCAAGTCGATTGGCGGCATGGCGCGCATTTTTAAGGAGGGTGTCAAAAACGGTACTTTTGTCGACATGCATCCAGTGGCGCTTTCCGACATTTTCTGGGCGCTTTTTTCAGGGGTCGTCCTATGGACCAGCAGCAAACGCATCATCAACGCCGATAAAGATTTTCTGCGCGAAACCCTCGATCTCTCCTTCGCTATATTCAAGAATGGTGTCATGCGGAAAAAAGGCGTGTGATTTCATCTGCCTCGAATCGCGGCCAAGAGACCGGCTGGAGCCGGTGCCAAGCGTCGATTCCCTTGCCGGGCCCGCGAATTTCGCCGATCTCGCTCACCTCGATACCGGCCCTTCGTAATTCCCACAGCAGCTGGTCGCAAGCGTATTGTCGACAGCACAGCAGCAGGCTGCCCGAACCGATCAGGCCCATAGGATCGAGTCCCAAAAGACCGCAGATGCGGGCTGTTTCAGAATAGACAGGAATTTTGTGCAGGTCGATCCGAATGCGGTGGTTGCCGGCAATGCTGAGTTCCTCCAGGGCGGTGGCCAGTCCGCCTTCGGTCACATCGTGCATGGCACTGACGCCGCTGACGGTCACGGCGATTGCCGCTTCGGGCAAGACGCTGATGTTGTCAAGAAATCCGCGACAGGTTTCTACCTCGGCCGGCTGTAGGCCGAGGTTTTGCAGCCGTGAACCGAATTCCCGGGCGATGATGGCTGTGCCCTCCACGGCGACGGCTTTTGTCATTAGTACCAAGTCTCCGGTCTTGATGCCGCGTTTGTCGATCAGACCATTTCTGGCAACGGTTCCCACCAGGGTTCCGGTGACAACCGGCCGGGTGACGGCATCGGTTATTTCGGTGTGGCCACCGCAAAGCGTGATTCTGCACGAGCGGCAAACGGTACTCAGCTCTTCCATCACATCCCTGACCGTGAAGGCGCTGGTGCCGATCGGGAACATCAAGGTCGCCAGGAACCAGCGCGGGGTTGCGCCGGCGGTGACGATGTCGTTGGCGTTGACCAGCACGGCGTATTTACCGATAGCCTCCGTGGCGAATGTGATCGGGTCCGATTTGAGAACCAGCACCTCATCCTCCCGGATGTCGACGGCTGCGGTATCTTCGCCGATGCCCGGCTTGGTCAACACGGCAGGATCGTCGAAGCCGAATTCTACCAGAAGCTCCTCCAGCAGGTCATTGGGAAGTTTACCGCCAGGCAGGGGCCGTCCGCGTCGAACAATTTTCTGTATGTCGGCCAGGTTTTCGACGGTAAAGTCGCTCGGCACGTCTTTTCCGGCTTTCGGGAGGTGGTTGTCGAGCAGAACGGTGATGGCGCCGGCCCGATTCCCGGCCTCGATGTCGATCGAGTAGTCGCCGACCATGAGCACTTCGGCTACCGCAACGTTGAGACGGTGCGCTGCCAGATGAATCCCGTCGCCGCTCGGCTTGGGATCGACCGGTTCGTCCCGTGAAACGATGATGTCGAAGTCGGCGACGTCGATCCGTTTGAAGTTGCGCAGGGCGCGCAGAACCGATTGGTGGCTGTTGCGGGTGACAATTCCCACCCGCACCCCGACAGCGCGCAGGCAGCCGATTAGTTCTTCGGCACCGTCGTTCGGCTTGGCTTTCGCTGCGGCAGCCAATTCAAATCGATCGACCGCTTCGAGGGCTTTTTGCCGTTCGTCCGCTGACGGCAGAGCGTCGATGTGTTCGAGTAAATAGCTGTCCTCGGGACAACCGATCTGCCTTTTGATGATGTTGAGGTCGAGCGATTCCGGTCGGGTGAGGGTGCCGTCGAAATCGAACAAAACGGCATGGATGAAGCGGGGGTTCTTTTTCATATCAGGACCAGACGGTTTCAATCGCTCGGGGAACGACGTGCGGCAATTCCCCGCAACACGTTTCTAAATGCTGGTCTCATGATACGTTATCAGGGTCAAATGTCAAATCGCGGCGGATCATCGGCAGCCATGCTCGGCTAAAATGGGGAGTTTTCAGATGACGCCGGGTGACCGGATTTTAAAGCGCTCTGACAATTGACGGCTTTAAAGTCCGGTCGCCCGGCTCTATATTACATTTCAGCGATAACGGCCGGGACCAGTAGACCACAATTACACGAAAGCCGATACAGCATGAAGATCCTGCTCATTTATCCCTACTTTCTCGAAGAGCGTGTACACGTCGAAGAGATCCGTGTATTGCCGCAGGGGCTTTTTTTCGTGGCGGCGCTTTGCCGGCAGCACGGCTACGACGTCGAGATTTTGAACTGGTACGACATCCACCGCAGGCCCAAAGAGATTCGGGAGACATTAAAAAAAGCTAGGCCGGATATCATCGGGTTTTCGATTCTGCACGCCAACCGGTGGGGCGGAATCGATATCGCCAAGATCGCCCGCGAAATCGACCCGACCGTGCGGATTGTCTTCGGCGGCATCGGCGCCACCTATTTGTGGGAGCATTTGCTGGCCAACTTTGCCGACATCGATTACGTCGTCTTGGGGGAAGGGGAGGTCTGCTTTCTCGAACTTATCCGTTGCCTGGATTCCGGCCGGGCAAAAGACATACCGACCATCCGCGGCCTCGCGCTGCGGCGCGACGCCAAGCCGGTTTGCACCGAACCGGCCGAACCGGTGGCCGGTCTCGACACTTTGCCCAACCCGGCCCGCTTCTTTACTTACCAGCATGTTTCGCTCACCCGCGGTTGCCCCGGAAACTGCACCTTCTGTGGTTCCCCCGGATTCTGGCATCGCAGAGTCCGCTTTCATTCCGCCGCATATTTTGTGGAACAGCTGGAACTATTGAGCCGGAAGGGCGTGCGCCATTTTTTCTTTTGCGACGATACCTTCACCGTCAACAGCCAGAAGGTTATCGAGGTGTGCCGTCTGATGCTCGAGCGAAGTCTCGACATCACCTGGCAGGCCATATCCCGGGTCGATATGATCAACGAGGAGATCCTGTATTGGATGCGCAAGGCCGGCTGCATCCAGATTAGCTTTGGCGTGGAAAGCGGATCGGAAAAGATTCGGCGTCTCCTGAACAAAACCTTCACCACCGCTCAAATCGAGCAAGCCTTTACCTGGACCACCCGTTACGGCATTTTGTCCCGAGCCTATTTCATCTATGGTTGCCCGGGCGAGAGCCGCGAGACGATTCAGGAGTCGATCGACCTGATGCGCCGCATCAAACCGCTCGGGACCGTCTTCTACATTCTCGACCTTTTCCCCGGCACTGCTCTGTATGATGTTTATCGGCGGCTCTTCGGCGTAACCGACGACATCTGGCTCGAGCGTATCGAGGATATCCTATACTTCGAAACCGATCCCAATCTCGACCGGGAACAGGTGTTGTCTTTCGGCCGGATGCTGAGGGCCGCTTTCCACGAAAATTTACCGGATTTCGTGCTGTCCCTCGATCTGGTGGAGCGGAGAGATCTCTACCCGCAACATGCCGATTTTCTCTCCCGTCTGGCTATGACCTTCGACCATGGCGACTACGTCGCCGTCGAGGCCATACCGAACAAGCCACAGTTGGCCGAGTTCCTCTACCGTAAAGCACTGAGCTATCATCCAGATCCGCGGGCGTTTTTGGGTCTGGCCATACTGCTTCAAAAGGCCGGACGGCACGATACCGCGTGTGGCATCCTCCAGGAGGCCGTTCGGCATTTCCCCGACCACGAACCTCTCAACATATCTCTGGGCATCAGTCTCATGAAATTAGGTCAATACGACAGCGCTCTGACCCGCCTGCTTCCGTTTCAAAACCACCATCACGTGTTGCGGATAATTCTGGAGTGCTATCAGGCCCTTGGCGATCGTGAATCGGCCGCAAGATGTCGCGACAAATTGCAGGAGCCTTAAGGCGGAGGCGTCCACTTTATTACACTATTACATTCTATTTTCGTACTAAATAAAAAGGGCACGCCTCGTTCTGACGCGAGGGTGCCCTTCCGAATCCGGTAAACGCTAAGCTAAACCACGGTCACGTTGACGGCCGCCGGACCCTTTTGACCTTTTTCAATGTCAAAAGTTACTCGGTCGCCTTCATGAAGCGTTTTAAAACCGGTGGCATTAATACCCGAATGATGAACGAACACATCCGTCCCGTCTTCGGATTCAATGAAACCATAC
>JARROL010000159.1:10580-14250 GCA_037383965.1 Desulfobacterales bacterium | reverse complement strand
GCAGTCCGTATGCGACCAGCAGGTAAAAGATCTGTACCGGTTCGACCGGCAGTCTGACGTAATCGAGAGGCAGGCGGTTTAGCACCCAAAAGGCGAGGATGACGGCGGCGGCGTAAAACAAACTGAGAATGGCCGGGGCTTCTGCTGAAGCCAGCGACCCGGTCCGGCCTCCGTTCCTCGCCTGCAAGAGATTCAGAAAAGTGCCGGCACCGGCAAAGCCCATCAGGGCAATGCTGATTACCATGAAGCCCAGGTGATTCCACTGGCTGATGGCAAACACCCGGGTCAAAAGCACCTCAAAAGCCAGGGAGGACAAGGAAACCAGGAAGACGGCGAATAGGAGCGGTGAACGAATCGGGGAGGAGAGCACCGGCATCACTTTTTCCGGTCGAGGGCGTACCCGGTCAGCGGCACAAAAAGAACGCCGGTGATCTGTTTGACGGTGTAATCCTCAGCGTGTTTGGTGACCAGAACCAGGTTCTGATAGCTGAAAGGATTGCCGAGGGGCAGTACGAGTCGCCCGCCGTCTTTGAGCTGCCGAAGCAGCGGCGGCGGGATGTGGTCGACGGCTGCGGTGATCATGACGGCGTCGAAAGGCGCCTGCTCGCTCCAGCCGTAGTAACCGTCTCCCAACCGGGTCTTGACCGTGTCGAGTTGAAGCGCCCGCAGGGTCCGCGCAGCCTTCTCGTAGAGCTTAGCCTTGATTTCGATGGTGTAGACTTCGCCGGCGACGGCCGCCAGCACGGCGGCCTGATAACCGGACCCGGTGCCGATTTCCAGCACCCTGGATGAGGCCGTCAGGGAAAGGGCTTCGGTCATCAAGGCCACAATATAGGGCTGCGAGATCGTCTGGCCGTCACCGATCGGCAGGGGACGATCCGTATACGCTTTCGACCGCAGGTTCTGAGGGACAAAAAGGTGGCGTGGCACCTTACGCATGGCGGCAAGAACGCGCGGATCCTTGATGCCGCGCTTCTCGATCTGTTCGCGCACCATGTCTTCTCGGGCCTGCCTGATGTCATTTGGCTCTTCGGCCGAGGTGGGTCCGACTACCGTGGCGCAAAAAATGCCGGCAATAAATATGAGGGTTGGAAAGCGTTTCATCGGTGCGGTCTCCCGCTTCGCGAGCCCCCGACGCCATGATGCGTCGGCCGGGGCATGGCGACTGATATCTGATTGAGAGGTAATACAGACACCGCAAATACTCAACTGATTTGTTGATTTATTTTCAGATAAACGGTATCTTATAGGCACACTTACCACAGCTTGCAGGAGGCGTTCAGCTATGGCCTGGTTCAAAAAATCCAATGACGGTGAAGAACCGATAGACCCTGTTCTGCCGCAACCGTCTTCTAAGAATGGAACGACGTATCTGGGCAAGAAGTTGACGGTCAGCGGATCCATAACCGGTCGCGACAGTGTTCAGGTCTCCGGCCGCCATGAGGGCGACATTCATTTGGAAGGCGACCTGGACATTCGGGAGTCGGCTGTCGTACGGGGGAACATTAGAGCCGCCGTGATTCAGGTCGGCGGAACGGCCGAGGGAGATCTCGCCGCCGTTTCCAAGCTGAGGATCGACCGCACGGGCGTCGTCAAGGGCAATATTTCCACCCCGGCCCTAGCCCTTCAAGAGGGCGCTGTGTTCAACGGTGAAATCAAGATGCGCAGTTGATTCAAACTACAGAGGAGCAAAGACAATGGAAGTAGCCACCTCCGGAGCGTCGATGTCGCTGGTGAGCGAAAACGTCAGGATCGAGGGCGAACTGGGCGGGGAAGAAAATATTTTGATCAACGGCCGCGTCTTTGGATCGATCAAACTCAACGGTGATATCGTCGTTGGTCAATCCGGCGTAGTGGAAGCCGATATCGAGGGCAACACGATTGTCATTCAAGGTACCGTCAAAGGCAATGTAACGGCCCGCAGTCATCTCGAGATTCAGGCCACCGGTAAAATGATCGGGGACATCACCGCCAAATCCATCGATATCAAAGAAGGCTCCACCTTCGAGGGGCGCTCCCGCATGCTCAAATCAGGCCGAACCGAACCGCAGCCGACCGTGCCGCCAACCACACCCCTAACGCCCGCCGCTACAGCAGAAAATCCGATGACCACCGGGTCGAAGGGCCGGACTATTTAAGAGTTCATTCAATTTTTTAGTCAATATGAACGCCATGAAAACCGCTTTCGACGAAACCGGTCGGTGGATCTGCCACTTGCGATTGCAAAAAACGGAAACGAACGCAGAGGGGGTGATGCCGAGACGAAGCTATTCGCCGTCGCGGTCCATCCGGCATGCATTTTTGTTCGGGTTTGCTCTTTTGCTGCTGGCTGTCATGTTGACCGCCTGCTCGACACGCAAGATGACGGTGCGCGCCGTCAGCGACGTCATGGTAGACGGGGTGGCCGCGTTTGAAGAAGACGACGATCTCGACCTGATAAAACGGGCATTGCCGGCCAACATCAAGCTGCTGGAAGCCCTGCTTCAGAGCGATCCTCAGAACCGGCAGCTGCTGGTGCTGCTTGCGCGCCTCTATGCCAGCTATAGCTTTGCGTTTCTTGACGGTCGGATCGAGGCGGCGGAGCTGACCGACAATCCGCCGGAAACCGGCGGATTGTCGATTGCAGAGACGAAGAAAAAGGCGGTCCGCTATTACCGCAAGGGCAATGAATATGCCCTGCGGGCCCTTGAAATACGGCATCCGGAGGCCCGTAGTCAACTGGCCGATCTCTCGACAGCCGGATCTTTCATCAGCGGCCTGGATCGCAACGAGATGCCGGCCCTGTTCTGGTACGGTTTCACCCTGAGCGCCGACATCAACTACAACCGCGACTCGATCAGCGCCGTGGGTCAGGGGCACTTGGTCGAAAAGGCCATGCAGCGTGTGATCGAGACTGACGAGGCCTATTTTTACGGCGGTGCGCACCTGGTCCTGCTGGTCTACTACGGTTCTCGGTCTCCCCTCATGGGCGGCAAGCCGGAACTGGCCATCGACCACTACCGGCGGATAGAGCAGATAAACGGCAAGGGTTATTACCTCGCAGATCTCTACTATGCCCGGTTTATCCTCTATCAGCAGCAAGACCGCGCGAAATTTACCGCCGTTTTGAACCGCATTCTGCGGCAGCCCGCAACCGAGGAAAGATTCCGGCTTTACAATCGAATCGCCGCCGATCGGGCGCGGGTCTATCTCGGTGCGGCCGATCGACTGTTTATCGAGTGAAAGCGAGGCTACGAATGAGGGGAATCAGTATCTGCCGATATCTGTTTGTATTCATCGTGATTTTGGGTATTTGTAACGGTGCCGTAGGTGCTGCCGCGGAAGTGACCGTCATCAAGGTTGCTTTGATTACACCCGAGGGCAGTGCCTGGACGAATTCGCTCTACCGACTGGCCGCTGCCGTCAAGGAGCGGACCAAAGGGGCCGTGACATTCACGGTCTATGCCGGCGGGATCGCGGGCGACGAACTCGATGTGCTGCGTAAAATGCAGGCCGACCGCATCCAGGCGGCTGGTTTCTCAGGGGTCGGACTCGGTGTGCTCGTGCCGCAGATCCGCATTCTGGAAGCCCCCTTGCTCTACAAGACAGAGGCCGAAGTCGACCTCGTAAAGAAAAAGTTGACCGACCGCTTTGCCGCGGAATTCGAGAAGAAGGGATTCGTGCTGCTCGG
>JARROL010000159.1:2972-10528 GCA_037383965.1 Desulfobacterales bacterium | reverse complement strand
CTAAGGGGTTCGATCCCGTCAAGATGTGGGTCTGGAAAGGCGACCCGGTGGCCAAAGACAGCCTGGAGGCTCTCGGCATCAAGACCTATCCGCTTCAACTCACCGACGTCAACACCGGCCTAGAAACCGGTATGATCAACGCTTTTTACGCTCCGCCGGCTGCGGCCGTTGCTTATCAATGGTATCCCAAGGTGCATTACATGCTCGACTATCCGATGGTCAACTCCACCGGCGCCTTTCTCGTCAAGAAGAACACCTTCGATCGCCTCTCGAAAGAAAACCGGAAAATCCTGCGGGAGGCTTCGGCCGGGTTCTGCGACGAACTGGTACACATCTCCCGCCGGGTCAATGCCGAAGCCCGCGAGGTTCTGCTGAAGTCGGGCATCGTTTTTGAAAAACCGACCGAGGAGCAGCTGCGCCTCTTCGACGTCAAGGCGCGGCAAATCCACTCCGACAGCATCGACCGCCTCTATTCCCGAGAACTCTTCGATACGGTGACGCGTGTTCTCGAGGATCAACGACGGTGACGCGGGTGACCGAATTGAAACGAACATTAAATTTGGTTCTTTCCAATTTTGCACGCTGTTGTTTGCACAAATGGTGATCCACTGCGCCGCCGGCTATTGCTTCGGTTTCATACGGCGCAGAACGCGGCGTCGAGCGGACCTAACCCCACCGCAGGCCCGTTATTATAAAATGGCCTGTGCCGGTTGAAAGCCTGTGAGGCGTTCATCATAAGTGTAAGATGGCGATGGGGCAAGGACCGCTAACCGCCTCAAACAGCTGCGCCTGCTTCAACCGAAACAACAGCCGGCTCCCAGCGTCAGAATGACAGGGCCGTTAACCGGATTCTTATTTTAACCAAGAATTGTCGGAGAAACGCCACCTCGTTCGCGCGGTCCGGAAGGCGCGGCGGGAAGGCGACCCATGCGTTTGCTGGCCAAGATCGACGACACGCTCGAGATCATCGAGCAAGCGATAATAATTTTTCTGTTTTCGGCGCTGGTGCTGATGATCATTACCAACATCGCCGCCCGCAACTTCTTCGGCGTCTCCTACCAGAAAATCCTCGAGATCAGCCCCGGTATCGTTCTCTGGCTGGCGCTGATCGGAGCGACCCTGGCCCTAAAAAAACAACGGCACATCAAACTCGAGATCCTGCTGCGGTATGCCGGTGAGTGGTCTGGCGGCCGTGCGGCCGGCGACAGCCCTTGCAAGCGACGACCGCGGCCTCAATCCTGGTAAGATTCCGGATGATTCGTCGGAGGGGGGCGCGTGACGCTTTTCACCCTCGCTATCGCCGTCGTGGCCGGGTTGGCCTTGCTTGAAATTCCCCTCTTCACCGTTATTGCCGGCTTGACGATGATCTGCCTCTATGCAGCCGGTCACAACTGGATGGCGCTGCAGGTGATTCTAATTGAAATGAACCGGCTGGCCTCGATGCCGGTCCTCGTGGCCCTGCCGCTGTTCATCTTCACGGGCGTGCTTCTCACAGAAACCGCCGCCCCGCGGCGGATCATGAACCTGCTGCAGGCACTGTTGGGCTGGCTGCCGGGAGGCCTGGCGATTGCTGCGCTTTGCTCCTGTGCCTTTTTTACCGCCTTAACCGGGGCCAGCGGCGTGACCATCGTGGCTTTGGGAAGCGTTCTCTACCCGGTTCTGCGCCAGGAGGGATACCGCGAACCCTTTACGTTGGGACTGTTGACCACTTCCGGCAGCCTCGGGCTGCTGTTTCCCCCCAGCCTACCGGTCATCCTCTACGGTGTGATCTCCCAGATCGATATCACCGGCCTCTTCAAAGCCGCTCTGTTGCCGGGAATTTTGCTGGTCGGCGCTTTGTCGCTTTATGCGGCCGTCAACCAGTGGCTGCGTGGTCGCGAGAACGGGAATTCCCACATCTCATCGTCGGTTTCCTGGCCGCGCATCAAGTCCGCAATCACGGCTGCCATCTGGGATTGGCCGATTTTGGGGGTTCTCGTTGTCGGCGTGTACGGCGGATTCGTGACGATTGCCGAAGTGGCGGCCGTAATCCTGCTCTACGTCGTCGTCATCGAATGTTTCGTTCTCAAGGAAATCGATTTCCGGCGCCAACTGCCGGGCATAATGGTCGAAAGCGCCATGTTGTCAGGCGCCATCCTCGTGATCCTCGGTTTTGCCCTTGGGTTCACCGGTTATCTGGTGGACGAGCAGATTCCCGACCGTCTCCTGAAATACTTGACAACCATGACCGAAAGCAGAATTCTTTTTTTGGCCGGCCTCAATATTTTTCTTTTGGCGGCGGGCTGCATCATGGACATTTTTTCGGCCACCATGATCATCGTGCCGATCATCGTACCGATTGCCCTGAAATATGGTGTGGATCCGATGCACCTGGGGGTTGTTTTCCTGGTCAATCTCGAGATCGGATATTCAACGCCACCGGTCGGCATCAACCTGTTTATCGCCAGCCTGAAGTTTCGCAAGCCCGTGGTGCAGCTCTACCGGGCTTCCTGGCCGTATCTGGTTTTGTTGTTGGGTCTGCTGGCGGTGATTACCTACGTTCCCGGGCTGAGCCTTTTTCTGGTGCGCTGACCGTTGAATTCGGCACGGGTGAAGAGGGATACCCTGAAACGACGAGCAACAGTGATTTTTCTGACTGTTATCCTGGTGATCCAAGCGATCGGGGTCCTTTCGGCTGCGACGGTTTCATTCGAAACGCTCGAACACCCGGATTTGAAAGTCCGGTACGAAGCACCCTTGAAAGGGGCCGCCGAGGATTTGACTGCCACTTTTCCGGCCGTCGAGGCCGAACTGACAGAACTGTTCGGGTGGCACCTGTCGCAACGGCCCACGGTGATGCTGATTCAAAACGGTGAAATCTTTCGACGGCTGGCAGACCATCCGCTGATCACCGCTTTTGCCGTTCCGTCCGAGAACCTTATCGTGCTCGATTTCGGAAAATTGGCCGGACGGCCAGCACACTTCAGAAGTGTCCTGAAGCATGAAGTGGTGCATCTGTTTTTACATGCAAATCACAGTGGAGCCGCTCTTCCGAAATGGCTGGAAGAAGGCGTGGCCCAGTGGGCGAGTGAAGGGGTCGCCGATCTGCTCGAACAGCCGCATTCGTCACTGCTGGAGAACGCCGTTCTCTCCGACGACCTCATTCCCCTGAGTGCGCTCCGCGATCGCTTCCCGACTGACAGCCGGATGCTTTTGCTGGCCTATGAAGAAAGTCGCCGGGTGGTATCATACATCGCGGAAACCCACGGACGGGGTGCACTTATTGAAATCCTGGCCGACATTCAGCGCGGCAGTGACGTGGATGCCGCCTTTTATCGAAGCCTTTCTGCTTTTCCCTGGGAAATCGAGCGGCAGTGGATCGCGGGACAAAAAAGAGGCACCGTCTGGCTGACTTACCTGGCCGGACATCTCTATCAGTTTTTGTTTTTTCTGGGCGCCCTGCTGACGGTGGCCGGGTTTGTGCGCTTTCGGATGAAAAAGCGGTTTTATGTCGACGACGAATAAATTTTTACGCTCCTCACGGCATCAGTCGTGGGGAGCGTAAAAATTTATTAACGTATAAGATTATAAAATAAAAACTAAAATTATGATATATAAGTATATATTTATTTTGTTTTATTAAAGGCACGTCCTTCGGTCTCCAATACAAACGCATATTCGGGATCGTATGGCGGGCATCGGTCTTTTTTCTTTACGTGAGGCGGGGTTATTTTGTATGCAGAGGGCAAGGCATATGAGGATCGAAAGGGCGGTGCCCTGCCGGCCACCGCTGACCGGTTGCTGTCAATGACATACGTATACATTCTTCTGGTTCTAATCTATATTTTTTTCCCCTACGACCTGCTGCCCGATTTTCTGGGCGGTTGGGGCCGAGTGGACGACCTCGTGGTATTGGGGTTTCTGATGCGGTATCTCTTCGCCCAGCGGAAACGATCCCGCGGTACCCAGACAAGCGGGACCAAACCAGGACCGGACGCCGAGAAGACCTACACCAGGGGTGACCAAGGCCACGACAGCAGTCGTTTTGACAGCAAGGACCCGTACACGGTACTCGGTGTCGACCGGACGGCTTCGGCGGAGACCATAAAGAAGGCCTACCGTGAACTGGTCAACAAGTTTCACCCCGACAAGGTAGACCATCTCGGAGAGGAGTTCAAAGCGTTGGCCGAGAAAAGGTTCAAGCAAATTCAACAGGCCTATCAGAGCATCCTGCAGGCGCGCCGGTGAGGGAGGTCGTCATGACGGCCAAATTCACGGTCGAGGCGACCCTCGGGAAACTGGCCAAGTGGTTGCGCATTTTGGGTTTCGACGCTCGCAGCGAACCCTGCGGGTCGATCGGTTCGAAAGCGGCGGTCGTTTCAGACCGCATCCTGCTCACCCGCACCCGGCGGCGGTGTCAGGAGCTGCAGGGATGCGCTTACGTTTTTATCCACTCGAACGACCCCTTCGACCAGCTGAAGGAGGTCATTAGCGGCGTGGGTCTTTCACCACGAGACATCCGACCTTTTTCGCGCTGCCTTGCCTGCAACGAAGCCACCGAGCCGGTGAGCAAAGATGCGGTCCGCCACCTCGTGCCGGACTTCGTCTGGGAAAGCCACGAGCGGTTTTGTCGATGTCGCCGCTGCCGGAAGATTTACTGGTCCGGCAGCCACACCGAACGCGGCATGGTGCGGATTGCCTCTCTGTTCGGGGAATCGAAGCCGAATCGGCTGTTTCATGGAACCGATACGTAACGTCATTGCCCTCGAAGGGCGCCTCAAAGGCTGTCGCAACGTGACGACCCTCGGGGTGAGAACCAACTTTTCGGATTACACCGCCTCGGAGCAGGAGTCGATCCGGGGGGCACGGAAAATCTATTATCCGACGACTTTTTATGCGGAGCTGTTCGATGCGGTCGGCAAGCAGACATTTCCCAGTTACCATACGTACAAGTGTGCGCAGGACAAGATCAAACAGTCCGCTCTTTTTGACCTGCTGAACATTCCGCACCCCCGCACGCGGGTGTTTTACGGCAATCGACAGAAGAAAACGATCCGCGATTATTTCGCCTATCCGTTTATCGCCAAAATCCCGCGCGGATCGGCTATGGGTCGCGGCGTTTATCTCATCAAAAGCGATGCAGATTTGCGTCGCTACCTGGCAGGAAAACACCCGGCCTACATCCAGGAATACATTCCGCTGGATCGGGACATCCGGGTGGTGATCATTGGAAGCCGGTTCGCTCACGCATACTGGCGCATCAACCCACCGCATGACTTCCGCAGCAATGTGGCGGTAGGGGGACGTATCGGCCACGACCCGGTTCCCGCCGCGGCCCGCGCCTTGGCCGAGCAGACGGCTAAAAACTGCGGTTGGGATGACGTTGGGATCGACATCTGTGAGTGCGACCGCCGCTTTGTGGTTCTCGAGGCCAACATGAAGTACGGAAAAGAAGGTTTCCGGGCCGCCGGAATCGATTACACAGACTTGATGGAGCGTTTGATTGAAAATGGCGATATATGATGAGCACCGGGTTGATCCGGTTTTGATAAAAATCGCGGCTCAGATCGACCGGCTTGAAAAAGAAAGGCTTTCTCCTACGGCGACCCTGAATTCCGAGGGACGCCGCCGCCGGCGTGAAGTTTTGATAGAGGAAGGTTACCGGCCGTCGTTTTCGGTGGACACGGATCGGATCCTGCATTCCCTGGCTTACTCCCGCTACATCGACAAGACCCAGGTCTTCTATCTGATCGAAAACGACCACATCACGCACCGGGTGCTGCATGTCCAGCTGGTGTCGAAGATCGCCCGCACGATCGGCCGTTTTCTGGGACTCAACGAAGACCTCATCGAAGCCATTGCATTGGGACACGACATCGGGCATATTCCCTTCGGGCATGACGGTGAGCGGATTTTATCCCGGATTTGCCGCGACAACGGGATCGGTTATTTTCACCACAACATTCAAAGCGTGCAGTTTCTGGACCGCGTAGAGCGCAAGGGCAAGGGCTGGAATCTGTGTCTGCAGACTCTGGACGGCATTTTGACCCACGACGGTGAAGTCCACAACATGCAGCTGGCGCCGCAGCGCAGCAAAAGCTTCGAAGACCTCGAAGCGGACATGGCCGCCAAGAAGGTCGAACCAGACCGTCCTTTGATCCCGATGACCATGGAAGGATGCGTGGTCCGCATGACCGATACCATCAGCTATATCGGCCGGGATATCGAAGATGCCATCCGCCTGGGCGTGATTCAACGCACCGACATACCGAAGCAGTGCGTCCAGCGGCTCGGCAACACCAACGGCACCATCGTTTTCAATCTGGTTTCGGATGTCATCAAAAGTAGTTATCAAAAACCCCATGTGGCTTTCAGCAGTGAGATATCCGACGCGCTGCAGATGCTGAAGGCCTTCAATCTCGAGCGCATCTACATGAATCCCGGAATCAAGACTCACTTGGAAACAATCCGGAATCTGTTCGAAATGTTGTTCGAAAAATATTTGACCGACCTGGTGAAGCACAATACCACGTCGGTGATCTTCACCCAGTTTCTCAGAGACATGTCCGAAGAGTACATGGTCGGGCAAAACCACCAGGAAATTGTGCGGGATTTCATCGCCGGTATGACCGACCAATATTTTCTGCGGCTTTGCCCGGAGAACATGCGGCCGAAACCGATGGTCCGTTGAGGATGCCGTGATGACGACCAGTCCATCGCAGAGTCGGTTTTACCGCCGCGGGGTTCGTCCGGTAGGGTTGACCGGCTTCAGGGTGGCGGTTCAGGAAACCGATCTTCAGATTCACGCCGACTTCGATTTGACGGCGGCGGCACGGGAACTCGTCCTGCAATACCGGGGGTTCATCGAGGCCTATATCGAGCGTCAGCCGATTTTTCGCGAATCATTGACCCCGATTCGGGTTACGGGACCGGCGCCTCTTATCGTGCATGAAATGGCGCGGGCCGCTGCGTCGGCTGGTGTGGGGCCGATGGCGGCCGTTGCCGGGGCTATCGCCGAACACGTGGGAAAGGGTTTGCTCTCCCGCACGAAACAGGTGATCGTGGAGAACGGCGGCGATGTTTTTGCCAGAACGCGGCAACCTGTGATAATGGGTATTTACGCTGGATCATCGCCGTTGAACGGTCACGTCGGATTGCGGGTCGGCGGCGGAGACGCACCAATTGGCGTTTGCACCTCCTCCGGCACCCTCGGACACTCGCTCAGTCTGGGAGCAGCCGACGCCGTGTGCGTCGTATCGCCCAGTTGCGCCGTCGCCGATGCGGCCGCAACCGCCATCGGCAACCGGCTTGATTCGGCCGCCGACATTTCAAAGGCGATTGCCTTTGGGCGCGGCATCGGACACGTCAATGCGGTGGTGATCATCGTCGGCGAGCGGATCGGCTGCTGGGGTGCCGTCGAACTTGTCACCCTGACGGCAAAAAAAGGTTGAGTTTTATCGGCAAAGAGCATAATCTCTTTGATTAACTCAAATTTTAGCGGATGGAGATCGGATATGAAAAAGGTTAAATTGGTCGTCTGGATACTCATTGTGGTGTTTGTAGTGGTTGTAATCTAC
>JARROL010000159.1:0-2931 GCA_037383965.1 Desulfobacterales bacterium | reverse complement strand
TACCAAGTTCCTGAGGTGGAACACCTCATCATTTTCGGCGCCTTTTTCGCCGCCGGTTTTCTTCTGGGGATCTACTTTCTGATCAGCCGCGGCCTGAAAAAGAAGAAATTGGTCAAGACTCTCAAGGCTCAGGTTAAAGAGCAGACCGAAAAGGCCGATACGCTGGAAGAAGAACTGCGCGCTCTGCGTGGGGACCCGGTGCTGCCGGATACTTCCGGCAATACCGATACGGTTTCCCAGGCGGCCGGCAGCAACCCGGGCGGACAACCCCCGGCCGGGGACACTAATGAACCCGCACCGCGGGTTCTTCCAGAAACGGTCGACCTCCGGAAGGGGTCACCTGGCGCTGAAATCCAAGCGGCCCCATCGCGGGCGCACTTGAGAACCGGCTGGCTTGATGCCTTAGCCGGCCGAGACGTTAGCCGGCCCGACCGGTACCGATTTTCCGCCGCACGAGAATGTCAGCACATCATGAGTCCACCGAAAACCACTCCCATGATAAGCCAGTACCTGTCGATCAAGGGACAATATCCGGACGCAGTTCTTTTTTACCGTATGGGGGATTTCTATGAGATGTTTTTCGAGGACGCCGAGCGTGCCGCCGGCATCCTCGACATCGCCCTGACTTCGCGCAACAAGAATGTCGATAAGCCGATCCCGATGTGCGGGGTGCCGCACAAAGCGGCCCAAAGCTACATTGCCCGCCTGCTCGATGCCGGTCTCAAGGTCGCCGTCTGCGATCAGGTGGAAGACCCGGCCACCGCAAAGGGACTTGTGAAGCGGGAGGTCGTGCGCGTCATCACTCCGGGCATGATCGTCGAAAATGACTTCCTGGAAGAAAAAGCCAACAATTATATCCTGGCCGTGGCCCGCAACGCGGATGCGTTCGGACTGTCGAGCCTTGACCTATCCACCGGTGGCTTCCGTGCGACCGAAACCGACCGGTTTGAAAAGCTGATCAACGAGAGTCTGAGGATTGCTCCCAGCGAAATTATTTTGCCCGAAACCCTCCAGACCGACGCTGGATTTTCATCCTTTCTGGAGGCGATGGGCGAACGGTCGATTTCGTATCTACCGGATGGCAGCTTCGACCACCGCCGCTCGCGTGAGCGGCTGCTGCAGCAGTTCGAAACGTTGTCGCTCGAGGGTTTCGGCTGTGAGAACATGCGCCCGGGGGTCCAGGCGGCCGGGGCTCTTCTGGCCTATGTCCAGGAGACCCAGAAACAAAAAGTGCAGCACATCGCCCGGATCGAAACCTATGCTCTCGACCAGTTCCTGTGGATAGACGATCTGAGTTGCCGGAACCTCGAGTTGACGGCCAACATCCGCACCGGATCGCGGCACGGGACCCTGCTCAGCGTGCTCGATCGCAGCGTGACCGCCATGGGTGGCCGTCTGCTGAAAAACTGGATGCGCTATCCGTCGATGGATGTGAGCCTCATCGACGCGCGTTTGAATGCGGTCGAAGAGGCCAAGAAGTTCCAGGGCTTGAGAAAAAGCCTGCGCGAAACTCTCAAAGCGGTCTCCGATCTCGAACGCCTCGGCAGCAAAATAACCATGGGTCACTGCAATGCCAGAGATCTGCTGGCGCTCAAGGGGTCACTCCAAGCGCTGCCGGACATCATGGCGCATACCGCCCGTTTCAAGGCCGATCTTTTTGTTCCGATCAAAGACTGGCGGAATCTTGAAGAACTGGCCGGCCGCATTGCAGCGGCCATTCGAGATGATGCGCCCTTGGGCGTGAACGAAGGGGGCATGATCAAAACCGGTTACAATGCCGAACTGGATGAGCTGGTGCGGATCAGCCGCGACGGCAAAGGCTGGTTGGCGCAGCTGGAAGTCCAGGAAAAAGAGGCCACGGGAATCACCACCCTCAAAGTCCGCTTCAACAAGGTCTTCGGCTATTACATCGAGGTGCCCAAATCGCGCGCGGCGGATGTTCCGGTTCATTACGTGCGCAAGCAAACCCTCGTCAATGCCGAACGCTTTATTACCGATGCGCTCAAAACCTTTGAAACCAAAGTCCTGAATGCCGAGGATCGGCGGGCCGCTCTGGAATTCGACATCTTTCGGCAGATGCGCCGTCAGGTCATCGATGTCAACCGCGACATCCAGGAAGCGGCGCGGTTCATCGCCCGGATCGACTGTCTGTTGAACCTGGCCGAGGTCGCCGATCAGAACGGCTATTGCCGTCCGGCCATCAACGCCGAGGATATCATCGACATCGACGACGGGCGGCATCCGGTCATCGAGAAGATGATCACCGGTGAACGCTTTGTTCCCAATTCGATACGGCTCGACAATACCGAAAATCAGATCCTGGTCATTACCGGCCCCAACATGGCGGGCAAATCAACGGTCCTGCGCCAGGTGGCGCTGCTGGTCCTGATGGCCCACATAGGCAGTTTCGTGCCGGCGCGCAGGGCCTCGATCGGCCTTACCGACCGGATTTTTACCCGGGTCGGCGCCCTGGACAACCTGTCACAGGGACAGAGCACCTTTCTGGTGGAGATGCAGGAAACGGCCAACATCCTGAACAGCGCCACCGGCCGGAGTCTGGTGATCCTCGATGAAATTGGTCGCGGGACCAGCACTTTCGACGGCTTGAGTATCGCCTGGGCCGTGGCCGAGTACCTGCACGATCTTTCCGGTTCGGGCGTCAAGACCCTTTTCGCCACGCATTACCACGAATTGACCGACCTGGTCCGGACCCATCGACGGGTGAAGAATCTCAACATCGCCGTCAAGGAATGGAACGACGAAATCATATTCCTGCGCAAACTGGTCGACGGCGGAACGAACCGGAGTTACGGGATTCAGGTTGCACGGCTGGCCGGTATCCCGCGGACGGTCGTCAAACGAGCGAAGAAGATTTTGGCCGGTATCGAAAGCGGTGCCCATCCGGTGGGTTCATTCTCAGAAAGCGGCGAC
>JARROL010000158.1:0-19959 GCA_037383965.1 Desulfobacterales bacterium | reverse complement strand
TACGATCGATGGACCGGCCGGTGCCGGTAAAACGACCGTCAGCCGGATGCTGGCCGATCGCTTGGGATACCGTTATATCGACACCGGAGCCCTTTATCGGGCGATCGCCCTGGCTGCGCTTGAAGGCTGCATCGACTCAAAAGACGATGGCGCGCTGGGAAAAATGTGCGCCGCACTCAGCCTTCGATATGTACTGACCGAGAAAGGGCCGCGGCTGCTGTCCAACGGCAGGGACGTGACCGACAGGCTGCGCACCCCTGAGATCACCATGCTGGCCTCGGCGGTTTCGGCGCGGCCGGTTGTCCGGCGCTTTCTGATGGACGTGCAGCGGGCGATGGGTCGCGAGAAGGGAGCCGTCTTCGAAGGCCGAGACATGGGTACGGTGGTCTTCCCGGATGCCGACGTCAAATTCTATCTCGACGCTCCGGAGAAAATCCGCGCCATGAGGCGCTTTCTGGAGCTCAGGCCTAAAACGGAACTGACCTTCGAGGAGGTCGAACGCGACCTCGTACGGCGGGATAAAAACGACAGCACCCGGGTGGAGGCGCCCCTGAAACCGGCGGAGGATGCCATTCGGATCGATTCGGCCGACCTGTCGCCGGCGGAGGTGGTCACCGTCATGTTGGGCCATATTGAAAGATTGGCCGAAAATTAATCATTGTATTTTGCAGCAGTCTCTGATAGC
The DNA here is from genome assembly GCA_037383965.1 of Desulfobacterales bacterium. Taxonomy (GTDB): domain Bacteria; phylum Desulfobacterota; class Desulfobacteria; order Desulfobacterales; family SG8-13; genus JARFQH01. The sequence goes on along the minus strand of JARROL010000158.1, from coordinate 19,274 downwards.
CATCATAGGTTATGCAACCGTTAAACGGTAGCGGTGTTTAAAAATCGGTTAAGGGGGTACTATTTTTCATGGAAGAATTGGGCAAAAACGAGGAGTCGGGTCAACTCAATCAAGAAACGATGTCAGACAGCGAAACGGGCAGCGATGACGGTTCCCGAGAGGCTCAGCCAATCGGGGAGGTAGACATGGCGGATGAACCACCGCAGGAGAATTCCGAGGAACAACCGGAGCAAGATGTTCAGAAAGCCGGTGACACCATGGAAACCCTGATGGACATGTACGAGGAGAGTTTCAAGCGCTTCGCCGAGGGCGAGGTAGTCACCGGCCGCATCATATCGGTGGACAAGGATCACGTTCTGGTGGATATCGGCTACAAGTCCGAAGGCCAGATACGAATCCACGAATTCAAGGACGAGAAGGGCAATATCAATGCTCAGATCGGCGATAAGGTCGAGGTGATGGTTGAATGGTGGGATGACGAGGAGGAGCGCGTCGTCCTTTCCAAGGAAAAGGCCCAGAATGTAAAGGTTTGGGAAGAGATCAAAAAATCCTACGATGACGAGGGGATCATCGAGGGCGTCATCACAAGTCGGGTAAAAGGCGGTTTTTCCGTCGATATCGGCGTGCAGGCCTTTCTCCCGGGATCCCAGGCCGATCTGAGACCGATCCGCAACCTCGACGATTTGGTCGGCAAAAAGTACACGTTCAAGATCCTGAAATACAATCGCAAGCGCAGCAACATCGTCTTGTCCCGACGGGCCATTCTGGAGGAGGAGCGCGAACAGAAACGCACGGCTACGCTGGCAATTATCGAAGAAGGCAAAATCCTGGACGGCGTGGTTAAAAACATCACCGAATACGGCGTCTTCGTGGACTTGGGCGGAGTGGACGGCCTGCTCCACATCACCGATATTTCCTGGGGACGCGTAAAACATCCCTCGGAATTGTTTTCGATCGGTGATCAGATCAAGGTCAAGATTCTCAACTTCGATATCGAAAAAGAGCGAGTATCGCTGGGTATGAAACAACTGACACCGGATCCCTGGACGCTGGCAGCTACGAAATATCCCGTCGGCTCGCGGGTCAATGGCAAGGTGGTCAGCCTGACCGACTACGGCGCATTCGTCGAGCTGGAAGAAGGGATCGAGGGGTTGATCCACGTGTCGGAAATGTCGTGGACGCGCAAGATTCGCCATCCTTCGAAGGTTGTATCGGTCGGAGAACAGGTGGATGCCATCGTGCTCGACATCAAGCCGGACAACCGTAGAATTTCATTGGGCATGAAACAGGTCGCTCCCAACCCCTGGGACATGGTTAGCGAGAAATACCCGATCGGAACAACCATCGAGGGGAAAATTAAAAACATCACCGATTTCGGTCTATTTGTCGGAATCGACGAAGGTATCGACGGCCTGGTTCACATTTCAGACATATCCTGGACAAAGCGGATCAAACACCCGTCAGAGATTTATAAGAAGGGCGATCTCGTTCAAGCCATCGTCCTGGACATCGACAAGGATAACGAGCGCTTTTCCCTCGGTGTCAAACAGTTGCAATCCGATCCTTGGGATACCGTCTCCGAGCGTTACGAAGTCGGCAAGGAGATCACCGGCACCATCACCAATCTGACCGATTTCGGTATTTTCGTCGAACTGGAGGAAGGTATCGAAGGACTTGTGCATGTCTCTGAAATCAGCAAGGAAAAGATCAAAACGCCGGTCGGAAAGTACAACGTGGGAGACGTGATTACCGCCAAGGTGATGAACATTAATACCGAAGAAAGGCGCATCGGACTCTCCATCAAGCGGCTCGAGATGGATGATGAGCAGGGCATGCTGAGCGACTACGTGAACAACATGCGTCCGGCGACATCGACCTTCGGCGAAATACTGCGTGAAAACTTGCAGGAAAAGCTTAACGAAGATTAACGGTCATTATCGAGAGAAAAAAATGACGGGGCCGGCAGCCATTGGTTGTCGGCCCCGTCATCTTTGGGGCCGTTATTGACAGTTTCATTATTCGAAGAGGGTCACGTCGCCCTGACCGGCACGGATCACTTCCGGCACGTCGTCGATCAGGGAAATCACGCTCGACGGTTGGCCGGGTACCGGTCCACCGTCGATAACGATATCAATCCGGGAGCCGTAAAAGTCGTGAATGATCGACGGGTCGTTTATAATGGTCCCATCGGGTCGGGTGGCGCTGGTCGAAATCACCGGATTGCCGAGTTCGGTGACCAGAGCCAGGCAGATGGCGTGATCCGGCACGCGAATGCCGGCGGTTTTGCGTTTGGTCAACATCATTTTAGGGACTTGGCGGGATCCTTCGAGAATAAAGGTGTAGGGTCCCGGCAGGAGCCGTTTCATGGTCTTGTACGCGTAGTTGGAAACTTTGGCATAGTGGCTGATGTTGGTCAGTCCTGAGCAAATAAAGCTGAACGGTTGGAATTTTTGGCGTTGTTTGATCAGATAGACCCTTTCGATGGCTTTCTTGTTCAAGATGTCGCATCCGACGCCGTAAACCGTGTCGGTCGGGTAGGCGACGATGCCGCCCTCGTGCAGGACATCGACGACTTTACGGATAAGTCGCAGCTGAGGGTTGATCGGGTTTATGTTGATCAGCATGTCCGACCTGTCGAGTGGCTATTAAGACACCTTTTTTCCTGGGTCTATACAATCAAGACATCGTGCGAAGGCGGTCGGCGGCAATTCGCGCGATCGGTTTCACCGAAAAGCACCGAGCTTGCAAAAATGCCATTTAAAAAAAGGATTATCTATTACTCCGGCCGTCGGATGTCAAGCCGGCACACAAAATTTGTAAGCGTTCTCAGGGCACCGCATCTGCTTTTATGTCGGACACTTGAATTACAAGAGTACGTCTGCGCGCCCGACGCCTTGCATCTGCCTGCCCCGTGAAATGCGAAGCCTATTTCACTGGGGCGGCACCCTGTAAACGCTTACAATTAGATGTTTGAAGCGCATCGGACTTTGCAACCCTGTAAATGGTTACCAAAATTTGATTGCCAAGTGAGGAGGCATTTGGTATTTAAAAAGGCTGTCACGCACCCGGTCAGACCGAGGCGGACACCGGCCAAACGACGAATCCAAAGATGTCTTCCACTGCCGGTTCTCATCGGTTCGCTTGCGGGAATGGCATCTGCCTCATATCTGCGGCAAACTTAAAAATCGCTCAAATCAGATCAGAGATATTTTTCACGGAGGACTGCAATGATCAAAATTCCGCCGGAAGAAGCGTATTCTTTCGATGACCTTCTCTTGATTCCGAATTATTCCGATGTACTACCCAAGGATGTCAACGTTAGAACGCGCCTGACCCGGAACCTGTCGCTCAACATACCGATCGTCAGTGCGGCCATGGATACCGTTACCGAGGGCGAGACCGCCATCAGCATGGCGCGCGAAGGCGGAATCGGATTTATTCACCGCAATATGAGCATCAACAGCCAGGCGATGGAAGTCGACAAAGTCAAGAAATCCGAAAGTGGCATGATCGTCGATCCGGTGACGATACGGCCGGAGCAGAAAGTGGCTGAAGTTCTGGCCCTGATGGAAAAGTTTCGAATATCCGGGGTTCCGGTCACGCGACAGGATCAGCTGGTCGGCATCGTCACCAACCGGGATCTACGGTTCGAGACCGAGCTCGAAAAGCCGGTTTCGGAAGTGATGACCAAAGAAAACCTGATCACGGTGCCGGAAGGCATCAATCTGGAAGATTCCAAGAAACTGCTCCACCGGCATCGAATCGAGAAACTTCTGGTGGTGGATCGGAAAGGCCGCTTGAAGGGCCTGATCACGATAAAGGACATCGAAAAGATAAAAAAATATCCCAATGCCTGCAAGGACGGCATGGGACGGCTGCGGGTGGGGGCGGCTATCGGTGTCGGACCTGACATGGCCGAACGGACTGAGGCACTGATGAAAGCCGGTGCGGACGTGATTTTGATCGACACCTCGCATGGCCACTCCAAGAATGTGATCGATGCCGTGGTCCGACTCAAAGGTGATTACGAGGAGATCGAACTGATCGCCGGCAACGTCGGGACCGAGAAAGGCACCGAAGATTTGATCAACGCCGGCGTCGACGGGATAAAGATCGGCGTTGGCCCCGGCTCGATTTGTACCACCCGTATCGTGGCCGGTATCGGCATGCCCCAGATAACGGCTATCATGAACTGTCGTTCGGTTTCAAACAAGACCAGCGTACCGTTGATTGCGGACGGCGGTATCCGCTTTTCCGGTGATATTGCCAAAGCCGTCGGTGCCGGTGCGCACGTGGTGATGATCGGCGGATTGTTCGCCGGCACCGAGGAGAGTCCGGGAGAACAGATCTTTTATCAGGGACGCAGCTACAAGGTCTACCGTGGTATGGGATCGATAGAAGCGATGAAAAAAGGGAGCAAGGACCGTTATTACCAGACCGAACAGGCCGAGGACGACAAGCTGGTTCCGGAAGGGATCGTCGGTCGCGTGCCTTACCGCGGTAGTCTTTCTGCCAATATTCACCAGCTGATCGGCGGCTTGAAAGCCGGCATGGGGTATTGCGGTTGCCGTACGATTGAGGAACTGCGGGAGAAGGCTCGCTTCGTCAAGATCAGTGCCGCCGGTATGCGGGAGAGTCACGTACACGATGTGATCATCACCAAGGAAGCCCCCAACTACCGGCTTGAGTGAGATTGCGATTTGGAATTTTTCACCGAAACTTAAATATTTCCTCTACGACCAGACTGGTCGCCTGCTGCCATAGGCGGCGCAGTACCTTAACCCAGTACCATGAACCCGTAACCCGGCCCGTAACCTTCTTTTTCAACGACCCAAAAGCCGTGAGCACCCCATGCAGACCACGAACCCTTCTGAATTTGTTCATCTCCACGTGCACTCGCAGTACAGCCTGCTCGATGGGGCTATCCGGATCACCGATCTGCTGCAGCGGGTCACCGACTTCGGCATGAAATCGGTCGCCCTCACCGATCACGGCACCATGTTCGGTACCATCGATTTTTACGGGAAAGCCGTAAAAGCCGGTATCAAGCCGATCATCGGCTGCGAATGCTATGTCGCGCCGCGCCGCCTGACCGACAAGACGCCCCAGGACCATAAAGGTCTCACCCACCTGATACTGCTGGCGGAGAACATAACGGGATACCGCAATCTATGCCGCATGGTGAGCGCGGCGCAGTTGGAGGGATTTTACTACAAACCGCGGATAGACAAGCAGATACTCAAAGCCCATCACGAAGGCCTGATCGCCTTTAGCGCCTGTCTGCACGGCGAGATTCCGACCCTGATCCGACGAAATCGCCTGAAAGAAGCCGACGCGGCTGCCCAGCAGTACCTAAAGCTCTTCGGTGAAGGAAACTTTTTCCTGGAAGTGCAGAACAACGGCATCGACATCCAGCAAACGGTGAACCAGGGCCTGCTCGACATGAGCCGGCGGCTCTCGATACCGCTTGTGGCGAGCAACGACTGCCACTACCTCGACAAGAAGGATGTGCATGCCCATGATGTTTTGCTCTGCACTGCATCCAGACCGGCAATACGGTCAACGATGCCTAGCGGCTCAATTTTCGAACCGACAAGCTCTATTTCAAATCGCCTCAGGAGATGGCAGATTTTTTCACCGATTACCCCGGGGCGCTGCAGAACACGGCCCGGATCGCGAAGCGTTGCGATTTGACTTTCGATTTCAAGACCTATCATTTCCCGAAATTCGAAGCGCCTGAAAAACAGAGCGAGGCCGAGTACTTCGAAGAGCAGGTGCGGGCGGGCTTCGGCCATGTGATGGGGCAGATAAAGGCCCGCAAAGCGGATGTGGACGTCAAGGCCTACCAGGATCGGCTCGAATACGAAATCGGGGTGATCAAGGAGATGGGATTTCCCGGTTACTTTTTGATCGTGGCCGATTTTATTCGCTATGCCAAGGAAAACCGGATTCCGGTCGGTCCGGGGCGGGGATCGGCGGCCGGCAGTCTGGTTGCCTACTCACTGGGCATCACCGGACTCGACCCTCTCGAATACGGTTTGATCTTCGAACGTTTTCTCAATCCGGCCCGCAAGAGCATGCCGGATATCGACGTCGATTTCTGCATCAACGGCCGTGAGGATGTTTTTAAATATGTGGTCGAAAAGTACGGCGGCGGCGACTATGTGGCTCAGATCATCACTTACGGAAAGCTTAAAACACGTGCTGTGATACGCGATGTGGGACGGGCATTGAATATTCCGCTGCGCGATGTCGATGCCATTGCCAAGATGGTGCCCGAAAGACTTGGCATCGGCCTGGACGATGCGCTCAAAGAGGAGCCGCGGCTGGCGGCGATGGTGGCGGAAAGATCCGATGTGGCCGACCTGATCGACATTTGCCGGGTGTTGGAAGGTCTGCCCCGGCATGCCTCCACGCACGCGGCCGGCGTGGTGATTTCCGACCGTCCCTTGGTGGACTATCTGCCTTTGTATCGAGGGAAAAAGGGTGAAGTGGTCACCCAGTACGACATGAAAATCGTCGAGAAGATCGGACTGGTGAAGTTCGACTTCCTGGGTTTGCGCAACCTGACGGTTATAGAAAAGACGCTGGCGCTGATCAAACGACAAGGGAAAATCCCTCCGGACCTGGCAGTCCTCGATCTCGACGACCCGGACACCTACCGGCTGTTGTGCGCCGGTGACACGACCGGTGTTTTCCAGCTGGAAAGCTCGGGCATGAAAGACCTATTGGTGCGATTGAAACCCGAATGCTTCAACGACATCATCGCTCTGGTGGCGCTCTACCGGCCGGGTCCGATGGAAAGCGGGATGATCGACGATTATGTCGACCGCAAACACGGCCGCAAGCAGGTGGAATATCTGTTGCCCCAGCTGGCGCCGATTCTCGAGGAGACCTACGGCGTTATCGTCTATCAGGAACAGGTGATGAAAATAGCAGCGGCCTTGGCCAGCTACACCATGGCCGAGGCCGACGATCTGCGCAAAGCCATGGGCAAGAAGATCAAAGAATTGCTGGCCCAGCACCGGGAGCGGTTCATCAGGGGAGCGGTGGCCAACGGCATCGCCGAGGAAAATGCGAACACGATTTTCGATTTGATCGACAAATTCGGCGGTTATGGATTTAACAAGTCCCACAGCGCGGCCTATGCGCTGATTGCCTATCAGACGGCCTACCTCAAGGCGCATTTTGCGCTCGAGTTTATGGCGTCTCTTCTGACCAGCGAAATGCACTCCACCGACGGCGTCGTCAAATTTATCGCCGAGTGCCGCAGTCACAACATACCGGTACTGCCGCCCGACATTTATGAAAGCGACAAAGAGTTCGCTGTAAAAGGCGATGCGATCCGCTTCGGCTTGGTGGCCGTCAAGAATGTCGGGGAGGGAGCCATTGAAGCCATCACAGCGGCCCGTGACACTTGTCGCTTCACGTCCCTTTTCGATTTCTGTGAGCACGTCGACTTGAAGAAAGTGAACAAAAGGGTGATCGAGAGCCTCATCAAGTGCGGGGCCTTCGATGCCACCGGTGCCAGACGCGCGCAGATGGTGGCGGCTCTCGAGGAGGCGCTGGAATACGGTCAACGGGTTCAGAAAGAAAGAGACGATCCCCAAATGGGCCTCTTTGACTTGGGTGAACAAAAGCCGGCGATCAACCTTCCGGAACTGCCCCAGATTCAGGAGTGGGATGAGCGCCAGCGACTGGCTTTTGAAAAGGAGGCCCTGGGATTCTACATCTCCGGTCACCCCTTGAAAGATTACGAAGCCGTGCTGGAGAAGTTTACCAACGTCAATGCGCTGAGCATCAAGGAGAGCCCTGACGACGGGATGGTGAGAATCGGCGGTATCGTCGCCGCCGTCAAAACCATCAAGACCAAGAAGGGTGATACGATGGCGTTTGTGACCATCGAGGACATGCAAGGTGCGGTGGAGGCCATCGTCTTTTCCGCGCTCTATGCCGGAGCCGGTGATCTTCTCGCCGAGGACAACGCGATCCTGGTCCAGGGACGTCTCCAAAAGGACGAGCAGTCGATCAAGGTGATAGCAGATACGATCATCCCCATAAACAAGGCCGAAGAAACCTGGACGGCCAGTATCCATTTTCACGTGGACATGAGCCGGACCGATCGCGAGGCGCTTGTGCGGCTGCAGGAAACACTTCTGCAGCACCCGGGCTCATGCCGGGCTTTTCTGCACCTGCGCGATCCTCAGGGCACCGATACGGTGATCGGTCTGCCCGAACGAACCAAGCTGCAGGCAGGATCGCTTCTGACCCGTGAGGTCAATCGATTGCTCGGTTATAATGCCGTCGAGACGGTCTGCAGCGCGGCTGCCGCCGTGGCACCGACCTCTAAGAACTACCGCAACGGTTACAAAGGGTATAAATCCAATGCCAGATACTGAAACACCCGTCTATGCGGTATTGCTGGCCGGCGGTGTCGGGTCCCGACTCTGGCCGGTTTCAAGGGATCTGAGCCCGAAGCAGTTGGTCAAGCTTTTCGGCCGTGATTCTCTGATTCAGGCGACGGTCAAACGCCTTCTGCCGGTAATGGCTGCGGACAACATTCGGATTGTCTGCGGACAGGAGCACCGGGACGAGATCACCCGCCATCTACAGGAAATCGGCCTAGCGGCCGGTAACAGGATCATCTGCGAGCCTTGCGGCCGCAACACCGCACCGGCCATTTTGCTGGCGGTCCTGAAAATCCTGCAAATGGAAAAAGAGGCGGTTCTTTGCGTTTTCCCGGCCGACCATGTGATCGAAAATGCGGCTGTCTTTCGTGACCGATTGCGGTCAGCGATCAGCCTGGCCGACACCGGCTACGTGGTGACCTTCGGTATGACGCCCCACTATCCGGAAACCGGTTACGGCTATATCGAAGGAGGCGACGATGTGTCCGGCGGAGCCTTGATAACGAAGCGATTCGTGGACAAACCGGTTTGCCTTCCGGGCATCGGTCATTCTGGAAGAGTTCAAGCGGTATCAGCCCGACCTGCTGCACCAGATGATGGAGATCGACCTCTCCGGTGAACAGCTCGAAGCGGCTGACTACATCCGGCTGCCGGATATATCGATCGATTACGCCATCATGGAACGCACCCGCAAGGGCGCCGTGCTGCCGTCCGACCTCGGCTGGAGCGACATCGGGTCCTGGAAAGCCCTATATGAATTTCTTCCCAAGGATAAAGACAACAACGTCATCGATGGTGACGTTGTTGCCCAAGAAACGCGCAATTGCTTTATCATGTCGCATGAACGCCTGATCGCCACCAACCGCCTCGATAATAAGGTGATCGTCGAAACACCGGATGCGATCTTTGTGTCCGACATCGACACCAGCCGCAATGTCAAATCGATCGTGGCGCGCCTGAAGGATACAGGTCGCACTGAGACCATTCGTCATCGAACGATCATCCATGCCTGGGGCAGTTTGATCATTCGCCCTGGCGCCGTCTGCATCGGTGTTGCCGAACAGGTGCGATCTCTGACGGTGCTCGAGGGAACCGGGCGCCTCGGTGACCTTAAGGTGAAACGCGGCAGCACCTTCACCGCCGCCGCCGGAGAAGTTCTGCAGGTCGAAAACCGGGGCCGCGAATCGATGGTCGTTATTCAGGTGGCGCTTTCACAGCATGAAAAGAGGTGAGGGGGATTAAGTGAAGGTACCGCTGCTCGATTTGAAAGCGCAATACGCCGGCATTCGCGCCGAGATCCTGAAGGTTACAGAGGAGGTTTACGAAAGCCAGCAATTCATTCTGGGTTCGCGCGTCGAGGACCTCGAAAAAAAGATAGCGGCCTACTGCACCACCTCTTATTCGCTGGGAGTCTCATCGGGTTCGGATGCACTGCTGATAGCACTGATGGCCGCCGGTATCGGATATGGCGATGCGGTCCTTACGAGTCCGTATACTTTTTTTGCCAGTGCCGGATCGATTGCCCGGACCGGTGCCCGGCCGGTATTTGTGGACATCGACCCCGATACCTACAACCTGTCACCCGTGGAATTGGAACGCACCTTCGACTCTCTGCCCGCGGAAGACCGCGACCGGATCAAGGCCTTAATGCCCGTGCACCTTTACGGACAGTGTGCCGACATGGATCCGATCATAAGAATCGCCGAAGACTGGAACTTGTTGATCATCGAGGACGCCGCTCAGGCCATCGGTGCGGAGTATAAAGGTCGGCGCGCCGGTTCGTTCGGTGAATTCGGCTGCTTCTCGTTTTTCCCGTCAAAAAATCTGGGTGCTTTCGGGGATGGCGGAATCGTCGCCACCGGCTCGGAGGTCTTGTATGAAAAACTGAAAGTCCTCAGGACTCACGGATCGAAGCCGAAATACTATCATAAGTTGATCGGTGGGAACTTCCGTCTCGACGCGCTTCAGGCCGCCATTGTTTCCGTGAAATTGACGTATCTCGATCAGTGGAGCATATCACGCAGGGAAAATGCCCAAATTTACCGGCGACTTTTTGCCGCAGCCGGCCTGGACAGAATTAAAATGCCGCTTGAAAGGGAGAGCCGGCATATATACAACCAATTCGTCATTCACGTACCCGAAAAGCGAGACGGGCTACGGAGGCACTTGCTGGAGAACCAAATCGGCACTGAAGTCTACTATCCGGTGCCGCTGCACTTGCAGGAGTGTTTTGCATTCCTTGGGTATCGCAAGGGTGATTTCCCTGTTTCAGAGGCGGCCGCCGATCATACGCTGGCCCTTCCTATTTATCCCGAACTGACCGATGACCAGCTGGCCTATGTAGTTGAGAAGATCAGGGAATTTTATTCCGGCGGGAAATGATGAACGGAACGGCCGGTACGCATTTCAACCCATCATGACGATCGAACCGAAAGCCATTGATTTTCAGTAACCGTTCACAGGGTTGCAAAGTCCGATGCGCTTTAAACCACACTTATTGTAAGTGTTTTCAGGGTGCCGCCCCAGTGAAATAGGCTTCGCATTTCACGGGGCAGGCAGATGCAGGGTGTCGGGCGCGCAGACGACCTTTTGTACTTCAAGTGTCCGACAACAAAGCAGATGCGGTGCTCTGTGAACGCATACGGATCTTTAGCTGGTGCGATGGCGGTGTAGAAAAAAATGATTTTTCGCGCCAACGGGTAAATCGTCGATTCGATCAATATCCGAGCCCGAAATCGCCCGAGCGACCGAACGCGTCCACGCTTCCGCTCTGGAGTTTAACGTAGTACTCGGAGGTGAAGAGACCCTCGGAGTAGAAGCGGTATTTGAGGAATTCGACGTCCCGGCTTGCGCTTGTGCTGTCGGGCTGGCCCATAGCTTCGATGACTTCTGTCTTCGTCATCCCGAGACGCAGCTTGTTCATGTTTTTCGATGAACCCGCACATCCGAAAAACAAAACGAGCCCTACCAATAAAACCATGATGCGATTGACCATCGTGTCCTCCAATTTTCGGCAAGGTTAGGGTCGCGGCAAGAAATAGTGGCGATAGGTTGCGCCGGATTTTTTTGGTTCGTCTGCAAGGCACATCCAGCGGCGCATATCGAGATACGTGTCGGTGGATGTAACGCGGTAGACGGGCCAAAAGACAAGCAAGAAGTGCAACTATTAATTGTCACGACCCGAAAGCCGGACGTTACGAAAGAAAACCGATTTTCGGTTTACTTCCCCCTTGTCCTTATACCGCTGTTTCCGTAATTTGACAAGCTTTCCCCCTCTATCGCAGCAATTCTCGATGACGATAACACCTTTTTAGAATTGTGCCGGGAACTGACTTTTTAAAGCGCTTTCTCTTTTGCCGGCGTGTCCTTCGCCAATAAAAGCGCCGCCTCATACGCCTGGCGGGCTTCCGCTTCAAGCAGATGGCCCCGGTCTGTGTAGCGGGGTGAAAAATGAAAGGGTGTAAACTGTTTTACCTGCGCCAGGCCGGCAAGCGTGCCGGCCTGGCGCGCGGTGAGGTGATTTTTTAAACGCGCGATGTCACGGTGTTCATCCATGAAGGCCGCTTCGATGAAAAGATGGTCCGCATGGTGTATGTGGGCCAGAATGAGTTCGGCGTTTTTGTCGGTATATCCCGCGTCTGCCACATAACTCACCTTTTGACCGGGTGTGACGATAGCGATTCTGGCCGTCAAATCCGCTAACCGAAACTTTTTTGGCAGCCTTCTGCCGTAAGTCTCGGCCGTTATTTCAGTTTCAGGGGATTTACCGTTGTAAAGCGCCATTTTCATGGACTGAAGCCATGGGCCCGGCTGCAGTTCCAAGGCGGCCAGCGCGTCCGGCCGGATGTTGACATGGAAGCTTTCCTGCAGCGTGAAGGCAAGACAGGGGATACCGTGGTCGAGTTGAACCGCGCTGATGGTCAAGCCGGTTTCCCGGTAAAGTGTCCCGTCGAATTCGGCCGTTTCCGCGTCCTTGCCGGGCTCGAACCGGTTTCGGCAAAGATACCGGCGGCGTAAAACGGTGTCGTCATGAAGTTCAGCGGCTTCCAGAACCAGGCAACCGGTATAATTGTCTACCAGGTTCCACGTGTAGCCGGCCAGTTTGCCCTCTACGTTTTTCAGAAAATTCCGAGGTCCAAAGACGTAGAGTGTCTTGTCGCGACCAATCAAGAGTCGCAGCAGCCTGTCAAAACCGGCAAAGTGATCCATGTGGGTGTGGGACACGAAAACATGGCTTATCTTAAGGATTTCCCGCGAGGAGAGGGTGGAGATGTCACCCAAATCGAAAAGAATGGCACGGTTCTGAAAAAGGAACGGAATGAAGAGCCCCGGGTCGTCGAAAGGGTCGTTGACCAAGCGGGGACTGAATGTCGGACGCATTTCAGGGGAGATACTTTTTAACCTGAAGATTGATGCACAGGTAGATTTCTTCGTCAGTACCGTAGATATCGACGACATCCTTGTGGTTGATCAGACTTTCCAGAACGAAAGCCGTGACATAAAGGCTGACGACGTGGGGATTCGGCACGATGTTGCGAATGGGCGCGGTGGCAAAATCGATATCGAAATCTTCCGCCCGGCTCAGCTTGTCGAGACACAACGAAATCTGCTCTTCCAGCGAGTTTTTACTATTGGTTTCAACCAGTTTTTCCTCCACCAGTTTCATTGCAATGGCATTGGAAAGAGGCTCCAGGCAATCTTTGATACCCTGTAAGGCCAAGCGGCGGGCGTGTTCTTTAGAGGATTCGATTTTAGAGAGTATGGACGACTCCCTCGTGCTCGGCCGGAAAACTTTCGACATGTTGCCACCTATATGGATGACGGCCCCTCTCCAGCAGGGAGCCTGGTTAAATTTTTGCCATATTAATGACAGCGGCCTTGAAATGCAAGCAAAATGTGCATTGCCGAGACAACGAGTTGAATTGTTCTTAGGGCACCGGACGGGATGGGAATAAGGATTTTCCATCCGATCTGATACCGGTGCTCACCAGTTGCATCAAAATCATGTGCAATGTCGATATCACTGAAAAGCGACGGCACCAGGGAGGGCGCATTCTGTTCGAGCACGCCGAAGGTCAACTCGATCCGCCCGTTTCCTTCTACGTCGCAATTGGATGCACGTGAGGTTCCCGGTTCAACGTTCAGGGAAGCGTCGCAGCGATTTCGTCGATGACCATCTGGGCTGACTTCCCGCCGTTCCAGCGGTTCCACTGAAGGTGGAAGGCGATTTTCTTCAGGCGTTCCGGCAGGGCTTGGTTGGGATCGATGTTGAACTGAATGGCGGGGAAAGACCGGCCGGCTCCCGATTGAGTCAGGAGCAAGCGCCGATGCCGGTCTCCTACAATTTTGCTCTGTTTGATCTGAACATCGCCGGCCATAAACAGCGGTTCGGTGTTGCCACTGCCAAACGGCTGCAGGGCATCGATATCATCGATCAGTTGCTCGGTGATCTGTTCGAAATCAAGGACGCAGTCGATGCGAATTTCCTGTACCGGATTGATGTCAGCGCAGGCGGCCGCGACCGCCTGTTCGAATGCGGCTTTAAAAGTGGAAATATTTTCGGTTCTGATACCCAGGCCGGCGGCCATAGCGTGGCCGCCGAAATTTTCGAGCTGGTCGGCGCAGGCCGTCAATCCCCGATAAAGATTGAATCCCAAGATACTGCGGGCCGACCCTTTGCCGATGCCCTCACGGGTCGATATCAAAACCACCGGCCGGTAATGGCGTTCCACCAGTCTCGACGCTACAATGCCGAGCACGCCTTCATGCCAGCCTTCTTGCGACAAGACCAGTGCCCGGCAGTCGAGTTCCCGGGGGTGATCCTTCAGATATTGCCTGATTTGCTGTAGGATTTGCCGTTCGGTGTCCTTGCGCCGATTGTTCATCACATCAAGCGAATCCGCTATCACCTTGGCCGTCTCGCGGTTTTCCGTCAGCAGCAGTCGGGCGGCCGGAAGGGCGTGATCCATTCGACCGGCGGCATTCAGGCGCGGAATAACCTTAAAGGCGAGGTCTTCGGCGTCCACATCTCGGCAAGACAAGCGGCAGCTGTTCAGGATGCCGATGACCCCGGTTCGGGCCCTTCCTGAGCGAATCACCTCGATGCCGGCCGTAACGAAAATTCGGTTTTCATTCACCAATGGCACGGCATCGGCGATCGTGCCCAGGGCGACGAGATCACAGAGGGCTTTGAGGTTCGGCTCGGAACGGGTATGCCAGACACCCCTTTCTCTGAGGTGTTTGCGCAGACAGATCAGCAGCGCCATGGCAACCCCGACCCCGGCAAGGTGCTCGAAACCGGCTGTGCAGTCCGGCCTTTGGGGATTGACCACTGCAACCGCAGGCGGCAGTGTTTCGGATACGCGATGATGGTCGGTGACGACGACGTCGATTCCGGCGGCGTTTGCCCGTTTGACAGCCGCGTGACTGCCGGATCCGCAATCGGCGGTAATGATAAGATCGATGCCGGCCGGCACCGCAACCTTGTCGATATGATCGGCTTTGAGACTGTAGCCTTCCTCTATGCGATGGGGGATGTAATACGACACATCCGCTCCGGCTTTCAGTAAAAAATCGAAGAGAATCGCCGCGGCCGTGACGCCGTCGACGTCATAGTCGCCAAATATCATTAATTTTTCCCGCTTTTCGATGGCATGTGTCACGCGCTCGACGGCCGTTTGCATGTCTTTCAAATCACAAGGCGGACGCAGGTGCTCTATAGACGGTCGCAGAAATTTCGATGCGCCATCGGGAGTCTGCAGGTTACGGTTAACCAGAATGGCGGCGATGATCGGAGAGCATTTCAAGCGGCCGCATAGCTCTCGCATGCGGGAGGGATCGGGTTTCAGGATGTGCCAGTATTTTTCCATCGCAGCCGTACATAGCTTATCGAGGTCGTCCGAACAAGACCATATTTATTATTGCAATGGTGCGTGATATGGTTATACTCAACAATTATGTGGATTGGCACCAATAGATGCCCTGCGGCCGGTGAAAAAAAGCGGATCATACAGACCACGAGGGACGGCACGGCTGAAGGCCCCGACGATATCGCCAATGGAGAGTCTGACGCAATATTACCGGGTGGATCGTCGTGAGATCGCCTACATTAAATTTGTGATCGAGTCATACGAAGGGGTAGGGTTGCTGACGACGGTCGAGCCGCAGTCGGGTCTGATTGTTATTCGCATTCCTCCCGGCTGTAAGGAGGTGATCGATGACATCATCTCAGATCTCAAAAAGACGATCTTGATCGAACCCGCAGCGCGGCCTTCCTGAATTTCCGCACGACATCACCGTCTCACGACCGGGTGCGAAGACGGGTGGCTTTTTTGACGTCGCCGTCGAATCCACCATATTGACAAGCAGTTGTACGAAAGAAGACAGAGACCCCGATGCAACGCCGGGGTGTCGACTGTCGCATGTTTCAGGTCATGAATGTGAAGAATCTTTACATACAAACCATCGGCTGTCTCGACTGTCGCATGTTTCAGGTCATGAATGTGAAGAATCTTTACATACAAACCATCGGCTGTCAGATGAACGTCTATGACTCCGAGAAGATTGCATCGGCCCTGGTTTCTCTGAACTATCGCAAAACTGCCGATATCGACGCGGCCGACCTCATTATCGTCAATACCTGCGCCATCCGGGAAAAAGCCGAACAAAAAGTCTTCAGTTTCCTCGGACGGCTGAGCCGCCTTAAAAAGAACCGGCCGAACCTGCTGATCGGGGTCGGCGGCTGTGTCGCCCAGCAACAGGGAGAAAAAATTCTGGAGCGGGCACCCTTCGTCGACCTGGTTTTCGGCACGCACGCCATTGCCCGTCTGCCACGCATGGTCAAAGGTGTCGAAAAGCATGCGGGCCGGGTGGTGGATGTCGAATCGGCTTCTGCCATCGATGTGTTCGATGAGCCGCCGGAATTGCCGAAAGCAGGTCAGGTAAGCCGTTTCGTGACCATCATGCAGGGGTGTGACAATTTCTGTACCTATTGTGTGGTGCCCTATGTTCGCGGTCGGGAAGCCAGCCGTCGGCCCGAGGACATTATCTTGGAAATCGAAAGACTCGTGGACGCCGGGGTGCGCGAAGTGACCCTGCTGGGTCAGAATGTGAACAGTTACGGTGAAAAAGAAGGTCTTTGTAGTTTTCCCGAATTGCTCGCTCGCGTCAATGCGGTCGAGGAGCTGTTGCGGATCCGTTTTACCACGTCGCACCCCAAAGACCTGTCTATGGCCTTGTGCCGAGCATTTCGAGACTTGCCGAAACTGTGCCGGCATATCCATCTGCCGGTGCAGTCCGGTTCGAATCCGGTTCTCAAGCGGATGAATCGCCGTTACACGCGTGAGAACTACCTGGAGAAGGTTGTCGAATTGCGGAACTACTGTCCCCAAATTGCGATCTCCTCCGATATTATTGTGGGGTTTCCCGGCGAGGAGCCGGCGGATTTCGAGCAGACCCTCGATTTGATCCGAACGGTCGAATTCGACAGCCTGTTCGCCTTTAAGTATTCGGATCGTCCCGAAGCACCGGCCAGCCGGTTCAATGCCAAGGTCCCTGAAAGAGAGCAAAACATCCGCTTGCAGAGACTCCTGGAGGAACAGGACCGGATCACCCTTTTTAAACACCGGTCCTTGCTGGGTTCGATTCAGGAAGTGCTGGTCGAAGGGATAAACAGAAGACACTCCCCATCTGACGATGATGCCGGGAAACCGGCGGTTGGCGCATCACAGTGGACCGGCCGGACTTCTGCCAACAAAATCGTCAACTTTGAGCAGGACGCTCTCCCCGCACTGAGCCGCGAAAATCTAAAGGGCAGACTTGTGCGAGTGAAAATCGAAAAAGCGCATGCACATTCCCTCTGGGGGATCCCGCTGAACGCCGCTTCCGCGCCGTCTGCCGTGAAAGGAGAAAAGAGTTATGCTGCATAAGGTAAGCATAGCCGGTCTGACCATGGACCCGACATCCAACACGCCGATCATCATCCTGAAGTCGGAAGAAACCGAACAGGCGGTTCCGATTTGGATCGGCCTGCTCGAAGCCACCTCGATCGCATCGGCCCTCCAAAACGTCAAGTTCGACCGTCCGATGACACACGACCTTTTCAAAAACTTCACCGATCGCCTTCATATCGCCATATCCAAGGTGGAGGTTTGCGATCTGCGCGACAGCACCTTCTTCGCCAGAATTTATTTCGAGTCGCAGGACGGCGGTTTTGACATGGATGCCCGTCCAAGCGACGCCATTGCCTTGGCACTGCGGTTCAATGCTCCTATTTACGTGGATGATAAAGTCATGGAGAAGTCCAAGATCAACCAGGAGGAAGTCGAGGTCCTCGATGAGAGCGAAGAAGGGAAAAAGTGGGCCGAGTACCTGGAGAATCTGTCTCCGGAAGATTTTGGTAAATACAAGGTTTAACGGTATAGTCCCGTAAATCTTGCTACCTGCAGCCGGAAACTATCGTTTTTGACGAAACCAGTGGGAGGAAGCTTTAAAGGGGAATACGCCGACGACCGATAACGCAGTCCAAAACCGACGTCTCAAAGCCTGCAAAACGAAAACCAATCTCATGGAATCAGTCCAACGGGTATCCGTCCATGGCGGCCACAGCGGTGAATTTTGCTGCCATGCCGTGGATTCGCTGGAAGAGATTGTTGTCGCCTATATCGAAAAAGGTTTCGATTGGGTCGGCATTACCGAGCATGCCCCGCCGGTCGACGACCGGTTTCGCTACCCTGAGGAAATCAAGGCCGGCCTGAATGCCCGGCAGCTCTACGGCCGTTTCGAGCGCTACATCGCTGCCTGCCGACGTCTCCAGAAAAAGTACATCCAGACCATTCAACTCTACGTCGGATTTGAAACCGAAGCCAGCAGCGGCTCGATACCGTTTATTCAGGATCTTGCCCGTCTTTTTAAACCCGATTATATCGTGGGGTCCGTGCATCACGTCGATGATATCGGGTTTGACTATTCGGCCGAATGGTATGCCAGAGCTGTTGCCGCGACCGGCAGCCTCGAAACACTCTACTGCCGGTATTTCGATGCGCAGTATCAACTCCTTTCAGCCGTGCGCCCGAATGTTGTCGGCCACTTCGACTTGATCCGGATCTTTGACCCGTCCTACGAGGCAACCCTCGCTTTGCCTTCCGTTCAAAAGCGGGTGCGTCGCAACCTGGAACTCGTGCACTCCATGGACATGATAATGGATGTGAATGTTCGCGCCATCACAAAGGGAGCCGCCGAACCGTATCCGACCCGAACGATTCTGCGTCAGGCCATCGCAATGGGGATAGCGGTGGCGCCGGGGGATGACTCCCACGGCGTCGACACGGTCGGATTGAACATTGACAGAGCCGTTGAGGACTTGCGCAACCTCGGTGCCGACATGAACTGGCGCAGACCCGTAAAAGTCGATTCGTAGCGCGGTCCTGAATTTGTGCGCTTCAATGTCTTTTTCGATTTTATGTCGCTCGAACCGTCTTGACATACCACGATGTGGTATGTTAGGCAGAACTCAATAGATCATTGCCGTATACAGGCGGCCCCTTTTCGCAATTACGGCCTCAAACAATCCACAATTTTTATTTACAACTTTTCTATTCAATGGTGAACTCAATGGATACGAGGGGAGAGCGATATCAACGGCCTGTAAATGACAGACGGTCTTGTCCTGATCGCAGAAAACCTCTGTTTTCACTCTATCATGGTGAGGAAAGAAGAGGCGATAAAGAAAGGCGGGCGATCAAGACGCGACGACTCAGGACTCTTTTGTATGACCGAAAACAGGATTCGGATCCAAAGCCCTTCCATGTCTTTATAAAAAAATTATCCCAGATAAGCCGGTACCATACATCAATCGGCTCTAAGACT
>JARROL010000157.1:0-6531 GCA_037383965.1 Desulfobacterales bacterium | reverse complement strand
TGCTGATTTTCGCCGCCGGTTTGGTCCTACTGACGCCCGGATTTCTGACCGACGCCGTGGGGCTTTTACTTCTTTTTTCCGAAATACGACATTACGTCAAACGCTATCTGAAACGACGATTGGAGCCCTACATCGACTCCCGGCATTATACCGGCGGTCGGACATCGTAATAGAGAATGTGGCGATGACAAAAAATATACCGATTTTTGTAGCGATAGCGTTTATGCTATCGAACTGCAACGCCAACCGGGCGGTAGACGCAGACGGCAAGAAGGGTGAACTCGCCGCCTGCCCGGACCGGCCGAACTGCGTCTCCTCGCTCAGTGACGACAAAGAGCATTTCATCGCACCGCTCACATATGAAGGCTCGATGGCAGAGGCCGACGCGCGTCTGCTGTCCGTGCTGGAACAGATGAAAGGGGTCAAAATCGTTTCCCGAACCGATACCTCTATCCACGCCGAGTTCACCTCGACCGTCTTCGGTTTCGTGGACGACGTCGACTTCCGCTTCGATGCGGCAGGCCGTCGCATCGATCTGCGGTCCGCCTCGCGGGTCGGCTACACCGATTTCGGCGTCAACCGCAAAAGGATCGAAGAAATCCGGCGGCGTTTTCAGGCCGCAGCGCCCTCGGAACCCTCACAATCTTTCAAACAGTAAGGGTCACGGTAAGAAATAATTCCACAAGATTGCGCCGGATTTGGGTTCGCCTACAAGGCACATCCAACGGCGCAAATCGAGATACGTGTCGGTGGATGTAACGCAGTAGACGGGCCAAAAGACAAGCAAGATGTGGAATTATTTTTTTCTGGGGCCCTAAGGCAACCGGTTATGAGCTCACCCAACTCAATCGACTACAGCATCCTGGATCGTCCGGAAATCCTGGCGGTCTTGTTTCACCCGCGGCCTTCATACGGCGGCGCTAAACTCAGTTTGCTTTCCCGCGAGCTTATGGTTCCGGTCGATGACAAGATCGCCGTCGGAGCCTGCTTTCACGCCGGAGACCCGGCCGGGCCCAACATTCTCTTTTTCCACGGCAACGGCGAAATCGTCGACGACTACAACGATTTGGGACCGCTCTACAACCAGATGGGCATCAACTTCATGGCGGTCGATTACAGAGGCTACGGCCGCTCCGACGGACGACCGTCGGTGGCGGCCATGATGTCGGACTGCCACAAAATTTTCGATTGGACCGTCGAATGGCTGCAGAAAGGCGGCCACACCGGTCCGCTGGTCGTCATGGGTCGATCGCTCGGCAGCGCCTCGGCCCTCGAACTGGCCGGTGGTCGAGCGGCGGATATCGACGGTCTGATCATCGAGAGCGGTTTTGCATATGCCGCACCGTTGCTGCAGCTGCTGGGGGTTTCAACGGCGGCGATCGGGTTCCGGGAAGAGGAAGGCTTTCGCAACATCGACAAAATCAAACGGGTCGACAAACCGACCCTGATCATTCATGCCGAGTTCGACCACATCATTCCCTACGCCGAGGGCAAGGCTCTCTACGACGCCTGTCCGGCCGCCGAGAAGTCGCTGCTCACCATTTCCGGCGCCAACCACAACGACATCTTCGCGCGCGGTCTGTCGCCGTACTTGGAGGCCGTAAAGGCGTTGACGGCCAAACTCTAATGGTTCTGTTCGCAAGTAATGTCTCTGCATCCTGTGCCTGTGGTAAAAAAGAGGAGCTTCTCCAAAAAAGTTGGTGTAAAAAACACCCCCACTGCATGATCGGCGCTTATAATGTGAATAATTAGCCGCAGACGAACGCAGACAGTGAGTCCGGCCGACCTGGCCGGACTCAAGTGACCATCGCTTCGCGAATGAGATTAAATGAACAAAGCTGAGATAAAACGTATGGTTTTAGATTTGCCCGAAGGGCAACGGGAATAATATCCGGCCAAGTCGGCCGGATATTGTCTGCGTCAGTCGAACGAGCGCAGCGAGAGGGCGGCCATTAAAAATATTCAAATCAATAAATCGTGCTATCATGGACGGGCCGCCTGGTTTGCGATGAAGGCGTCAAAGGCCTCCCAGAATCGCGTCCGAATGGCATCGGTCTCCATCAGGATTTCGTGACGCGCTTCTGAAATGATCAGAAGCCGGCAGTTCGGCAATCTCCTGCAAGCCGACTTCTGGGCCGCAACCGAAACAACCCGGTCGGTCCCGGCCGCAACCATCAGCACCGGAACGCGAACTTCCTCGAGAAAACCCGGGCGTCGGATGTTCGCGATCGATGCGAACGTTGCCGTCAGCCACGCGAATGTCACGCCGCCGAGGGCCAAATCCGGATTTTGGGCCACGGCGTTTTTTTCCACGGCAAAGCGCCTCGGGTCCGCGGTGAGCGCATTTCCCTCGAACGGCCGATCGAAATTGGTGCGCTTGTCGCTGCCCGGCACAAGGGCTCCTTCAGAGCCGATATGTCGACCCAGCCAAACCAACCCTTTCACCAGCCATCGTGGAAACGGTTTCGTGTTGACGTCGAGCATGGGGGCCACCAGGACTGCCTTGTCGATGCCTGCCGGCTGCCGATGCAGATAACGAAGGGCCACATGCCCACCCATCGAATGCGCCAGCAAATAGATCGGCCGCACGGCCTCCGGCTGGACGATCCGCTGGAAGAATTCCTCTAGGTCCTGCACGTAGTCATCGTAACGCCGCACAAAGCCCCTCAGCCGGTCCGGCAGCATGCGGCTCGAAAGCCCCTGCCCGCGCCAGTCGAAGCCGAAGACAACAAACCCCCTCTGGTTGAGGTCGGCTGCGGTTTCGGTGTATTTTTCGAGAAACTCCTTGCGACCGCCAAGCAGCACCACGCTGCCACGGGGGGTTTTACTCGCAGGAGACCAAAGGGCATTGCGGATACTCGTTCCGTCTGCGGTGGTGAAATAACCAATACGGACGTTTGCCCCGTCGTTTGGGCCCGGCGTTGTCATCGTGATGTCTGCTCCTCTAGATCCGATCCACCGTCAAACCCGTATATAGCCTTCAAGATAAAGATTTTGGCTGTGTTATCGGTCGCCGGCGTATTACAATACAGCCTTCTCCCTGTAGCCTTGCCAAAATCTTTATCTTAAACCTATATAGCACGGTGCCGGATCGGGAACAACCAAAGGCTCGGCCGGCCAGCCGATCGCCTCGCGTCACAACAGTCGGGGTTGACCGTGACCGGGGAATCGACTACAGGTTTTATTTAAAGAGTATCGATACCCCCCATCTCCGCCTGCAGGGCAAGTTGCCTTTTGCTTTTCGACGTCTCAGTGAAAAGCAAAAAAAGAATCTCTCTCTGCGTCCTTCGCGCCACGAGAGAGTGGATACGAGCGAGCGGTGAGTTTATGCCTAAATACCAATAACCGCATTAGTAGACCGGGTCGAATTCTTGCCGCCATCGACCCTGAAAAAAGGATAAACCCACGCCATGGCCACACATTCTCATCAGTTCGTCGAAACCTACCAGGGACTGGTCGGCTTCGGACTCGACCGCGAGAACGACCAGAATACCATCGTGTATTACCTGCAGAAATTTTCCGACGATACGCTGCTGCAGACCCTTGTCAAACGGCTCAGCGATGATGAACTGAACGACATCTTCAGCCTCGTCACGCGTCTGCTTAAACGCCACCTGACGGAATCAGAGTATCATCGCCTCTTTCTGAAAGACGATCATCCATAGGGCTCCTATTCGTATCTGAACGCTCATGGCCCTTGAGGCCACCACGGTGTATGAAAATTCTGTTTTCGTTTTAGAGCGGTTGTGTCGGTTGAGTCGGTTAGGTCAGTTTTGTCAGTTAAAGTGTATCATTGATTTTATCGACTAAACGCTCATGGTCCTTAAGCCACCACCGGTTCCGGGTTCTGAGTTTCAAGTTTCAAGACATCGATAAGCCGATCCTAACAGTAAAAGATACCGGAGGGTAAAAGTGTTTTCCGAAAAAGAATTGGAAGGGTATGCCGAAGTACTTATTTGGGGACTGCAGACGGCGCGGCGTAGAAAATTCAACAAAAATGACGTTGTGGCCATCCGGTATCATTTGCCGGCCCGAAAACTGGCGGAAATCCTCTATGACAGACTGCTACGGA
The DNA here is from genome assembly GCA_037383965.1 of Desulfobacterales bacterium. GTDB lineage: Bacteria > Desulfobacterota > Desulfobacteria > Desulfobacterales > SG8-13 > JARFQH01. The sequence goes on along the minus strand of JARROL010000157.1, from coordinate 2,459 downwards.
TGGGGCTCAACCCGGTGCCACGCGCACTGGACACACCCCGAATGGAAAAAAGCCTCTATGCCCGTGCCACGCCCCGCCAGTTGAAGTTCGTTCCCGCCGGCGACGAAGTCATGAGCCACCATCTCAACGGCAGCATTCACCTGTATGCCCCCGAATCGATCACGCACTTGAGCGATGTCGATCCTAAAAAAATCGGCCAAGCGGCCGTGGCGCGCAAATATTTACGCGACATCCTGACCCGGCGCGAGGAACAGGGCCTTTTCAGCTGGACCCTGTGCGTGTTTCCCACCATGGCCCTGGCAAGGCACGCCAAGATGTCCCTCAAGGCTTATGCCCGTCAAATTGCGGCGGCCTGCTTCCTGGAACAGCGCCATCCGGTCAGAGCGTGGCAGAATGTCCATCAAAAGGTCCGGTCGATCAAAAAACGTCTCGACCGGCTGCCGGTCGAACATTTTCACATCGAGTCGGATACCATCGACCTGACGATCACGCCGGGGCAAAAGAGAAAATGGCTTGGCCTTTCCGGCCGCAACATTCCGAGTTTCGAAGTCTTCATTTCGCCCGACTGGCGGGGTACGCAAGGCGTATACTACGCCGACCAGCCCTCTTTTCGCAGCGGCAACTATGTAACCGGCGTCAGGCTGGAATTCAAGAAGGGAGCTGTTGTGAAGGTAGAGGCCCGAAAGGGCGAAGACTTTATCCGCCGTCAGCTCGAAATGGACCCCGGAGCTAAAAGAGTCGGGGAATTTTCTCTGACCGACCGGCGTTTTTCACGCATCAACACGTTCATGGCCAACACACTCTTCGACGAGAACTTCGGCGGACCTCACGGCAACTGTCACCTGGCCCTCGGCTCCGCCTACGCCGATGCCTATGCCGGAAAAAGGCCCCTCGACGAAAGGCTTCGAAAAGAACTCGGCTTCAACGACTCGGCCCTGCACTGGGACCTGGTGAACACCGAAAACAAAAGAGTGACCGCCATTTTAAAAGGCGGCGGCAAGCAAACCGTCTATGAAAACGGAGAATTCGCACTTTAACCCTGCCATTGCAAAAGTTGGTGGGCTTCAGAGCCAGGGCGTCAAGGGTGAAGCCGTAGTTGACCTACTGCAAACCCTTGAAAACGCAAGATCTGAAGTTCACCGGCTTTCCCGAAGGGTTAATTCAACTGCGCCAGTCTCAACAAATCACCCGACCGATCTTGAACGATCCCGTAGGTTCTTAGAATCTCGTCATGAATACCCGTGGCTCTTTGATTATTCAAAACGAGCTGTTCACCCTTCTCCGTTTCAAACACGATGAAGTCAGATGAACTTTGGGACTCGATCGACGCGATCATCTGCTTTAAATTTATTATTTTCTTTCCATTCACCTTTACAATCCGCTGATCGGTATGCTTGTTGTACCCGACGTTTATTTCCGCTTCGAGTACCTTGGTCAGGATCACGACTTCCTCATTTTCATCGGTCGGGTGGCCATTTATGAAAAAATTCAAAAGGTTCGACGGTGCCTTGGTTTGCCAATCAGACCAGGTTTTAAGGTAGTTAAAGGTTAGCGGACAAAATACAAGACCGCCATAAATATAATATCGCGGTTGAACGTCATACTCGCATCTCGATACAAAACGATGATCCTCTGAACCCTTATAGAGGTTTATGTCGACCAAATGCGCCTCGCCTTGACGGATAATTTTCAACTTCAATACATCGCCATATTGATGGTTTTGAATGAAATGAGCGAAGCTCGTCCGTTCATTGCGTCTAAATTCGACTGTCCCGTCGTCGGCTATCGGATGATCGTCAATCATGGAAAGGATGTCATCAGGGTACAGGATGCCGTCCGAGAGTTGTCCCGGAATGACTTTGGTCACCAATATGCCGGTTTGTGACTTATCCAATTTGTACCAGGCTTTCAGGTTTCCGTTATCCATATTTTGCGTGTTTATGCCGATCCGTGGAAAACCGTCGTATCGGCCGTCAACCACATCGTCGAGGAAGTGCTGCACGATGTTTGTCGGAACGATATAGCCGATGTTCTCGGAACCTTTCATCTGCTGCATGACAATTCCGACGACTTTGTCCCCCACAATAGCGGGTCCCCCGCTGTTTCCGGGGTTTATCGCGGCATCGATTTGGATGGCCAGAAGTCTCTTCAGGCTGTGGGCATACGGGCGGTGTTCTATCCTGGAAATGACGCCGGTTGTCGTGCTGAGAGTGTCGCCACCTTCCGGGAACCCGTAAACAATTACCTTATCCATCACCTGGGGAAGTTCGGCCAGTTCAAGGTCATTAACTCCCCTGAAAAAATTCGGGTCTTCAACCGTTAAGAGGGCCAAGTCGGCACCGTGCGAAATGAATTGGACCCGGGCATTGAATTTGTTCGGTCGCCCATTGAGCTGAACCTGAATAAAGGTGTGGTCACTCACGACATGCGCATTGGTCAGGATTCGATTTCCGGTTATG
>JARROL010000156.1:0-6603 GCA_037383965.1 Desulfobacterales bacterium | reverse complement strand
GTCTGCACCCCAGCGCCTGAAGGCGTCAGTCCGGTGCATACCGAACTGCTCGACTTCTCTGACTGGCCGTCGGACAAAATCAGAGCGGCCTACCGGCGCGGCGACCTTAAGAACGGGGTCGCCACGGCTCTGGCCATGGCCTGGGCCATGGTGCGGGAGAAGGCCTCCGTCATCACCTATTCTCCCGGAATACCGGCTGAAGACAAGGCGCGGCTCGGACACACCCACGCTCCGGACATCCAGTGGGCCATCGAAGAGGCGTTCAGACGACAGGGCCCGAAGGCGCGCATGAGCGTGTTGACCCATGCCCCCGACACGCTGCCGATCGGGCCCGGCGCGGCGCTGGAGAAATCGTCGTGATCTCTCTGGCCGTCATCGCCGACGATCTGACCGGTGCAGCCGACGCCGGCATTCAGTTCGGCCGCTTCGGAAGCCAGGTCCTCTTAGTGCCGCATCAAGAACTGGCCGCCATCAAGCCGGAATCGTTCAAGGGGGTATTGACGGTGTCTACTGAAAGCCGGAACCTTTCAATGACCGCGGCGGGAGAACGGGTGCGCCAAGCCGGAAGGGCCGCCTATCGACTGAAACCGCAATTGATCTACAAGAAGATCGATTCCTGCATGCGGGGCAATGTCGGCGCCGAGGTTGCTGCGCTGGCCGACGTGTTTGGCTGCCGGGGTGCGCTGATCGCCCCGGCTTTTCCGGCCCAGGGGCGCACGACGCTTCACGATGTTCACTACGTGCGCAACATCCCGGTGGCCGACAGCGAGATGGCCCGCGATCCGGCGAGTCCGGTCAGAGCGTCCCGCCTCTCGGAGTTGATCGCCCGTCAATACCGACGGTCGGTGGGCCGGATAGATGCGGCCGAACTCGACGGAAACCCCCGGAACCTGAAGACATTTGTTGAAGACCTGTTGAAGCAAGGCCGTCGCCTCATCACTTGCGATGCCACACATCAACGGCACCTGGAGGTCATCGCGCGCCTGGCCGGCGACCAATTTCCGCACCTTTTAATGGCCGGCTCCGCCGGCCTGGCCCAGGCGCTGGTCCGGTGTCGATTTGAAGAGACGGAAGCACGATCGGCGTCAAGGGCTGCCGAGTGCCATCACCTGCTCTTTGCCTGCGGTTCCGGCTCCAATATGCTCAGGTCGCAGGTCGACACGCTGATCCGTAAAACCGGCGTCCCGCGTTATATGCTTGTTCCCGGCCGACCGCCAGCGTTGTCCGCCCGATCGAATATGATTGCGAAGGATCTTGACTCCGGAGCGGTTGTCCTGCAGCTTGCACCCGTCGAATCATTGGTGTACGATAATTCTGCCGCCCGACAACTGGCGGCAGAAATCGCCGCAATCCTCCGCTACCGACGTCCGGACGGACTTTTCCTGTCCGGCGGAGACACGGCAGCGGCGGTTCTCGGCGCAATCGGAGCGAAAGGGGTGCGCCTGCAGGTCGAAATTCTACCGGGCGTCATCCGGGGAACGGTGACAGGCGGTACCAACGACGGTCTGCCGGTGATCACCAAGGCCGGCGCATTCGGTGAACCTGACACGCTTGTGCAACTGTATGGCCTTCTGGCCGATGGCCGATGAAACAGTTTGGCCGGTTGAGCCCGTTGGCTCGTTGAGCCCGTTAGGCCCGTTATACCCGTTTAGCCGGTTGTACCCGTTGAGACGATGGTATCGAATGCGTACGTCATTCGACTGGTTCATATTTGTTGAGGATTTGTTCGAAACAACCGATAGCTATGCTTTGAGCGGTCACGATCTGCGCTTTTTACCCTCACCCTAACCCTCTCCCAATAGGAGAGGGAGTAAAAGGAAATCGCAGCTTATAACCGTTCAAAGTATAACCGGTTCAACTGACTAAACCGGCTAACGGGCCAAACCGACTAAACGGGCCCAACTGACTCAACTGACCAAGAGGTTTATTGATGACTCAAACGCCCGACAAACCCCTTTTAGGCATCACCATGGGCGACCCCGGTGGGATCGGCCCTGAAATATGCGTCAAGGCATTGGCCGAACCGGACATCTACGATATCTGTCGTCCGCTGGTGGTCGGCGACGGTGAGATCATGATAGAGGCATTGCGGTTCTGCCGCCTACCGCTGACGATCCAGAGCTGCGGCAGACCGGCTGACGGCCGATACGAGTGCGGAACAATAGATGTACTGGATTTGAAGAACATGCCCATCGGTCGTCTGCGTCACAAACAGGTCACCGCCGAACAGGGCCAGGCCGCATTTGAATATGTGGCCAAGGTGATTGAAATGGCGTTGGTCGATCAAGTCGACGCAACGGTCACAAGTCCTGTCAACAAAGTGGCGATCAACGCTGCCGGCCATCACTATGCCGGTCACACGGAGATTTACAGCACCCTCACTGCAACCCCCGACGTCAGCATGATGCTGACCGACGGCAGTTTTCGGGTGGCCCATGTCTCCACCCACGTGTCGCTTCGCGAGGCCTGCGACCGGGTCAAAAAGGAGCGTGTCCTGCGGGTCATCGAGCTGGCGTACGATACCCTGCGGCGGTTGGAGATCCTGTCTCCGCGCATTGCGGTGGCTGGATTGAACCCCCATTGCGGCGAAGGCGGCCTCTTCGGCAACGAGGATGACGATGAAATCACGCCAGCGGTGGCGGCGGCCAGAACAGCCGGGATCGATGTCGAAGGTCCGCTTCCGGCCGACACCGTCTTTTCCAAGATGCTGGGCGGCCTTTACGATTTGGTCGTGGTCATGTATCACGATCAGGGTCACATCCCGACCAAGCTCGTCGGCTTCAAATTCAATGCCAAAAGTGGGGAGTGGGGCAGCATGGCCGGTGTCAACGTCACCTTGGGCCTGCCGATCATCCGAACGTCGGTGGATCACGGAACCGCATTCGGAAAGGCCGGCGAGGGGCGCGCCAATCCGCAGTCACTGATCGAGGCCATCCGTCTGGCCGCCCAACTTGCCGGCAGGCGATCATAACATAGTGGTAAGCATTCACAGGGCACCACATCTGCTTTGTTGCCGGGTATTTGGAGTACAAAAGGCCGTCTGCGCGCCCGACGCCTTGCATCTGCCTGCCCCGTGAAATGCGAAGCCTATTTCACTGGGGCGGCACCCCGTAAACGCTTTCACTTAGATGGTTTAAAGTGCATCGGACCTCTTTTATCCTGGTTTCACAATGATCTTGACCACGCACTTGACCCATTCGTCACCGTAGTGGTCTTCGGCTACGAGCCGCAGGGGAAAACCATGGCGTTCGGGCAGCGGCTGTCCGTTGACCCCGTGAGCCAGAATGATTTTGTTCTCCGCCACCTCTTCCAGATGAAACCGTTCGATCTTTTCCCAGAGATCGGTCGGACCGTGAACTTCTATCTTTCCGGCACCGGGTTTGAGCCCGGCCGCGCGCAGCAAATCGATCAAAGAAAGGCACTTCCAGTTTCCCAAGTACGAAAATTCGCCGGGGCAAATCAACAACACCTTGCGCTGAAAAGAGGACCAGTTGAGGATGTCCCGGCAGGAGAGCGTCAGGGGACGTGAAACCGCGCCGGATATTTCGAGCCGCCACGTATCCGCATCCACGTTGAACAGACTTTGCCCCATGGATCCGAAGACATTGATCGAACTGACAGCCAAGTTACGGATGTCCAGGTCGGCAGGATGTTTGTTGAACAGCAGGGTGGCGCGAGTGCCCGGCGGCAATATCTTCCGCTCGCCGGCCGCCAGCAAAGGCCCTATACCGGTTAGCCGGAAAGCGCCGATAAGGCCCAGACTCATTAGAATTTTCTTTAAGACTTCGCGCCGTGTACGCATCCGATCGACTTCTCCTGAGATAATTTTCATTAACTTACTGCCGTAACCGCTTTATGTAAAGGCTCGTCGGCTTGAAGGTGATTAAAAGATGAGGTCCTGAATTGCCTTGACAGTGACGGTGGGTAATGCAAAAAAAGTGGCGATGCAAGGTTCATCGGCAATGTTTAGGAGACACCAAACGGTTTCCATTCCGGTATTGCAAATTCGCGGAAATCAGTGCTTGGCGTGGAAGGGAACATGTGCGCGCCGCACAGGCGTTTCCGCCTATAGAAACCGAAAATACGAAAAAGCGCCGTTCGGGGACGGCAACAATACCAAGGGAGGAAGAGTATGAAAAAAATGGCGAAAATTTTGATCGTGTTAACCCTTGTCACCGGTTTTTTGGGCGTGGCGTATGCGCAGTTCGCCAAACCCGAGGACGCCATTCAGTACCGCCAGTCGGTCATGTTCCTGATGAGTCAGCACTTCGGCCGCATGTTTGCAGTGGTCAAGGGACAGAACCCTTACGACAAGGCGGCATTTGAACAAGACGCGGTGCTCGTCGAGACCCTCGCTACGCTGCCGTGGGAGGCCTTCATGGTTCCCGGTACCGACAAGGGAAAAACCGGTTTGAAATCCTCGGCTTTTAAAGAAAAAGACAGGTTCATGCAGGATGCGAAGAAATTGGAAGCCGAAACCGCTAAACTGGCCGAAACGGCTCAAACCGGCAACATGGATGCCATCAAAGCCCAACTCGGAGAAACCGCTAAAAGCTGCAAAAGCTGTCACGACGACTTCCGTAAATAGCAATATATTGTCGTAGAAAATATATTACCGGACGAGAAAATAGACCACCGAACCGGCTATCCCGGCGATCACTGCCGCTGCCCAGGTGCGGCCGGTCGGCTCTTCGATGGCGCCGTTCCACGACCGAACGCCGGTGATCATGGGGGTCACCAGGTTTTCTCGTATAACAAAAAAATAAAATAAAATCGCAAATAGGTGGATCGCGACCAGGGCGACGATCACCCCCTGATTAAATTCATGAATGTCGGTGATAAAATCGCTGGTCGCCTTGCTCACCCGACTGTAGAGAGGGCCCTCGGTCAAGATGTCGTCGTTGGCGAAAAGACCGGTCCCGGCCTGAACGAAAAGCGCCAGAAGCATGGCGACGATCGACCACCCGCCCAGTGGATTGTGGCCGAAATGGGAAGGTGAATCTTTTTGCAGAAGGCCCCTGGCGTAGCTCAAAACCGCTTGCGGCCCGCGTACGAAATCCGAAAAACGCGACGGTTTGCTGCCGAAAAATCCCCACCCCACACGGAAAAGAAGCAGGGAAAGAATCACAAAGCCGCTCAACTCGTGAATCTGCATCGCATTGCCGCCGATTTCTGCCGTCACAAAGGAAGTGCCGACAAAGGCCACCAGCAGCCAGTGAAACAGGCGGGTCGGAAGGTCCCAGACCGTCACGCGCTGGGAAGCGGGACGAGCCGGGCCTCCGGAGGGATCGCTTTCGTTGCTGTTCATTTTTGATTTCTCCACAAAATCTTTTCTTCGAAGCGTGTAGGCTACGGATAGGACAAGCGGTTCAGGGTTCACAGTTCAAAGGTTAAACCAACGGATACGGCATACCCTGTGGATCAATATCCGGAATACCCGACATAACCCATTGGGTGAAAAGGTTTAATAATCAACACGAAACCAGAAATAATGAGATATTCTTACGGGATTTTGAACCCAGAACGTTGAACTCTGAACCCTCAACCAATTTTAAAGATTACCTTTCCATTGGGCACAATACCCTTCTCAGGCTTTAGGGCCAATAATCCGCCGCCTGTATTCTTCAAGTGGTACTTTAAGGCCCTGAATGGCTGCCTGCCAGAAAGCCGGATTCTGAAAATCGACGTTTAAAGCCCGCTTCCCCACATTTTCGACCGTGTCAACGCCCGATAGCCGTAGAAAGGCCTCGTACTTCGGCAGGAAATCCCGGCCCTCAGTGTGGTAGCGCTCAATCAGCGACCTGGCCAGAAGATACCCGAAGGTATAGGGGAAATTATAAAAAGTGGTGTCGGTGATGTAAAAATGGAGTTTCGAAGCCCAGAAATAAGGATCGGCGCCGTCCGGCAGCAGGGCATCGCCATATATGGTGCGCTGGGCCTCCGTTATTAATGTTTTCAGGCGTGAGACCGACACCTCTCCTTCCTGCCGCTCCTCGTAGAAAGCCTTCTCGAAGGTATAACGTGTCGTGATATCGAGAAGAAACACGGCCGCATCGGTCAGTTCGCTATCCAACAGCTGGAGCTTCTGCTGTTCACCGATCAACGGGTCCCGTGCCAGACCATCCATGAGAATGTGTTCGGCGAAAATAGAGGCGGTTTCGGCCAGCGTCATGGGGTAGCGTCGATTAAAGGGGCGCGTGCCCTGCAGCAGATGAGCGTGCCAGGCGTGGCCCACTTCGTGGGCCAGAGTCGTCACGTTGCCGAGGGACCCGTTGAAGGTCATGAACACCCGCTGCTCCTCGATCACGGAAGATCCGGTGCAGAAAGCACCCGGACGCTTGCCGGACCGCGCCTCGGATTCGACCCAACGGTCCTCGAGCATACGCCGAAAGTAATCGGCCAACCCGGGGTAGGCTGCAGCAAAGGCTCTTGAGACCGTTTCGGTTGCCGATCGCCAACCGAACGGTGTCGACTCAGGCAATGGGAGCGGGGCCTCGCGCTCAAAAAACCAGATGCCCCTTCGGTCGAAATAACGGGCTTTTACGCGTAAAATATCTCTGGCCGTATCGAGATTCTGAAAAATAGCTGCGTACATCGCCTCCA
>JARROL010000155.1:0-6627 GCA_037383965.1 Desulfobacterales bacterium | reverse complement strand
CTCCGGTGGGACGGGCACAGCCGACTTCCATTACCTCGCTCATGGTGCCTCCTTTCGTTCAGGGGTTGTGACAATGCGCAGCCGGATCGACCGTCTTGTGGGGGGTGCATCCGACGATATGAGCATAGGCTCATAATTAAGGGAAATACAGGAATAATGCAAGAGGATTAATGAAACCTTTCTGCGAGTTCAACAAATTTTAAGCGGTGTAAGACGCGAACAGGTGCACGATAAAATCCCATACCCGCACAACGGACGGAACAAACAGCTTTTCATCCGGTGAGTGCGGATTTTCGATCGTCGGGCCGAAGGAAATCATGTCCAATCCCGGTTTCCTGTCCCCGATGAGTCCGCACTCGAGACCGGCGTGGATCGTTTGGACCGCCGGGTCTTTTCCGAACCGGTCCCGGTAGACCGCTTTGCACCGCTGGAGCAGCGCAGAGCCGAGGCTGGGTTCCCAAGCCGGATAGCTGTTTTCGTCGGTGGCCGCAGCACCGGCCAAATCCGCAACCGCGTGAATGCGCGCCGTGATTTCCGCCAGCCGGGTCATTACGGCGCTGCGCTGGCTCGAAAGAATCTCGAAGCCGGCATCCGACAGCACGACAGTCGCCAGATTGTTGGACGTTTCCACCAGGTCTTCGATATCGGCCGACATGCGGGTCACGCCATGGGGAAGCGCAAGGAGCAGGGCGATTGCCTTGCGCGTGTCGGCAGCGGTCAGGGCGTCGCCGCCGGCTGTTTGGGTTGCAGCCTCATTCAGTCGAATGTCGAGCTGCGATTCACCGACTCCGTATTCGTTTAAAAAAGTTTCCCGGCAATCGGTCACCACTTGCCGCATCCCTTCTAATTGTTCCGGAGCGGTGGTGATTCGGGCCGCGGCGTCGCGGGCGATGGCATTGTGGACAGTTCCCCCTTTTATAGACACGATGCCGATCGGTGATACGCGTGATATCGCGTGCAGCGTGCGGGCCATGAGAACGTTGGCGCTGGCCCGCGGTTTGTGAATGTCGATGCCCGAGTGTCCGCCCCGCAGACCGCTGATGGTCAGGTCAAAGAACGGGTGGTCTAAGGGTGTGGCCGTGCGCTTCAATTTTAGACAGATACGGGTCTCCTGTCCCCCGGCGCAACCGATCGTAAAGACGCCTTCCTCTTCGGAGTCGATGTTGAGCAGGATGAGGCCATCAACCAATCCGGGGTCGAGTTTTTTGGCGCCGAGCAGACCCGATTCTTCATCCACGGTGAACAGCAGCTCCAGGGGCGGGTGGACGACAGCGGGTTCCTCCACCAGTGTCAGGGCCAGGGCCAGTGCGATGCCGTTGTCGGCGCCCAGGGTGGTCCGATCGGCCGAGATCCAGTCTCCGTTCATGACCAGACGAATCGGGTCACTGTCGAAGTCATGCCGTGAGTCGGGGGTCTTTTCGCAGACCATGTCCATGTGGCCCTGGAGAATAATGGTCGGGGCGGCTTCGCATCCGGCGGTGGCCGGTACCTTAATGCACAGGTTACCGGTCTCGTCGCGGCGGGTTTGATAGCGGCGTTCTGCGGCCCAATCGGCAAACCAACGAGCGATTTTTTCCTCTTTTTTCGAACAGCGGGGGATGGCGTCGATCCGAGCCAGGTTGTCGATGACCTTGCGGGTGATGTCGCTCATTTAAGATTCCAGTCGCGGCTTTGTTTGAAAAACAGCCCTAGCACTCAGCTACATAGTGCCCAACCACGGCAACTCTAAGGGCATTGATGATTTTCTGATTCAGAAATGCGCAATTTTCCGCAAGTTCAAGGAAATCAAGGAATTGCGCGGAGGTGTACTGCTGTACACCGCACAAGCGATTCCGCCGATTGACGCCGAAATTGCGGAAAAGGGCCATCTATGGACGGAAACGACCTAACTTTCGCCGAAAGTTGCAAGAGCCGGTTGGGCGATTTGCTGATCGTCGTAACTCATGAAATCACCGCTCCACTCGTGCGGGGCGTGCAGCGCCAGCCAGGCAATGGCACGGGCCGGCACTTCCGGCGGTTCCAAACGACCGGCCATTTTGAGGTCTCGATAAAAAGCGGCCTGTTCCGGCGGCATCTTTTCAGGTCCCTCGCTTCGCAGAAGCTCCTGCATCCGGGTGTCCACCACGCCTGGCCGTACCGCGATCACCGTCAGATCGGGTTCCTCGGCTGCCAGGACCCGGCTGAACTGGTTAAGAGCCGCCTTGGCGGCACAATACGCACTGGCTGCCGCAATGACATGATGGGCGGCCCCGCTGCTGACGTTGACAATACATCCGTTTCGGACCCGCAGTTCAGGAATGGCGGCCATGCTCATATAGACCGGTCCGAGCAGATTGACCTCGATGTTGTAATGCCAGCCGGCCGGGTTGGCTTCGGCTGCCGTCGCCAATGGTTCAACAATTCCGGCGTTGTTGACCAGGGCATCCAGCCGGTGAAAGCGGTTGAGCGTCTTTTCCACCGTGCTGCGGCAGAAATGAGGGTCCGATACATCGCCCGCGACGAAAATGCAGTCACCGCCGGATCGATCGATGGCCTCGGCCCCTTGGCGCAGCTCTTCTTGCGAACGAGCGACGAGGGTGACGGCGGTCCCGGCTCCCGCCAGCCAGCGGGCGGCGGCCGCACCGACACCCCGGGAAGCGCCGGTGACGATGACCACGGGTTTGGATTTCATCGGGCATCTTTTCCTTAGTGAAATCGAATCGAAAAAGAGAAATATATTTGTCGAATATACAATGACGGGCTATTTGGCGGCGTCCGGTTTAGACTGCAGGTACGTCAGTTCCCGGGTCGGCGCGTTGCCCAGCAGATTTTTCACGAGCGCCAATGCGATAAGCGATTGTCGCTCCTCTTTTGTCAAGCTGTTCAGATAGTGTCGATCTTTGAACAGGTCATTCAACTGCTCGTCGGAAAACCGTCTTTCGAGCCGGCACTTTTTCTCGATCTCTGTCAAATATCCTTCGATGATTTTACGCTGCTCTTCAATCGAAAGCCTCTTGATATTGGCAAAGTCCCTGCTTACGGCGGTCACATCGTCGAGACGCGGGCTTTCGAGAACCGATTTGAAACTTTTTGCAAAGCGTTCCAGACCTCTGTAGATATGCGCAGAACGCGCCAGATTGATGCCGGCCCAGCCGGCGCGCAGCCATTTGAAGACGCCGAAGCGTACCGTTGGGGGTGCGGCGTCGGTTTCGATGTAGAAAGAGACCGAATAGGAATCGTACATGTAGGATTTGACCCAGCCGAGCCCGGCATAGCTCACACCGGCTTGACCGGTGTAAATGTAGTCCCAGTTGTCGTCGGCTCCGATAATCAAACCCTTTTTACCGACATCGGAGACGTCTTTTTGCCTCGACAGACTGATGAGAACCGGACGGCCCTCGTGTTTCGTCAGAATCAGGGTTCGGTAGAGATCATATTCGAAGTATGCCCCCGAGTGCTGGTCGGGTGAATTGACGATATGTTCGATGCCCGTGATGAAGTGAGGCGCTTTCATAACCGGCAGGGTTTCCCAGAGATCTGGAAGCGCGTGCTTCGGCGTATCGATATCGGTCCAGTGAGACAGGCGGATGGACGCAGGCATGGTGACGACGCTCGGGATATCCGGGTTGTAGGCCAGTTGCAGTATTTGGGACAGAGAGCGGTGGATGTCGAATTCGAGATAGGCGGAGGGGGCGCTATTGAACGTCCCGGCATGGTAGCGCACCTGCGGCTGCTTTGGGCCGGTCACAAACCGCATAAGGGCCGAGATCCTGTCGCCCTGAAACGTTTCGCCGCCGGCCGCATCGGATCCCACAAAGGAAAGCAGATAGGTCAATTCTTTGCGCAGCGACGCGTCGATCGCCTTTTCGGTGCCGCCTTCCGTGGCGTCGCTACAAACCGGCAGGAGCAGCATCAATAACGCCGCTAGCCGGCAAAAGAGAAATTTACGCAGATATACGGCCTTCATGGGAAAGGCAGCCGTTAGGTCCATTCCGAAACTTATCCTGTTTGGTTCACGGGGCTGGATATTTTTTTATTGGAGTGCCGGCAAGGGGAAAAACGCTAAGCAGATGTCGCGGCCGGCGGAACGGTGTCGAAAGTATTCAGTATGGTTTCGGCTTCAGATTCGGAAACATCGGTCCAGTTTTCATAGGCATCGGCCACGGCGAACCGGGGGCCGGATCGAATGTTCGGACAGTAAAGCGTATGGACCTCCCGGGCGATCTCCTCTACCGCAGCGGCGTGTCCGGTCGGCACGGCGACGATTATTCGCCCTACCTTACAGCGGGTCAATGCGTCGACTGCCGCACGCATGGTATAGCCGGAAGCCAGTCCGTCGTCAACCACAATGACGGTTTTATCGTAAAGTTCGAGCAAAAGGTTCCCACCGCGCAGCCGTCTGGTCCTCTCGGCCACTTTGCTTCGGGTCTTGTCGATTCCGGCCTGGACCTGTTCCCGACGAAGGCCCGCTTGGATGATCAGCGGCTCGTTCAGCTGCAGAGACCCATCGAAGGCCACGGCGCCATAACCGGCCTCGGTGTTCCATGGCAAGGTGATCTTGCTCACCACTGCCACATATAGGCTCAAGCCCAGTGCCCGGGCGACGACCGCCGCCACCGGAATGCCGCCGGCCGGAATACCCAGCACAACGGCATCCGATTCTTTGATCATATCGGCGATGCAACGTCCGGCGTGCGTCCGGTCTCGAAACACCGCTTGGCACTCACGTAAACGGGGCAGGTAATAGATGTTGCCGGAAGAGCAGATGTCCATTTCTTCCTTGGAATGCTCTGGATTTAAAGAGTCGAAACCGGCGGTCGGTCGCAATCCGACTGCCGGTAACATACCGTTTTGATATGGCAAGCCGCACAAGCTTTTGCACCGTTTAACGCCGAATGCGGCCAAGGACCGTTTATAAAACGCTAAAAGTGTAAGAACGAGTCCCGATAAAGTCAACCATACGACAGAATGCGGTTGTTGACAGCCGCATCTTCTTTCAGGTCGGGTCGTTTACGCAAACCGCTCCATGTGGTAAACACCCCGATATTCTTTTCCTCAGGAGCTTGTCATGCTGGCTTTCAATAAAGGAAACGGACTCGGGCAGCCAGGTCGCCGCCTGGTTGGCGTCATACTATCCGCAACGTTCTGCCGCATCCTCTTGAACGTCGCCCGGCGGTTCGCTTATCCTTTCGCACCGGTGCTCAGCCGGGGTCTGGGCGTCCCACTGGCTGCCGTAACGTCGATGATCGCCGTCAACCAGGCCACCGGTGTTCTGGGCATGCTGTTCGGGCCTCTGGCGGACCGTTTCGGCTACCGCCTGATGATGATGACGGCTATGGGCCTGCTGGTGTCCGGTATGCTGGCGGCAGGCCTGGTGCCGCATTACGGTGTTGTGATGGCCTGCCTGTTACTGGCCGGGCTGGGCAAGAACATTTTCGACCCGGCGATTCAGGCCTATGCGGGTGAAAACATATCCTTCAAACGCCGGGGCCTGGTCATCGGTGTTTTGGAATTCAGTTGGGCCGGCAGCACCCTGATCGGGATGCCGCTGATCGGTCTGTTGATCGACCGCTACGGATGGAGATCGCCATTTTTCGCATTGGCCGCGGCCGGCCTGATCGGTCTGGCGGAACTCCTGGGCGAATTGATAACGGCCGCCCTCGCGGATCGCATCGGTTTGAAGCTCGCCGTGGCGGGTGGTCTGTTTACGTCGATGTTGACCTATCTCATCTTGCCGTTGGTCGGCCAACATTTTTCATTGGCCTTGGCCGGACTCTTTGTCGTCTTCCTGGTCTTCGAATTTACCATGGTCTGCTTTCTGTCGTTGGCCACCGAACTCATGCCGTCGCAGCGGGCCACCATGATGTCCACTGTTCTGGCAGCGGCCGGACTCGGGCGGGTGCTGGGGGCGTTGATCGGGGGACCGGTGTGGATGGCGGGTGGCATTGCGGGAACCGCAATGGCTTCAGCGCTGTTCAGTGGACTCGGCTTGGTCACCCTGTTTTACGGGCTTAGGGGGTGGCACCCCAGGTAAATCCAGACGTACACCGGAGCCCTTTTCTGCGACGGCAGCGCCCGGGCGCGTAAAGCTCTCAATCGCCTCGAGATAGGTCTCCTTGGGGCGAAGTCCCATCATGCTGTAGACCAGGGTCCGGTTTTTGACATAAGCGACGAAGGGGATGCCGCGCACGCCGAAGAGTTCGGCCAGGGATTGGTTTTCATCATAGTTGACCCTGTAGACATCGACCACATCCGCTTTCTGCACGGCAATCGATTCAAGGATCGGTTCCAGTTCCTTGCAGGGCTGGCACCAGTCGGCGTAAAAATCGAAAATGAGCAACCGCTCGCCTGCGGCCGCAACGATTCGCGTCATCTCCTGACCGCTTGAGATCGCCGCAAGAGGTTTTCGCATCCGGTGATCAGCGCCGGGTTGCTCCGAGCTGCTGCCGCAGGCGATCGTCAGCAGCAACGCCGCACTCAGCAGCAGTGCCTGACCCATTCGAACGGGCATTGAAATTCCTTTTCCGGTCACTTCGTCTTTTGAATATTTTTCTTGTAGATGACCACTAGTTCATCGACGGATTTTCCGTTGGGTGCCATGGCCAGTGGATTGATTGCCAGCAGGTCTTCCCAGGTCTTGATTCCGGA
>JARROL010000154.1:0-6998 GCA_037383965.1 Desulfobacterales bacterium | reverse complement strand
AGCAGGATCAGGTTCGGATGCGATAAGGTGACTGTCTCCATGGCCTCTTCTCCGCTGAAGGCCACACTTGTCTCATATCCGTTCTGTTCCATTAAAAATTGCAGCGGGACGATGATGCTCGGTTCGTCATCTACGATCAGTACTTTTCTCGGCATCCGGACTCCGAAAAAAGTAGCCGGCAACAGTACGTGAGAAGGTGCCGGCTACTTTGTCTGTCATGCACTATTCTGCAATTTTATTCTTTCCGTGCAGTTCCAAGACCAATCTTTTCCAAGACGACTTTCATTTCGTCCAGAATGACAGGGTCGTCGATAGTGGCCGGCATGTTCCACTGCTTGTTGGTCCGATGCGGTCGCGGACCATCTGCACCACCTCTTTGATAATCTCTTGTTGGTCACGGACGACGCCGGCGTTGAGCACCACGAAACCGACCGGGACCTGACCCTTCAGTTTGTCATCGACACCGAGCACGGCGCACTCGGCCACATCCGGATGATCGGCCAGGACCTCCTCCATGGCCCCGGTGGACAAACGGTGACCGGCCACATTGATGATGTCGTCCGTACGGGTCATGACAAAGGCGTACCCGTCATCGTCAATGTAGCCCGCGTCCGCGGTTTTATAGTACCCGGGGAACTCCTCAAGGTAAGATTTGATGTATCCCTGGTCGTTGTTCCAGAGCGTGGGCAGTGTTCCGGGCGGCAGCGGCAGCTTGACGACCAGCGCGCCGATTTCACCGGCTTTGACCTGGGTTTTGGCCTCCGGGTCGAGCACCTGCAAATTCCAGCCCGGCGCCGGCTTCGTGGGTGAGCCTTCCTTGACTGGAAAATGGTGCAGCCCCATGCAGTTGGCACAAATGGCCCAGCCGGTCTCGGTCTGCCACCAGTGGTCGATCACCGGCACGCCGAGATGTCGCTCGGCCCAGCGCAGGGTGTCGGGGTCGAGGCGCTCGCCGGCCAGAAAAAGATATTTAAAATTCGACAGGTCGTAATTCTTGATCAATTCACCGTTCGGGTCCTGCTGTTTGATGGCCCGAAAAGCCGTGGGGGCCGTGAACATGGTTTTGACCTTGTGCTGGGAAATCACGCGCCAGAAAGCGCCGGCGTCCGGCGTGCCGACCGGCTTGCCTTCGTAGAGAATCGTCGTGGACCCGTTGAACAAGGGGGCGTAAACGATGTAGGAGTGCCCCACGACCCAGCCGACATCGGAGGCCGCCCAATAAACGTCTCCAGCGTCGATGTTGTAAATGTTCTTCATGGTCCACTTGAGGGCCACCACGTGTCCGCCGTTGTCTCGCACGACGCCTTTCGGCACCCCGGTGGTGCCGGAAGTGTAGAGGATGTAAAGCGGATCGGTCGCGGCGACCTTGACGCAGTCGTGGGGTTTGGCCGCCGCCATAACTTCGCTCCAGTCCACGTCGCGGCCGGCGGTCATCTCGGCTTTCTCCATCGGACGCTGCAGGATGATGCACTTTTCCGGTTTGCTGGTGGCCGTCTCGATGGCCTTGTCGAGCAGGGGTTTGTAAGGGATAACCCGTTTGACCTCGATGCCGCAGGAGGCGGAAACGATGACCTTCGGTCTGGCGTCGTTGATGCGAACGGCGAGTTCTTTGGCCGCGAATCCGCCGAAAACGACCGAGTGAACCGCGCCGATGCGGGCCGTGGCCAGCATGGCGATCACGGCCTCAGGGACCATTGGCATATAGATCAATACACGATCGCCTTTGGCGACGCCCTGGGCCGCCAGAGCACCGGCAAACTTGGCCACCTCGTCGCGCAACTGTGAGTAGGTAAAGGTTTTGATGGTGTCGGTCACCGGACTGTCATAGATCAAAGCCGCCTGAGCGCCGCGGCCCTGATCGATGTGATAATCGAGGGCATTGTAAGCGGTGTTGATCTCACCGCCCTTGAACCACCGGTAAAAGGGCTTGTTGGAATCGTCCAATACCTTGTCCCACTTCTTGTACCAGTGCACACTTTCCCCGGCCTCACCCCAGAAACCATCGGGGTCCTTGATCGATTTTTCAAAAGCCGCATCGTACAAATTGGTCATGTGTCATCCTCCTTTTGGTGATAGCCTAAACCGTTATCGTTTTTATGATAGAGATCGCTTTTCGGATCGACTTGTCAGCGTCAGCCTGTCGGAAGAGCGCAGCCGTATCTTAAGTCGGTGCTTCGTAGTTAAAATTTAAACTAATACAACAGAGCCAGCGCCGCGGCGGGCATTTCCGACAGGATCATCAATTCAAATCTTCATCGTTGAGTCAAAGAACGTTTTCTCGCCCGGATTATAAATTGGATTATAAAACCGGAATATAAAATCAGGGTTATAAATTCAGCATTTCGTAACAGAATTTAAAGAGTCTCTCAAGAGATTATGACGGCGTGTCGCTGAAAAAAACGGATCTCGCCAATACGCCGAATGGCTCAGGTTCGGTTACGAACCGATGCCGGTTTTCCGGCAGAAACAGTTCCTTTCTTGCCGTAGAGTATCCGGCCGGAAGAATGGACATTCTTCCGGCCGGATTGTTTTTATTCTGGAATAGGGTTCCGAGGTCTATCCCCAGAGGCCCCATCCAAATGATGCGGTGAAAAGGATGCAGAAGGCAACGATGCCGATCATCCATAGATCTTCAGATTTCATGGTCTTATCTCCTCTGCTGAAAGTTATCGGTTAAGCTTCCTTGACCACGATGTTGGTCTCGACTTCGGCGCGCTGGATCTGCTCCGCAGTGGTCGTCGACATCTCGGCCTTGAAACACAGGGCCCACATCATGATAATGCCGAGAATCCACCAGAAGATCTGCCAGGACCACAGGGGCGGGAAACCGGCAAACGAGAAGGCGTTGTTGCCCAGGATACAGGCCGGACCGATGGCGAAGAAATACCAGACCGGTACGATGATCTTCATGGCATTGCGCCACTTGCGGCCGGATTCACTGGGCCCGTCGATGCTGTCAAGAAAGGTGCGCACCTCGTTCTGGCGCTTGATCGTCTCCTCGTTGTCCTTGATGCCAATGCCGCGGCAGAGATAGGCCACCAGCAGACCGATGCCGGTCCCCCAGCCGGCGCAGTGGAACGAGAGCGGGTACTTCCAGACATAATAGGTGAGAAAAACAGCGACCATGCCGGCGAGAACCCCCAGGGAAGCGCCGACGCTCGGGAAGCGGAAGCCCCAGTGGACCCCCAAGAGATAGACGTACATCACGAACCCGAAGGCAGTAGCCAGGGCCCCTAAAATAACCAGGGCGGCTTTGGAGGTCAGCCCGACCCACAAAGCGGCGACGGTTACGACGGTCGCCAGAAGGCGGTTGACCCAGATCTGCTCCGCGTGGCCGGCCTGCTGCTTGCGGATGTAGCGCCAGTAGACGTCGCGCAGCAGGATGGTGCCGCCGGTGCCGATGTACGGTGCGGCCGTGGAGTGGATGGCCGCAATGGCCCCCAGGAAGACAATGCCGAGCACGAAGGGCGGCAGGTAGGTAACCATCAGAATCGGCACCACATCGGAGTCTTTGGTAAATTCCAGAACGCCTTGGAGCTGGAGAATTTTGGAACCCATGCCCTGAAAGGCGGTGAAGAAAAACAGGGCGAAGCCGACCACGAAGGTCGACATGAAGGTCTGCTGCCAGGCCAGGGGCTTCGGGTTCTTGATGCCGAAGTTCCAGAGCGTGAAGGCCGGCGAGGACTGGATCCCCATCAGGGCGAACATGTAGGACAAGATCATGACCGCGGTCCAGATGGTCTCGCTGTTGGCCTTGGCATAGGCCACGGTTTGCATGGTCGGGTAGATGACCGCCGGAACTTCCAGCAACCTGTGTTGGACATCGGCCGGCATTTGCATGAGGTTCGCGGAAAACGCCGTCCAGCCGCCGATGGCATCCGAGGTGATGACGAAGTAGCCCAGCAGGATGATGCCGCCGACCAGCAGGATGAACTGGAGCACGCCGACCCAGGTGCTGGCCTTCAGACCACCGGAGCAGACATAGAACCAGACGATGAAGGCCATGAAGATGGCCCCGAAGGTCACCGGCACGCCGGCCACCCAGTGAAAGAGTGCGGCCGAGGCCATCAGTTGAACGGCGGAGTAAAACATGGAGTAGAGAAACGCCGTGAAGACTGTCAGCCAGCGGGCGGCCTCCGAGTTGAAGTAATAGGCGAACATGTCGCCGGGGGTGATAAAGCCGTAGCGTTTGCCCATCAGCCAGTTCCGCTTGGCGAAAAATGCACCGGTGATCGGAATGGTGAGAACGTAGAATGAGGCAAACGCGTAGGCCAGACCGTCACGCCAGATAAGGCCGGGGTGACCGATGAAGGTCCAGCCGGAAAACGAGGCTGCCGTCGCCGCCATCAAGAACGCAATGAAAGGGATGGAGCGCCCCGCGATCGCATACCCGGCGGAGGTTTTTTCGGAGAAGTACCCCTTTAACCCCCAGTAAAAGCAGTAGATGATGTAAATGCCGAGCATTATGTAAACCCAAGTGGTTCCGCTCATTTTTTCCTCCTGTACAATCGTCGCTGCAATTGATTGTCAAATTGTAATGTGGATGTGTCGAAGCGTTGCAACCGTCACTTGTTCGGTACCACCCCCCTTCATTAATCCATTGAATCCGGTTCGACGTCCACCGGTGGCTGAAGCCCGTTCTTCAGTGGCACCGGATTTTCCTTGTGCGGGCGTCTGAATCAGAATAACATTTTTTAAAATCGGTTTAACTCCGTCGCCGGAGCAGTTGGTTTTACGGATCCGGGCGGCGGGTTCCCGCCACCCGGATCAAAGCACTCCAATGGCGATGATCAACCCTGAACCATCTTCTTGATGGCGGTAACAATTTCAGGGTTCGCAAGGGTGGTGACATCCCCCTCGTCCTGCTTGTTGGAGATCGAGCCGAGCACCCGCCGCATGATCTTGCCAGAACGCGTCTTGGGCATGTCGGGGACGATCCAGACGTGCCGTGGTTTGGCGATTTTGCCGATCTCGGTGGATATGGCGTCGGAGATCTTCTTGGCCAGTTCCGGACTGGCCGTATACCCGGGCTTGAGGGCAATGTACATATCCGGCTCTTTGCCCTTGATCTCGTGCGCCACCGGCACCACTGCGGCTTCGGCCACTTCTTCCACCACAAGCGCGGCCGATTCGATCTCCTTGGTCCCCAGGCGGTGGCCCGACACGTTGATGACGTCGTCGATGCGACCCAGGATGCGCACATAACCGTCTTCGGCCACCACGGCGGCATCGCCGGTCATGTAAGGCCAATCCTGCCATTTCTTGCTCTTGGGATCCTTGCAGTAGCGGGCGAAGTAAGTTTCGACAAACCGGTCGCGGTCGCCCCATATGGTCTGGAACATGCCCGGCCAGGGGTTCTGGATGCAGATATTGCCGGCCTTGCCCGAGCCAGCCGGCACCTCGTTCCCCTCGTCGTCGTAGACGATCGGGTGGATGCCGGGCATTCCCGGACCGGCGCTGCCCGGTTTCATCGGTTTAATAGCCGGCAGGGTGCTGCAGAGGAAGCCACCGGTTTCGGTCTGCCACCAGGTGTCCACGATGGCGGCCTTGCCCCGACCGACGACGTTGTAATACCACTTCCACACTTCGGGTTCGATCGGCTCGCCCACGGTGGTCATGTGTTTGAACTCGTAATTATATTTGGCGGGTTCATCGGGCCCGATTTTTCGCAGGGCCCGGATGGCCGTCGGGGCGGTGTGAAAGATGTTCACATCCAGATCCTGGGCGATCCGCCAGGAACGCCCGGCATCCGGATAGGTGGGAACGCCTTCGTAAATCACCGACGATGCGGCGATGGCCAGCGGGCCGTAGACGATGTAAGAGTGGCCGGTGATCCAGCCGATATCGGCCATGCACCAGTAAACATCGGTCGGATGGATGTCCTGCACGTACTTGGAGGTGCCGGCGGTATAGGCCAGGAATCCGCCGGTGCCGTGCTGGCAGCCCTTGGGTTTTCCGGTGGTGCCGCTGGTGTACATCAAAAAGAGCGGGTCCTCGGCATTCATCTTTTCGGGTTCGACCCGGGCGCCGTAGTAATCCTTGAGCACATCGTTGACAAAATAATCCCGGCCGTCGACCATCGCTGTCGGGCTGGAGGCCTTGCCGGGGTAGCGCTGCCATACGAGAACCTTGTCGACCTTCTGTCCGTCTTTTCCCGCCAGGTCGACGGCAATATCCGCATTTTGTTTGTGATCGAGCAGGGTCCCGCTGCGGTAATAGGCGTCCGCGGTGATCAAGACCCGGCTGCCGGAGTCGGTAATGCGGTCGGCACAGGCACGGCCGCTGAACCCGCCGAACACCTGGCTGTGAATGACCCCGAGGCGGGCACAGGCCAGCATGGTAATCGGCAGTTCCGGTATCATCGGCATATGGAGGGTTACCCGGTCACCCCGTTTGAGACCGGCGAAATCCCTCAGAAGCGCCGCGAATTCGTTTACGCGGACATACAGTTCTTGATACGTGATGTGCTGATAGCCCTCTTCAATCGGTTCCGGCACGAAATGAATCGCCGTCTTGTTTTTGTATTCGGCCAGATGACGGTCCACGCAGTTATAACTGGCATTGATCTTTCCGCCTTTGAACCACTTGAAGCACGGCGCATCGCTTGTATCCAGGATCTCGTCCCAGTATTCGTACCAGGTCAGCAGATCGGCGTATTCCTTGTAGCAGTTCGGGAAATTATCCAGGCTGAAACGGTCATAGATTTTCTCGTCGGTCATATTGGCCTGGGCGACGAATTTCGTTGTGGGATAATAGAGACCTTCTTCCTGCCAATGGACGGCAATCTGAGCTTCTGAAGTCTCGACGATTTCTTTTTCTGCCATAGATCACACTCCTTAAAGATTGTGGTTGCAATGTTGACGGACGATCATCCGACGGTTTACTATACATCAAACTTCTTGTTCACTTACCTCCTTTCATCCGCTTGTTGGTGATAATTTCCCCACAATTGGACTTGCCTCAACTGCTCTGCAAAGGGGGGCCCATCGTCTCAGATC
>JARROL010000153.1:0-6659 GCA_037383965.1 Desulfobacterales bacterium | reverse complement strand
TTTTTTTACATCGACGTGCAGACATTCGGCCAAGAGTTTCAGCGGTTCTACGACGTTGTACGGAAAGAAGTTCAAATGATCCGGGCCCTCCCAGGCGACGTCTTCCGGACTCCGGACGACCGCTTGACGGTTGTTTACTACGATTTTTACGCCGAACAGAGCCGTGAAGAGCCCTTCGACATGCTGGTGCTCTCCATCGGCATCACCCCTGGGGCAGATGCCCGGGACCTTGCGGCCAAAGTCAACCTGCCGACCGGATCATCCGGTTTCCTTCCGGTCGCGGCAAACGGCGGAAACCCCGAGTCTCCGGGTGTTTTTGCCGCTGGAACGGTGTGCGGACCGATGAGCATCGCCGAGTCGGTTGCCGCCGGTTCTCGCGCAGCACAGTCGGCGGCGGCTTATTTGCAAGGCAACATCAGAGCGGAGGTGCACTCTTGACAGGCCCGACAGTGATAATCGGTAGTGGAACCTGCGCACGTGATGTGGCCCGCCACCTCACTTCCGAAGGCCTCCACGCCGTCATCGCCGCTGCGAACGAGACGGGCGCAGATCGTCCGCTGCTTGCGAGTAAGACGCCCGTCTGCGGTTCGGTCGAAGTCCTCACCGGGGCTCGGCTCAGCGCCTGCCGCGGTTTTATCGGTCAATTCGATGCCACGTTCACACAAAACGGCACGACCCTGCAGAGACGGGTGGCGCACATCGTCATCGCCGAAGACAACCGACGGATTCCCAATTTTGACCTTTACCGGCTGCAGGCCGGTTCGGTCGTGCAGTCTCTTTCGGCCTTCAGAAAAGAGTTTGCCACAAGTCCAGAGATGTTCGCAAACCGCCGGGTCGTCTTCCTGCACGGACTCCGTATGGAGAGCGAACCCGTGCTGGCAGAAGAAGTGTTTCGCAGCGCTCTGGAACTACAGGCGGTTTCAGGCGCTCGCGCGCACGTTCTAACGGGCAATTTGAAAGTGGCCGGTGATGGTCTCGAAGCCCTTTACCGCGATGCCAAAAGCGCCGGCACCCTTTTCTTCAAGTTCACCGACACCCAACCGACGTTCGGGCAAACGGAAACCGGCCCAATGACGATCGAGTTCCGGGATGAGATCACCGGCCACGATTACCGCCTTTCACCGGACGTCACCGTCGTCGACGAGCGCATCGCTCCCGCGGCTCATATGGAACATCTCGCTAAGGTCCTGCGGCTCCACCGCGGCCCGACGGGCTTCCTGCAAACCGAAAACGTCCATCGCCTGCCTGTGTTCACTAACCGCCGCGGCATCCTGGCGGTCGGGCCGGCCCGGGCCGCCCTGTCGGCGGCCGAGCTCCAACGAGAGGCTGCCTGCGGCGCTCTGGCCGTTCTCGGCCTCGCCAATCCGAACAACCGCCCGCAGGTGGATGCGGCCGAGATCAACCCCGCTCACTGCATCCGCTGCCTCACGTGTTTCCGTTTGTGCCCTTATGGTGCCGTCAACAAGGGCAACCGGATCGCGGTGGTGACAGACGCCTGTGCGGGGTGCGGCATCTGTGTCGCAGAATGCCCGCGCGGCGCTATCCAACTGGGGTCGATCCACCCGATGATCGAAATAGAGGACACCGCAACCAGTGCGTCTGGAACACCTGCCGCAGACCCTCGCATGGTCGTCTTTGCCTGCGCACGGTCAGCCGACAAAGCCCGCGTGCTGGCCGAGGCCGACGGGCAAAAAACGCCAGTTGATCTAAAAGTGGTGACGGTGCCCTGCGCCGGAGCCGTATCCGTTCAACAGATCCTGTCGGCGTTTGCCGGCGGTGCCGCCGGCGTCATGGTCCTGACCTGCCACAGCGACAATTGTCATTCCGAAACCGGCAATCAACACGCCCGGCAGCGGGTCGATTATCTGGTCGAGCACCTCGACCGGACGGGGTTTGGCGGCGATCGTCTCGAAATAGCCACCCTGGCGGCCAACATGCCGGCCGAATATACCGATATGACCCGACGATTTTCCCGGAAGATTCAAAAACGCGTAAATCAGAGGTAACCCATGACCGAAAATCCGACATCACCGCCAAAACCAACACAAAAATCAAGAATCGACGCTCAAACTCTCTTGCCTGGACGTTTCCATTCCTGGCCCTACGAACAGGATGTCTGCCTGACCTGCGGTCTGTGTGCCAGCGCCTGCCCGGCATCCGGTATCGACGGCTTCGACCCGCGCAAGATCGTCCGCATGGTCGCGCTCGGTCTGGAAAAAGAAGTGGTTGACGCCCGCTGGCCTTGGATTTGCACGATGTGCGCCAAATGTGAAGTCCTCTGCCCCATGGAGATCGACATCCCGAACATCATGCGGTCCGTTCGATCTTTGCGGGAACGCGACCGGGTGCCGGGGATTTTACACAAAGGCGTCGATGCGGCCCTTCGGACCGGCAACAACCTCGGGCTGCCCAAGGAGGACTTTCTCTTCATCGTCGAAGACGTGGCCGAAGAAATCGCCGACGAGCCGGGCTTCGAGGGTTTCACGGTGCCGGTCGACAGGAAGGGGGCCAACATCCTCACGACCATTCACAACAAACTGGTCAACACCCATACCGAAGACCTGAAGCACTGGTGGAAGATCTTTCATGCGGCCGGGGAAGACTGGACCATTACATCCGACGCCTGGGAAGGCACCAGCTGGGGTTTTTTCACCGGCGACGATGCCGCCATGAAAGTCATGGCTGGCCGCATCGTCGAACAGTTGGAAAGGCTGGAGATCAAAAACCTCATGTGGCCCGAATGAGGGCACGCTTATCTGTCGACCAGGTCTGGTCTCGAAAAATGGTACCCGGAAATTCTGAAGAAGATAGGCACTTACACGGTCTTCGATCTTTTGGTGGCCTACATCAAGCAAGGCCGCATCAAGTTGGACACGTCACGCTTCGATGTCTTGGCCACCTATCATGACCCCTGCAATTACTGCCGCAAAGCCGAAAAGTTGTTCGGATACGGGTATTACGAGGAACCGCGCTGGATCATGTCGCAGTGCCTCGACAACTGGATCGACCTCTACCCGTCCCGGCAGCATCAGATCTGCTGCGGCGGTGGCGGCGGGGCCCTGACCACCGGCTATAACGAAGAAAGGGTGTATTACGGCCGCAGAAAAATGGAGCAGATCAAGGCCTCAGGCGCCGCCATGATCGTGGTGCCCTGTCACAGCTGTCACGGGCAGCTCAACAATATCAAAAAGAACTACGGCTTGCAGGACTTGTCGGTCAAATACCTCTGGGAGCTTGTCGCCGACTGTCTGATTCTCTGAAGACGGCCGACTTCGGTCCTGCGCGTCTACTGCCGCACCGACAGGATCTCAACGGGAGCGCACCATGAACAAGGCCGTCATTTCGGTCCTGGGGCCGGATCGACCCGGCATCATCGCGGCCGTGACCAGGATGCTTTTCGAAAAGAACTGCAACATTGAAAATGTCAGTCAAACCATCCTGCAATCCGAATTCAGCGGTATCTTCATCGTGGCCCTGCCCTCTGAGCAATCGCTGGCAGAACTGCACGATTATCTCGAGGAAGGCCTGACGCCTCTGAACCATCATGTTTTCGTCAAACCGCTCGAAGTGTCAGGCCCGGTCTTTAGGATTGCCAAAAGCGAACCGTTCGTGATCACCACCAAGGGCCCGGACCGCAAAGGCCTGGTGGCCGCCATAACCGAAATCATCGCCCGTTACGGGGTCAACGTGACCAATCTGCAGGCGGTTTTTAAAGGCGGTGACGATCCGAACAGCAACATCATGATCTATGAGGTCGATATTCCGACCGATATCGACCAACAGGGGCTTTACACCGACCTGCGCACCAAGGCAACGGAATTGAATCTTCAGATCAGTATTCAACACCGCAACATTTTCGAAGCCATCAATCGCATCTAACCGTTTTGGGCTGTCAGGCATCCTGACGAAAGAAAAACATGCTGACGGAAAGAGAAATTCTATCGACCCTCGAGATGCTGGAGAACGAACATCTGGACCTGCGGACGGTCACACTCGGAATCAACCTGCTCGATTGCGCCAGCCACGACCTCAAACGGTTCCAGGACAATGTGCTTTTCAAAATAAACGATCTGGCCGGCGGCCTCGTCAGGACCTGTGACGCTGTCGGAAACAAATACGGCATCCCGGTGGTCAACAAACGGATTTCGGTCAGTCCGATCGCCGTCGCGGCGGCCCCTTTTTCATCCTCCCAGATGATCGACATCGCGCACACGCTGAACCGTGCGGCGCAAGAGGTGAACGTCGATTTTATCGGCGGCTTTTCGGCCCTGGTGGAGAAAGGAATTGCCAAGGGCGACCGCGCCCTCATCGATGCCATACCCGAAGCGCTGGCCGGGACCGATCGGGTTTGCGCTTCGGTCAACGTTGCCTCCACCCGGGCCGGCATCAACATGGACGCCGTTTACTTGATGGGCCAAAAAATCAAACGTGCCGCCAGTCTCACCGCCCGGCGAGACGGCATTGCCTGCGCCAAACTCTGCGTTTTCGCCAACATCCCGCAGGACATTCCGTTCATGGCCGGGGCCTACCTCGGCATCGGAGAAGCCGATGCGGTCATCAACGTGGGCGTCAGCGGACCCGGGGTGGTCAAGAAGGCCATCGACCGTGCCCTGGCCGCAGACCCGCGCATGGACCTGGGACAGATATCCGAACTGATCAAACGCACGGCCTATAAGGTCACCCGGGTGGGCGAACTTATCGGCCGCGAGGTAGCCGCGAACCTCAATATCCGATTCGGTGTGGTCGATCTGTCCCTGGCACCGACACCGAACGTCGGCGACAGCGTGGGAGAAATCTTTCAGAGTCTCGGCCTGCTGAGCATCGGTGTTCCCGGCACCACGGCTGCCTTGGCGCTTCTCAACGATGCCGTGAAAAAGGGCGGCGCCTTCGCCAGTTCACATGTCGGCGGCCTCAGCGGTGCTTTCATTCCGGTCAGCGAAGATCTGAACATTTCCCAATCGGCCGCCGCCGGACATCTGACCCTCGAGAAACTCGAAGCGATTACCAGCGTCTGCTCGGTGGGACTCGACATGGTGGCGCTTCCGGGCGACACGTCCGATGAAACCTTGGCCGCCATTATTGCCGATGAAATGGCGATCGGTGTCATCAACAAAAAAACGACGGCAACCCGTCTGATTCCCGTACCGGGGAAAAATGCGGGCGACAAGGCCCACTTCGGTGGTTTACTCGGTCAAGCCGTTATCATGCCGGTGAACAACTCGCGCGGAGCCAATCGCTTCATTCGACTCGGCGGCCGAATCCCGGCCCCGATACAGAGCCTTGTCAACTGATGTATCTTCACAACCTGATGCTGAAATACTATTGTAAACTGTTGCTTTTCAACCCGGACGCATAAGGC
The DNA here is from genome assembly GCA_037383965.1 of Desulfobacterales bacterium. Taxonomy (GTDB): domain Bacteria; phylum Desulfobacterota; class Desulfobacteria; order Desulfobacterales; family SG8-13; genus JARFQH01. Next base: position 1,300 of record JARROL010000153.1, on the reverse strand, counting down.
ACCCCTCAACCTTAAGATCGCTGCCCATGGACCGTTTAAACCGTCATAGTCTCTCAGACCGATCCATTTTTCTCTACCGTCATCTCCTGTTAGATCTCTTCAAATATGTGGCCGTTGTGAGCGCTCTGAGCTGGCTGATATTTCGAGGCGTTGAGAGGTTGGGATACAACTGGCAGTGGTACCGCGTGCCGGCCTACCTCTATTCTATCGAAAACGGCCACTTGACGCCCGGTCCTCTGATCGATGGACTCTTCGTCACGCTGCAGATCACGGTCGTCAGCCTGGTCCTGGCACTCGCCTTCGGGCTGATAACCGCCATCCTGCGCCTCTCGCATTCTTTTGCTGCCAGAGGCGTCTCAAGGGGTTATCTCGAATTGATGCGCAACACGCCGCTTCTGGTGCAGCTTTTTTTGATCTATTTCGTGTTGTCGCCGGCCCTCGATCTCACTGCGTTCACCTCGGCGGTGCTGGCCTTGAGCCTGTTCGAAGGGTCCTATATTTCGGAAATCTTCCGCGCCGGGATTGTGTCCATTTCTCGGCACCAGTGGGAAGCTGCTTTCAGTGTCGGCCTGAGCAGATGGCACACATACCGATTCGTCATTCTGCCTCAAGCAGTTCGCAGAATGCTGCCACCTCTCACCAGTCAAGCCGTCTCGCTCATCAAGGATTCGGCCCTGGTCAGCACGATCGCGATCTATGATTTGACCATGCAGGGCCAGATCATCATCTCCCAATCGTATCTCGTGTTCGAGCTCTGGTTCACAGTTGCCGCCATCTACCACGTCATGACAATGAGCCTTTCACTCACCGTTTATTCTCTCGAAAAACGCCTCAGAGTTGTAGAGTGAAATCGATCGCGGCAGGTGGCGGGTGATGCTGCGCGGCAGCCGGCGTGGCATCTTACAAACACAAAATCGTATCGACCGTTCGAAAGGAGGGTTTCCATGAATCACAAACAGGCAATATTGATCTTGGTGACGGTGCTGGTGATGGCAACGGCTCTTACCGGTGCTGCAGCGGCCGGAAAAATTCAGCAGGATCTGACCGCGGAGAGCACGATCGAAAATGCGCTCAAACGCGGCGTTCTGCGGGTGGGCATGTCGACCTTTGTCCCGTGGGCCATGAAGGACAAGACCGGAAAACTCATCGGTTTTGAAATTGATGTCGCCAATCGTCTGGCGCAAGACACCGGTGTTAAAATCGAATTCGTGCCCACCAAGTGGGCCGGGATCATTCCGGCGCTGCTGACGGGCAAGTTCGACGTCATCATCGGGGGCATGGGCATCCTGCCGCAACGAAA
>JARROL010000152.1:0-6664 GCA_037383965.1 Desulfobacterales bacterium | reverse complement strand
CTTGAAGTCCGCACCGCATTAAGCCTAAGCCCTTATATTTACAAGTCGATTGACACTTTTATTTTCTGTATTTGCTAAAACCGTCGTTCGACTTTTGATTCCGGCCACTTTTTATTTGTCAATTGAGCTCCCGGCGCGGTAATATGCCCGCAAAAATCTTTTGCTAAATGCAACCGGCGTCATCACCAGATTTTTTTATTTTCACCGAGAATTGTTGGCCGGCGATATACTCTTGGCGGAACTTTTGCCGGCAGGGCGTTGCTTCATAACCGATCTCGGGGGGATTCGCTGGAAACCGGCGGGGTCGATTTACAGCGTAGACATCTGCCTGTTACGTGATTTTACGATCATCAAAAAGTATGGCCTGGAACCCGATCTCGATAATTTTATAAATCCATGCTGAAGAAATCGATAAAATGGGTATTGATTCTGATGGTTTTGGTCTCCGCTGCCGTGACAGTATACGGCTGGTATCTTTCGGGGCGAATTGAAAAGCGTTTTTCGGCCCGACTCTGGCGCATGCCGTCCACGGTTTATTCCGATACCACCTTGCTGTATCCCGGTCAGGGGTTCGACCAGAAAAACCTGATGGCAAAACTCAAAAGTTTGGGATATCGGATGGTTGCCGGTCGTCCCAACAACCAGGGCGAGATGCGCATGACAAAGGGGTCCGTTGAAGTGCACCTCAACGATTTCAAGATCCCATTTCAACACCGACCGGACATTCCTGTCAGGCTCCGCTTCGATCGGGGAGGTATCAAATCGATCGAGCGGATCGACACGGGCGATCGGTTGCCAATCCTGGAGTTGGAACCGGAGGAGATCGGTCAATTTTACGGACCGGAAAGAGAGCGCCGACAACTGGTTTCGATTCGTCAAGTGCCCCCCAACCTGGTTCGAGCAACTCTGGCCGCTGAGGACAGCCGGTTTTACGGACACCACGGCTTCGATCCGGTCGGCATCCTGCGGGCCTTCTATGTCAACCTGCGGGCCGGCCGAATTCGCCAGGGGGGATCGACCATCACCCAGCAGTTGGCTAAAAACTTTTTTCTGACCCCGGAACGTACGATTGCCAGGAAGCTAAATGAGCTGATCATGTCGGTGATCATCGAGTTGAAGTACCAAAAGGAAGAAATCCTTGAAATATACTTGAACGACATCTACCTTGGGCAGAGCGGAACGGTTGCGATTAACGGCGTCGGCGAAGCCTGCCTATTTTATTTCGCGAAACCGGTCAAGGACATATCCCTGGCCGAAGCGGCTACCATCGCCGGAATCATTCGCGCGCCGGGACGTTACTCGCCTTATATCGACAAAGAGCGCTGCCGGCAGCGACGCGATGCGGTTTTGAAGGCAATGTCTGCCAAAAACTGGATCTCCGACTCCGAACTTCAGTCCGCTCTGGCGCAGCCGGTCGAGACCGTCGGAGAAAATGTCGTGGTCAAAAAAGCGCCTTACTTCATGGACTACCTGTCCCAACAGCTCGTGTCTCTCTATTCCCCGGACGATCTCACCCGCCTGGGGCTTTCAATCTACACCACTTTGGACACCCGCGTCCAGTATGCCGCTGAGCAGGCCCTTTACCGGGGACTGACGCGGCTGGAGAAATCGATCGCGACGCTGAAACGAGCAGACCCAGCCCGGAAGCTTCAGGGGGCCGTGATCGTCATGCAGCCCAAGACCGGTTTTATCCTGGCCATGGTGGGCGGCCGCGATTATGCCGCCAGCCAGTACAACCGGATAACCCAAAGCCGCCGGCAACCCGGCAGTGCCTTTAAGCCGTTCATCTACCTGACGGCGTTGGACCAGCTGACCCCGGCTTCCAGACTGTCAAACGAACCCAGGACATATATGATAGGCGGTAAGCCGTGGACACCTGATAACGCCGCGCAGGAGGTCGAAACCAACACGAGCGTGAGCATGCGGACGGCGCTGGCGGCGTCGAACAACCGCGCAACAGTCGACCTGGCCATGAAGACGGGTTTGGAGCAGGTGGTGGAAAAAACGGTGCCCTTTCAGTTCTCGACGCCGATCAAGCCCTATCCGTCCCTGGCTCTTGGGGCTTTTGAAGTCGTCCCGCTCGAGCTGGCACGCGCTTATTGCGTTTTCGCAGGAGACGGTGTTCTGTCCCACCCGTTGTCAATCAAAGATGTGACCGATGACCACGGGCGACTGTTGAGCCAGGCTCATCTGAATATCGAAAGTTTGATCAGTCCGGCCAAAGCCTATATCATAACGGACATGCTCAAGAGCGTGGTGAGCGAGGGAACCGCCCGGGCCCTTTCCGGTTGGAACTTGCCGGGTCCAGTCGCCGGCAAAACCGGCACCACCAACAACTTCAGGGATGCCTGGTTTGTCGGCTATACGCCGGATATCCTGGCCCTGGTGTGGGTTGGATTCGACAACGGAGATCCGGTCAATGCCTCCGGGGCCAAGGCCGCTCTGCCGATATGGGCGGAGCTGATGAAGGCGATTCCTCAATACATCTCCGGTGCGGACTTCAAGATGCCGGCCGGGGTGGTCACACGAAACGTTTGCAGCGAATCCGGATTGCTGGCGGCCGGCCGCACATGTCCGCTGCCGATGCAGGAAATCTTTCTCGAGGACATGGTTCCCAATCGACCGTGCCCGCTCCATCCGGCCCGAAATCCAATAAAGGATCTGATCGATGGCATTAAAGACATTTTCAACGGCAGCCAGTAGACATCAGCGCTTTATTCTCGGCTTGGTCTGTGGCCTGCTCTTGTTCGGTTGCATGCCCCAGACTAACGTCAGCGTTTACGATAAACAGACCCCACCGGCGCCCCTTCCGGCCAGAAAACCATCGAAGCCATCGATCCAAAAGCCCGACGCTGCGCAGGTGCTGGCGGCCGAGGCATTGGTCGATCAAGGCCGGCAGCTTCTGGCGCAGGGGGCCACCGATGCAGCGATTCGGGTTCTGGAACGATCAGTTGCGCTTGATTCGAACAGTGGCCCAAACTACTATTATCTGGCGGAAGCCTGGCTTATGAAGCAAAATGTCCACCAGGCCCGTGAATTCAACCGGTTGGCCGACTTGCACCTGGGGCAGGATCCCGAGTGGAAAACTCGGATTGACCGGCAGAGCGATCGCATCAGCACCCTCGGTCATTGATAAGAATATGACCGCAAGTTTCCACCCATGAACGACCCTTTTGCGCGATGATTAAGAAACGGATATACGGGGACGATGTAAAGTCTCGACTTATCGCCGGCTTCAGAGACCGGCTGTATCGCTTTACGCTGGCCAGCGGCAAGGTGCGCGGTGTTTTGGTCAACGGAACCCTCATGGTCAATGAAATGAGGGCCAACCATGAACTCGGGGTCCTCGAGACCCTCGCGCTCGGCCGGGCTTACCTGGGGGCTGTTTTGATGTCGGCCAACCTTAAAGGCGATGACCGGCTCAGCCTGCAGATCGATTGCAGCGGGCCGATCAAGGGGCTGACCGTCGATGCCAATGCCTTTGGAGAAGTGCGGGGCTACTTGAAAAACGTACCGATACCGATCGTAAAACCACCGGACAGTTTCGATCTGTCGCCATTTTTCGGCCCCGGCATCCTTTCCGTCACGCGCTATCTGGAGGATGCCAAACAGCCGTTTACCGGCAAAGTGGCTCTTCAATACGGCAATATCGCCCAAGACTTGGCTCACTACTGCCTTATCTCAGAGCAAATCCCCACGGCCTTTAATTTGAGCATCCAATTCGATCGCAGCGGCGAGCTCATTGGGGCCGGCGGCCTTTTCTTGCAGGCCATGCCCGGTGCCGATGAGGCAACGATTGCGGATTTGGAAAGGCGGGTCAACTGCTTCCCTTCGCTGGGAATGGTTTTCGGCGACGCCAGAAATCCTGAGCACTTGATTCGGGAAGAATTTAAATTGCATTCGCCCCGGATCTTCGGCGAACGCCGCATCGAATTCATGTGTCACTGCAACAAGGAGAAGCTGCGCAATATATTGATCATGCTGCCGTTCGAAGATCTAAGGGAGATTCTGGCAACCGGGCCTTTTCCCCTCGAATCGCGCTGCCACAACTGCAGCACCCTTTACACGTTCGACCGCAATGAAATTCGTCAGCTCTACGGCCTGCGGTTTCCCGACAATTAATTAGCGTCAATAAATGGCCCCTTTCCGCGGATGGGCACTCATTAACAGGGCGACAACCACATCGATTATGGATGCGTTGCCTGCAAGCTGTCGCGCAATTCAAGCACCTTGCGGGTTTTGGCACGGTTGCCGGTTTCGCTGAATAGGGAAAGGGCCTTATCGTAGCAGGACCCGGCTTCCGTCAACAGCCCCTGAGACCCGTAAAGGTTGGCCAAGTTGCCGTAATTGTCGGCCTGGTGAGCTTTTCGATTGGCCTTGTCCCAAATTTTCTCTTAACGCCTATGTTTATGGTCAGTGCACTATTGGGGAAGAACCGATGAAGGGGGAAATACACCCGAAGGGGGCGGATATGCTGCCCCTGAATAATAGTCCGGTGGTGGTGCGTAGGCTGATCCCGAAGAGTATCCCGGTGGCGGTGGCGGAGGCGGTATCGAAACCCGCGTCTGCGAGGCACGCAAGACGCCTGGAATCTGGTTCCCCTTTGCATACATGCATTGCTGATAGGCGTTGTCGTATCGCTGTTGGACCTGCCAGCCGGTTGAGTAGGCCGGCCCGGATGCCACCGCGGTGCCGCCGATGAGACCGGAACCCGCTCCTATTGCGGCACCGGCCCCCGCGTTGCCGGAAACGGCGCCAATCGCCGCACCCAGTCCGGCCCCCATCAGGGCGCCTATCGCCGCCCCGCCGGCGAGGTTCTGATTGACCACGCCGGTCGGCGACGCGCCCGTCTGGAGGGCCGCCCAATTCCTGCAGGCAAGGTCCTCGGACTGGAACACCTCGAAGGATTTTCCCGTTGAAGGCAGCACCATGACACTTGGCCCTGTCGGCATCGTCACGCAAGCGCTTAAAACCAAACAGACCGCCAACATCACAAGAAAGCGTATACCCTTCATTTTATCGAGTTCTCCTCTACGGGTTCGGTGGCGTCGGCTGCGGAACAACCTTCATCCAACCGTCCGGGCAGCTTTTCACATACGGGTAATACCCCTGCGGATTCTGGCAATAATACCAGTAATTGTCTGAACGCTGCTCCGGTTCAATGTACACCGGCGGTTGTTTCTGGACGATGACCGGTGGCGGGGAGTAATAGCCGTAAGGGTACCACGGCGGACCAACGACTAAAGGGCCTCCCCAATAGAAACCGAGATTCCATGAGGTACGCGGGCCCCAATAGGCACGATGGCCCCGATAGGCACGATGGCCGCGCCAACCACCATAATAACCAACTCGACCATGATAGCCGGCTTTGACGCCTTTTCCGCTATAGCCATGTGAGCGACCTGCATCACTCGACAAAGGAACGGCGAGAAACAACGCAATGGTTATGATAGCCATCCAGGCAATTTTTTTCATTCTATCCTCCTCGCCCGACGCATCGGCGGCATTCAAATCGGATTCTGAAGATTAAGACGATCACATCTCAAAAAGGTTTACCAAAAAACAAACCATTTTATTGCGTTAAAATCTGAATTTAATATATACAGGAAAACGAACCTGCACAAGGAACCTCTGCGAAAAGGGACGATTCGTCATCGGACACCGGATTGACGCAACGCTTTTGCAAACAAGAAAGAAGTGAGCAGCCATGGCAGACCAAAATTCCACCGCAATGCAAACCCCCGTTCTTCACAGCCGCATGAATTACCTCCATGATCCGGCCTTGAACAAGGGAACGGCCTTCAGCGAAGAAGAGCGTGATAAGTTAGGGCTCTGGGGGCTTTTGCCGCCGGGGGTCAACACCATGGAGGAGCAGGTGCTGCGGGTCATGGGAAATTACAATCGCAAAACGACCGACTTGGAGAAATACATTTTTTTGGTGGCGCTTCAGGATCGCAACCAGACCCTGTTTTACCGGGTGCTGACCGATCATCTCGAAGAGATGATGCCCATCATATACACCCCTACCGTCGGCTTGGCTTGTCAGGAGTTTGTCCATATTTATCGCCGCCCGAAAGGCATTTTTGTTTCCGATAAAAACAAAGGCCGGTTTTCGGAAATCTTGCAGAATTGGCCCAACAAAGAGGTTCGCGTCATTGTTATTACCGACGGTGAACGTATTCTCGGGTTGGGAGATCTGGGTGTTGCCGGGATGGGCATACCGGTCGGTAAGCTGTCGCTGTATACCGCCTGTGCCGGGATTCATCCATCCTGGTGTCTGCCGGTGACCATCGATGTCGGCACCAACAATGTCGAACTGCAAAAAGACCCGCTCTACTTCGGGATGCGGCATCAGCGAATCCGGGGCGAAGAGTATGACGCCCTGGTCGACGAATTTATAGAGGCTGTACAACAGAATTTCCCTAACCCATTGATACAATTCGAAGACTTTGGAAATATCAATGCATTTCGATTGTTGAACAAGTATCGGAACCGAATCTGCGCATTTAACGACGATATGCAGGGAACGGCCAGCGTGGCTTTGGCAGGTTTGTATGCGGCGATGCGAATGACGGGTCAAAAAATCACCGATCAGAAGATACTGTTCCTGGGTGCGGGCGAAGCCGGGACCGGCATTGGGGATTTGATCGTCTCTGCCATGATG
>JARROL010000151.1:0-6668 GCA_037383965.1 Desulfobacterales bacterium | reverse complement strand
TGACGGCTTGCCGCCGCAAGGACAGGTCAACCAAATGAACGAACCGACGGTGACGCTCGATTTTGACAAATCAGGAGGCCTGATACCGGCCATTGCCCAGGATGAAAGCACCGGTGAGGTGCTCATGCTGGCTTACATGAATCGCGACGCATGGGAGATGACCTTGAAGACCGGCAAGGCGACCTATTACAGTCGCAGCCGTCGCAAGCTGTGGGTCAAAGGGAGGACATCCGGTCATCTGCAACTGGTGAAGGAGATTCGCATCGATTGTGATGCCGACACGGTTTTGCTTAGAGTGGAACAGGTCGGTGGGGCCGCCTGCCACACCGGCTACAGGAGCTGCTTTCACCTAAAAGTCGACGACGACAGGGGAGCGACCGAGATTGTCGGCACACCTGTTTTTGATCCCGAGGAGGTCTACAAAAAATGAAGAAGCCGTTGAAACTGGGGATTCCCAAAGGGAGTCTCCAGAATGCGACGATAGCGCTCTTTAAAAGATCGGGCTGGAAAATAAATGTAAACGGACGAAGCTATTTTCCCGAGATAAACGACGATTCGATCGAATGCGCCATCTGTCGGGCTCAGGAAATGTCGCGCTACGTGGAAAAAGGCACACTCGATGCCGGCCTGACAGGCAAAGACTGGATCGCGGAGAACGGCTCCGATGTTCGGGTGGTGGAAGACCTGATCTATTCGAAAGTCAGTGCCCGGCCGGCCCGCTGGGTGCTGGCGGTGCCTTACGACTCGGGGATCGAAAAAATCGAGGAACTGGAGGGGTGCAAGATCGCTACCGAATTGCTCAAGTACACCGAGCGCTTCTTTGCCGAGCGCAACATAAACGTGACGGTCGAGTTCTCCTGGGGGGCCACCGAAGCCAAGGTCGTTTCCGGGCTGGCCGATGCGATTGTTGAAGTGACCGAAACCGGCAGTACGATCAAGGCCCATGGGCTTCGCATTATCCACGAACTCATGCAGACCAATACCCAGTTGATCGTCAATCACGGCGCTTGGAAGGATGCCGAAAAGCGAACCAAGATCGAACAGATCGCTCTTCTGTTGAAAGGCGCTCTGCTCGGGGAAAAACTGGTGGGCCTTAAAATGAACGTACCCGAGAAGCAGATCGAAACCGTGGTGGCGCTACTGCCGAGCCTGAACGCCCCCACGGTAGCGCACCTGTACAATTCGAACTGGTTTTCGGTCGAAATCGTCGTCGATTCAGGCGTGGTAAGGGACCTCATTCCACAACTCCTGAAAGCCGGCGCCGAAGGCATCATAGAGTATCCGCTCAACAAGGTTGTCTAAATTGTCGGATCGCCCCCCGGTCGGGATGCATTTCTGCGGGTTGATCTGACAGTGTTTAGTACAAAAATACGAATTTTGAATTTGGTCGTTCCCTCAAGGAGGGTGTTGTGGTTGCCAAACGTACCGAAAGCATTACCTCTTTTATCGTTATGGATGTCCTCGAAAAGGCGCATGAACTGGAGTGCGAAGGCGTCAATGTCGTCCACCTGGAAGTGGGCGAACCGGATTTCGACACGCCGCCGTGTGTCAAGGCCGCCGCCTGCAAAGCGCTCGATGACGGTCACACGCATTACACACACAGCCTCGGCCTGCGCGAACTCAGGGAAACCATTTGCCACTATTATCGTGAGCACTACGGCGTGGCGGTCAGTGCCGATCAAATCATTGTGACATCCGGCACCTCACCGGCCATGCTGCTTCTCTTCGCCGCCCTGCTCGACCCGGGCGACCAGGTGATTATCTCCGATCCACACTACGCCTGCTATCCAAATTTCATCCGTTTTGTGGAGGGGGAACCGGTCTGCGTCCCCGTTTTCGAGGAAGATGGATTTCAATTCCGACCCGACGCTATCCGCCAGAAAATAACGGCCCGCACGCAGGCCATTTTCATCAACTCCCCATCCAATCCTACCGGCAACCTCCTGTCGGCCGAACGCATGCAGGAAATCGCCGCGATGCGGCCATGGATCGTATCGGATGAAATCTACCATGGCCTGGTCTATGAGGGTCAAGAGCATTCGATCCTGGAATACACCGACAAGGCTTTCGTCCTGAACGGTTTTTCAAAACTCTATGCCATGACCGGTCTCAGGCTCGGCTATCTGATTGCCCCCAAGCCATTTGTCCGGCCGATACAGAAGCTCCATCAGAATTTTTTCATATCCGCCAATTCAATGATTCAACGGGCGGGCATTGCTGCTTTGACGCAGGCCGGCGCAGACGTGGCAAGGATGAAGGCCGTCTACAACGATCGCCGCAAGTTCATGCTTGCGCGTCTGAAAGCGATGGGCTTTGGCATCACGGTTGAGCCGACCGGGGCTTTTTACGTTTTCGCCAATGCCAGGCACCTGTCGAACAACTCCTATGAACTGGCCTTTGACATCCTGGCCAAGGCCCACGTGGGCGTGACACCCGGCATCGATTTCGGCCGGAACGGAGAAGGATATTTGCGATTCTCCTATGCGAATTCCATGGAGAATATCGGTGAAGGGATGGATCGGTTGGCGGCGTACTTGAAACGGAAATCGTAATGATCGTCAAATCCGCCGAATTTATAAAAAGTGCCGCTAAATCCTCTCACTATCCACCGGCGCGGCTGCCGGAAATTGTCTTTGCCGGACGGTCCAACGTCGGTAAATCCTCCCTGATCAACATCCTGGTGAATCGCAAGCGGTTGGCCAAAACCAGTTCGACCCCGGGGCGCACTCAATTGATCAACTTCTTCGAGATCAACGCAGAGCTTGTTTTTGTCGACATTCCCGGATTCGGCTATGCCAAGGTGCCCGAAGCTGTTCGAAGGAGTTGGGCTCCGATGATCGAAACGTATCTTGGCACGCGCCGGACCCTGAAAGGGCTTGTTCTGATCATGGACAGTCGCCGAACGCCGGGCCTGGAAGAAACGGCCCTTGTCGACTGGCTCAACCGGCACCGAATTTCCACCGTGTTGGTGTTGACGAAGATCGACAAACTGTCGCGGTCGCGGCAGCTGGTTTGCGCACGCAGCGCCGCGGCGGCCTTACAAGTGCCGCAGGGGGATATCATTTTGTTTTCGGCCAAAACCCGGCAGGGCCGCGAAGAATTGTGGCACCGAATAGAAAGGTTGATTGCCCCGGTTCACAACAATTCCAACGACATATAGTAATTTAGTCGCATTTTGTTCTGTTTAACTGAAAAACTGACCTAACCGAGTCAACCGACACAACTGCTTTCACAAATGACGGATCACTCTTTCGACTCAACGCCATCCCGCTTCAAATCCGGCTTTGTGGCCATCCTTGGTGCGCCCAACGCCGGCAAGTCGACCTTGTTGAACCGGATTCTCGGGCAGAAGATTTCGATTACCTCTAAAAAACCGCAGACCACCCGGAACCGCATTCTGGGTATTCTGAACCGGCCGTCGGCCCAGCTCGTTTTTATCGATACGCCGGGTGTGCACAAGGCCACCGACCCTTTTAACATCCGCATTGTCGAGACAGCCTTGTCGAGTGTGGGCGACGTCGATGTCATATTGGTCATCATCGATGTGGCCCGGTCGGATCCCGTGTCCGAAGGGTTGATGGTTAAACGGGTCAAGGGCGGCAGTAAAGCGGTTGTTCTGGCATTGAACAAGATCGATCTGGTTCCGAAGACCGAACTGCTGCCGATCATTGATCGCTGGTCAATGGTGACCTCTTTTAGCGACATCGTACCGATCTCCGCCGAAAAGGGCACTCAGGTGGACCGGCTGCTCACATCCCTGGAGAGTCTTTTGTGCTTTGGACCGCCGTTTTTTCCAGACGATATCGTGACCGATCTTCCGGAACGCTTCATCGCCGCCGAGATGATTCGTGAAAAGGTGTTTCGTCTCACCGGAGAAGAGATTCCGTATGCCACGGCGGTAACCGTCGAGGCCTTCAAAGAGGAAATAAAAGGGAGCCTCGTACGGATTCACGCGACCATTCACGTGGAGCGCGATTCGCAGAAAGGCATTGTCATCGGGAAAGGCGGCCGCATGCTGAAGTCGATCGGTGAAACATCACGCCGGGAGATCGAGCGGCTCGTCGGCGTAAAAGTTTTTCTGAAACTCTTTGTCAGGGTACAGAAAAATTGGAGCAAGGACACGCGGGCCCTCAGAAAGTTCGGGTATTGACGGCCAATGATATTATCGTTTCATCCCCTTTTTTCGGCGGATCGTCAGATTATCTGCGCCGGGCGTGCGCCGGGTTCGGAGGAAAGACAGGCGATTTCGGCGGCCACGGCGGTCATTCTGCCCCAGGCGTGTCGGCAGGAATTGTATGAAATGGTGCGCGAGAATTGTGCCTTGTATTTCCCCAATTATGATGCCCGCTTCGCCTTTCCCGGGAAAACCGGGCAGCATTTGCTCTTCAAAAAAGCCGGTGTGCCGCACCCCAGGACCGTCTCTTTCAGCGACACACGGGCCTTTCGCCGCCAATGCCGGCGGATACCGGATGATCTTCCATTTGGATTTCCCTGCGTGTTTAAATTCGACTGGGGCGGGGAGGGCGAAACCGTGCATCCGGTGGACTCCGTCTCGTGTCTGAAAGAGATTTTGGCCACGGCGTCGGCTTTCGAACGGACGGGTCAGAGCGGTTTTCTGCTTCAGGAAATGATTCCCGCCGGCAACCGCAGCCTTCGTGTGGCGGTTATCGGTCGGCGCTGTGTCACTTACTGGCGGGTGCAACCGGACCGGCAGATCTGGTGCGCCAACCTGGCACACGGTGGACAAATCGATTTCATGGCCGATCCCGAGCTTCGGGCGTCGGCTGTTTCTGCCGTCCAAAATTTTTGCCGATCAACACGTATCGAGCTGGCGGGTTTCGACTTGGTCTTTTCTGAAGGGGCCGCATCGGCAACCCCCTTTTTTCTGGAGATCAATTATTTTTTCGGTCGGAAGGGCCTCGGAGGATCGCAAGCCTATTACCGTATCTTGGTTCAGGAGATGAACAGCTGGCTGCGCCGAAACGGGTTGGAGACAATACTGACCGACAGCTGATGACCATCAATTGCACCGTCATCCCGCCGGGAGCGATGATACAAAAACGAGACACTATGACAGAGTTGCTTAAACGGGTTCAGGTCAACGTTCCCTTCACCATGCTGTGGGATCGATACGCGGATAATTTTTTATCCCGCGGCCTGAATCCTGAAATCGGCATCGATGCCGCCGCGCTGGACCGTTTCTCCGCGGCCGAATTCGGCGAGATGGCCGCACGGATCAAGGACCGTGGATTGACGGTCACGCTGCACGGTCCGTTCAGCGACATGTCGGCCGGTTCCATCGACCCGCAAATCCGTGCCGTTACGCGCCACCGCTTCGAACAGCTGTTTGAAGCGGCAACGCTGTTCGGCCCCAAAACCGTGGTCTGTCATGCCGGTTATGATTGGAAGCGCTATGCCTACCTGCTCGAGGAGTGGCTGCAAAACAGCACCGAGATGTGGCGCTGGCTGGCGCAGCGCCTGAACTTGCTTGGATGCCGCCTGATGCTTGAAAATGTTTACGAAAACAGCCCCGGAGAACTCCTGCCCCTTTTTGAAAATCTGAGGCCCCACGGCGTGGGCTTTTGCCTGGATACCGGACACCAGGCGGCATTCGGACAAGCCCCGCTGTCAGAGTGGCTCGACATCCTGGGCCGGCATCTGGGCCAGGTGCATCTGCACGACAATCACGGGTTGCGGGACGAGCACCTCGCCATGGGGCAGGGGACGATCGACTTCCAATACCTTTTCACACGCTTGAAAGATCTCGGCGACATCCCTCCGGTCGTTACTCTCGAACCGCATACCGAGGAGGCTCTCGAGCCGAGCCTGGCGCATCTGACGGCTATATGGCCATGGTAGGAAAGCCGGACGACTGTCGCCGCCCGTTCCATACCTAAAACGGCTGGTTTTTCTACCAGTCGAACGACAGAAACCATCAGGCGCATTCTTTGCCGGGATATTTCCGACTGAACGCATCGAAGTCGTCCGCCGTGAAGACTTCGGCAAAGCGGCGACCATCGGTGCTCCGCTGTTTGTAAAAGCGCAGGCAGTCTGCGACGATCTGCAGCACCTCATCTTCGGTGTATATCCCTGGCAGTTCTCTGGCCAGGCGGGGATGGCGACCGAGTTTTCCCCCCAGCTGAACCCGGAAGCCGCGACAGGTACTCTGAAGCGCGCCGGACGGGCACACGGCGACACAGCGTCCGCAGTTCAGGCAGCGCCGGGAATCAATTAAGGGGGATTGTTCCTCTTCCTTCAGAACGACAGCCGCTTCGCTGCAGGCCTCGACACAGGCCGCGCAGTTTGTGCAGTCCCCATCGCCGGATTCGGGCACCGCTGCTCCGATGATGCCGATGTCTTTGATCTGAGGCTGTGAGCAGGCATTCGGGCAGTCCGCCAGGCTGACCCTGAATTCATGGTGATATTTGAGATCGCCCTTCACCGACTGCGTCAAAAAACCGAGAAGATCCGCTTTCTGCAGGCGCGTTTCGATCCGGGCCATCAGTTGATCCCCGGCAACGGCGCGGTTCGGACAACCGCTGGGGCCGAAGCAGGTCTCGATTCGGTAGCCCTGGATGTCCGCTTGCTGCCCGGCCAGAAATCGTTTCTGGGTGGCCTTGACCTCTACCGGAGATACCACCGGTTTTCCAGCCGCACGGGCTTCCTTT
>JARROL010000150.1:0-14630 GCA_037383965.1 Desulfobacterales bacterium | reverse complement strand
CTCCAGAAAAATTTGCACGATGCTAACGGATCTGTCAGCAAGCTGTCAAGAATTTTTTTCAATTCAGATTTTATTTCAGAATGAATACGATCAACTCCTTGGGACCGTGCACGCCGAAAGCCAGGGTCATTTCGATGTCGGCGGTCTTGGACGGTCCCGAAATCAGAATCACATTGGTGGGCATCTTTTCCGGCCAACTCTGCCTCTGGATGATTTCGCAGAAGGAATTGTAGATGGTGGCGGATTCCACCACGGCGATATGAACCGAGGGCACCAGTGACATGAGCCGCGGCTCGGTGGAATCCGGCCAGAGCACCACCGCACCGGTGTCGGCGATGGCCCCGACAGTGGTGGTAATCGCGGCATCGGTCTGAAAAAGCGTCTCTTTGAAGGACTCGATGTCGCCTTCGTAGATAACCAGATCGGGCAGCCCTTCGGAATCGTTCTGCCAGGCCTTCTCCAACTCCGGCCCGAGGACGGTTTCAGGGGCGTAAAGCAGCGTCTTGAGCTTCCGCTGTCGGAGAACCGATTTGATGGCTGCCGGCCAGTCTTTTTTCGAAACCACGTGGACTTCCGTTTTTACGGCTTCCATCAAAGACTTCAGGCGGTCGATTTTTTCCTGTGGACTGTAAGTTGCGATGGGCAGGCAGGCCGTGGCCGGCACTTCACTGCCCTCGCCTGCGGCCGCACGAATGTTAGACATGATTCGATCTCTGGCGGCGCTACTCACGGTTCACCCCTCTTTCCTTAACCCTCTGATGAAGTGATTTGGCGGCGAATTTCGGTTTCGATCGCACGCTCGTCCAGGCCTTGAGCGGGCCGGCCTTCGGCAGCAGACCACCCAGAAGACCCAACATTCTTGAATTCAGCGAATTCAACCAAGGGCTGGTGTTCATTTTGGCCCACAACTTCCAGGCGGTCGACTCCAGGAAATTGGCCTTGTAGCCGTGGCCCTTGACGGTTGCGGAAGAATCTTTGGCGTAGCTTTCGCTGCGCATCCTGCGGATCAGACGCGGAATCGGGATCATTACCGGGCACACTTCTTCGCAGGCGTTGCACAAGGTGGAGGCCGTGGCCAGTTCGCCGGCGGCATCCAGCCCCTCGATTTGGGGAGTCAGGATTTCCCCGATGGGTCCCGGGTAGACGAATCCGTATGCGTGGCCGCCCAAACGGGTGTAGACCGGGCAGTGATTGAGGCAGGTACCACAGCGGATGCAGTAAAGGGTCTGACGCAGCTCGGCATCGGCCAGGATTTTAGAGCGACCGTTGTCCAGCAGGACCAGGTGAACTTCCTTGGGACCGTCCTTCTCGCCCGGCTTGCGTGGGGAGGTGATCATGTTGACATAGGTGGTAATCAACTGGCCAGTCGCCGACCCGGTCAGCAAGCGCAGCAGCGGTGGGACTTCCTCCATTCGCTCAACAACTTTTTCAATCCCCATCACGGCGACGTGCACCTGTGGCACCGTGGTGCACATGCGGCCGTTGCCTTCGTTTTCCACCAGGCAGAGCGTTCCGGTTTCGGCCACGGCAAAGTTGACGCCGCTCAGGCCGATCTGACCCTCGAAAAATTTCTGGCGCAGGTTTTTACGGGCGATACTGTTGAGCTCCTCCACCACTTCAGTGTAGGGCGCACCGGGAATCTTCTCGTGAAAGGTTTTGGCGATCTGATCCTTGTTCTTGTGCACGGCCGGCACGATGATGTGAGAAGGCGGTTCGCCGTCCAACTGGATGATGAATTCACCCAGGTCGGTCTCGATGGCTTCGATGCCTATCTTTTGCAAGTATTGATTGAGGTGCATCTCCTCGGACACCATCGATTTGCCCTTCAACAACCGCGAGGCGCCGTGCTGCTTCATAATGTCGAGGACAATCCGGCAGGCCGCGTCGGTGGTCTCGGCCCAGTGAACCTTGATGCCGTTTTGGACACACTTTTCTTCCAGCTGTTCCAGGAGTTGCGGCAACCGGCTGAGGGCCCTTTTCTTGATGGCGTTGCAGAGAATTCGGAGCTGTTGAAGTTCGTCGTCATCTGCAAAGACGTTGAGCCGTTTGGCTTTCAGGCCGTCCATGGCCGACTTTAAATTGGCGCGCAGTTGGCGGTCTCCAAGGGCTTTGGAGATGTTGTTTTTGAAGTTGAAGGCTGTCGGTTCAAGCATGGGTTCTCTCCCAAATGAATTCGGCAATGTGCCTTCCCTTCACCGGCAGCCTTCGATTCTCGGCTGCCCCGGTGATGTGAAGCAGGCAGGCGCAATCCCCCGAGATGACCACTGGCGCCCCGGTGGCCTGGATGTCGTCGATTTTGTCACGCACCATGCTGCCGGATATTTCCGGATGTTTGATGGAAAAGGTACCGCCGAAACCGCAGCACTCCTTTTCATTCTGCAGTTCGACCAGCTCGACATTTTTCAGCTGCCGCAGAAGCGATTTGGAATCCTCGATGACGCCCATCTCCCGCAGCGCATGGCAGGAGGAGTGCCACGTCACTTGCAAGGGGGCTCCGAGATCCACGAGTCTTACCTCTAATACGCGGGTCAAAAATTCCGTCAGTTCGAACACGCGCCCGGCAAATTTTTTGGCGGCCGTTTGAAACTCGGTCCCCTCGAAAAGTTCCGGGTAATGGCATCTCATCATCCCGGCGCAGGAGCCGGAAGGAACGACGATGGGATAATCCTGGTTAAAGACACGGATCTGTTCTCGGGCCACTTGCCGGGCTTCATCCGGAAAACCGGAGTTGAAGGCCGGTTGCCCGCAACAGGACTGGTCTTGAGGGAAAATGACTTCCAGTCCTTCCCTTTCCAGAAGCTGAATGGCCGCCATGCCCGCATCGGGGTAAATCAGATCGATGACGCAGGTGCCGAAAAAATAGACTTTCTGCGGTATGGGGGGGTATTGCCTTTTTTCTTGCATCGTAAAGATCCCGTTCAATATGGTAAATTTTAATTTTTTAATATTGTATTTCTGGAATATTACCTGAATATTGAACATAATAATGTCAATCAGGATGGTCAATTGAAATTCTTGATTACTCTGTTACCGACCTTGAGGCCATTTGTTCCATCCCTGTCAGGTGAAGAGGCGGCAATGTGTCATCGTTGCCAACATCAATAGCTCGGTGGTGGTGAGCGGTTGACGTGCAATTCCGTGGCAATACGTCTTATAAAGTTACCGAGACTGCGCTTCCTCTTTTTTTGCCTCCTTAATTATTCCGATGATACGATCCGGATAATCCGGCGGAAATGTCCAGTAGCGCAGGCCATACTCATTGACATTTTCCACCAGTCCGCGCTTTAACGGGTCGGCGTGAAATAGAAATTGAACCAAAACGTCACTGCTGATCCACGGATGGGCATACCAGAAGTCATGTGCCCCGGATGACAGTCCGATAACCGTGTTTTCATCCACGCCGATGATGTCGAACCCGGACCCGGCACTGGCGGATCGGGCCCATTGAGCGGCCTCAGAACTGAGGTCCTCGGCTCTGGGTCTTCCGGCCCGGGACACACCGTGATGCCATTCGGCCATGGCCAGAACCGTGTCCTTGAGATTGATGGTGAGCGTGACACTGCGGGGAATATCCAGATAGGTTTGCAGATTATCCACAAAGGTGTCGATACCGAGGTCGGCCCCGGCAAAGTAAACCTCTCCCAAGCGCAATTGCCGGCGCTTTTCTCCTTTTTCCTCCAATCCCAGAATGGCCAACCCAGGGCTTGCGATCTGGGAGCCTGCGCTGTAGGAAAGGATGTTGATATATTCCGCGTTGGTGTAGTCGTTCAGCACAGTGATGAGGCGCCTGAAGGCCGGTGCCGACTTTGCAGCATGACGGACATCGGTCCCATAGGCAAGTATATTTTCGGCGGATGGCCACAGGAAGGCAAGGACCATGGAATTGCGGCCCGTGAAATGATGGTACTGGGCCGCCTGGGCCGCCGCGCGATATGTACTTGAATTGGCGCCGTGGACATAAACCATGATGTCCTTGTCAAAGCTGTCAGCGAGGACATCATTGACGGCAGCAGCAAAGGACTCGATCTCTTTCGGTATCGGAGCCGTTTCGTCGTCAAGGGGGATCACCGCCAATTCTTTCAGGTCTTCCAGATGTAAGGCCGGTCGATCACGATTTTCATCAGAGGTCGACAACTCGAAGATCTGCCTCCAATCCGTTTCCTTGCCGCCGATTGTAAAATATGCGATGCCTAATCGCAGTTTGTTTCCCGGAAAGATGGTATAGCTTCTGCTGTCATCATCTCCCACAGGTATGCGATTTGTCGCGAAGAGCACCGCAACGCGATTGCTTTCTTCTAAGTTGGGATTGATATTGAAGGGGTTAATCTCTCCCGTGGTCATTATCGACGGGGTCGGCATGAGGTAGACTGTCGGCTGACAACCAACCCCAGCGATGTTTAACAGTCCTATAATCAAGTATAACAGTGATCGATAATTGACCAGGTTTAACAGTCCTATAATCAGATAATACAGTGATCGATAATTGGCCATAGCGTCCAAGGTATCTCTCCTTTTTGGTGCCATAGGCAATCAGATTTACGGCTTTTTGGCACCTCGAAGTCGTTTTCTACTGGGCGTATTGCTCCTTCATCATTTTTTCCTTTGTTTCTAACTGATTAACAACCATTCGGTAGGCAATGTAATATTTGTAGATATTGCTCACATATTGAACGGTTTCCCGGCCGATTTCCTTGGCGGCGACCACCTCCACGTTGTGGAACCAGACGTTGGGGTCCAGCCCCATCTTGGCGGCTTTATTGCGCAGGCTGATGACCCGGGCCGGACCCGCATTGTATGAGGCAAAAGCGAAGAGCATCTTGTTGGCATCGTCCATCGCATCGTCTGTAAAATACCGGTCGACAATAAACCGCAAATATTTAGTCCCGGCATGAATGTTTTTGTCCAGCTTTTCAATATCAGGAATGCCGACATTGGGATCGGCAGCCGTGGACGGCAGCATCTGCATCACACCGATGGCCCCTGCCGGACTGCGTTTACTCTGGTCAAGGCCGGACTCCTGATACGCCTGAGCGCTGATCATCAGATAATCGAAGTCGTACTGGCCGGCATATTTTTGAAATAGGGTGACCATGGCCTCAAATTTTTCCAATTCCTTCTGCGCGATCGAGTTTTTGACATATTTTGTGTCGCGCAGGTATCGTTTCAGGAGAAGATTGCCGAACAGGGTTCCCTTCTTGTGACCCTTGACGAATTCATTTACCACCGCCTTGAGCTTCGGGCTGGCCTTCCGAAACGCCCAGGCTATCTCACCACCGCTTCTAACGGCGATGTCGGGATGGACCTTGATATGGTCGAAGATCTGCTCCCAGAACTCTGCTTTGTGGCTGTCCATGACGATCATGGGAATCAAACCGGCATTGACCATCTCCAGCAAATCCTCGTCCTCGAAAATTTCATCGGCCAAAACCAGATTCATTTTCGGCTTACCGGTCCGCTGGAAAGATTGGTTCAACTTCACCAGGCTCTCGTAGTAGCTGCTCGAGCGACGCACGTGAATCTCTTTACCGGCTAAATCGTCCAGGTTTTTCACCTCCGGCGCAGCCGGTCCGGTAACCAGCAGCTCCTTGACGCCGACAGCCAGCGGATCGGAGAAATCGACCTGCTTCTGTCGCTGCGGTGTGATGGTCAGATTGGCGGCCGCAATATCACCCCGGCCGGCCACCAACCAAGGAATGAGCTGATCGCGCCTGACTGGAATAAACAAAACCCTGAGTTTAAGCGTCTTGGTCTTGAGTTTCTTGTTGATGAATTTTTCAAACTGCTTGAGCAATTCGTAAATGGCTCCGCGCTGCCGGCCTTGATCCAGAAAATAAAATGTTTTGCTGTAAACCACCAGAACACGGATCTCACGTCTTTTGGCCATCCCTCCAAAATCTCCCAGCCACTTTTCATCCAATGATATCAATTCGCCTTGCTGGGTTTTTTGAGCGGCAGCCGCTGCAGCCGTCAGGCATAACAACGCAGCAACAAACACGATGACCGGCCAGAATACAGTTACGAACGAGCGTCGATAATTGATTCCTTCCATTGAGCATGCCTTTTGATACATGACTCACCAATGCGGTGCCATTGGAGGATCTCATCAAAATATGAAAGTTCAGCTCAGCACCTAAACCTGTCTCTATTTTTTTCGCGTCGCTTCGAACGAGATGAGAACATTCACGTCTTTGCCGATTACCCCCATTTCGTAGAACTTTCCGGTGCCGACGTTGTATTCGAGCCGGTCGATGACCAGGCGGGCCTCAAAGCCGGCCACTTCGCTATCCTTATCGAACGGATTTTGCTTTATCCCTAAAAAGGTAAATGGCACCGAAACGGTTTTGCTGATGTCCTTGACGGTCATTGTTCCTTCCACAAGGTATTGATCGTCTTTCACTTTTTTGATGTTAGTGCTCTTAAATGTCATGACCGGAAATTTTCTTGCGACGAAGAACTCATTGCCCTCGAGGTGACCGTCCCGTTTGCTGTTGCCGGTATTGATGCTGTCTACCTCGACCTTGAAGTCAAAACTGCTACCGTCCAGATTGTCGGGGTCGAAGATCACCTTGCCGTCGAAATCTTCGAAATAGCCCCTTGTGGCAGCATAAATATGATCAATCTCGAAATAAATTCCTGCGTGAGCCGGGTCGACTTTCCAGTCGGAACCGGCGGCCTGCCCCTGAGCGATAACCGCCAAAAGGTACATCACGGTTGCCGTTATTTTGATGGCTTTCACCATTGGTATGCCCTCCTTTCGGTAGGGATGTACACTCCCAAAATTCTTATCAAGATTCAATACTCTGATCTGTAGAATGACCGCCAAAATATAGTGCTTCGGATAACGATTCGACAATTAACGAGCGGGTATACTGTAAGAGAAAATTAATTCAATCTCAGAAACCGAAAGTTTCGGTATATATCGAGTGCGAAGCAAAACCGATGCGTTTTAAGTCACCTTTAACCTGTTTCATCATTTGGGCCGGGCCACACAAGAAAATCGCCGCTCGGCGGCTGCATGTATTTAGCATCTCTTTCAGTTTTTCCAAATTCAATCGTCCACTCGGATATCCTGCTTCTGCTTTGCCGGTAAAATTAAGAACCAGACGAAATCCTGTCAATTTCGCCGCCAAATTGTTGAACTCTTCTAAATACACCATATCGTCCCGGAAGCGATTGCTCCAGATCAGCTTAACGGCACGATGGTCCTGCCGATCGACCATGAATCGCAGCATACTCAGCATGGGCGTGATCCCGATGCCGCCGGCAATCATGACAATTTCACGATCCGGATCGGTCAGAATGTGGCTGAACCGGCCAAAAGGGCCCTGAATGTTAACGCGGTCTCCCTCTACGATCCGGCCGGCGAACCGCGTCCAGTCTCCGCTGGACCGAACGGTGATCTGCAGACATTGCGTACGGGTGGGCGTTGAGGAAAGGGTAAACGGGTGGGGTTCACGAGAAATATGTTTCGAATGGACGGAGACGAAGACGAACTGTCCCGGTAAATATTGAAAGGGTTGGTTGGTCATAGGGCTCAGCTCTAAGCATGTACAGCTTTTTCCCTGCGGCGCGACCCGGGTGACGGCGTGAGGCAGTTTCCGCACCCTCAGCCACCCCGACCGGATCCACAGCCACAACATCGCAAGAAGGGCAGTCGATACAAGAACGGCGATGCGGGGAATACCTTCTTCTGAAAAGGTTTCGCTGACAAACAGGATGTGAAGAATCACAAGACCAAGGATGGAGACACCGACGCAGCGGTGCCATAACAGCCATCGATGAAAGGTGATTCGAAAAGAGCGGCGCCATTGGCTTAGCGAAAATTGAAGGACGATAAGCGTCAGCACGCCGACGCCCACCCACTCTGTCACTGACGACCTTGTCCCTCATTGCGTGTGTATCAAGAACTTTGGGTCCCGTCCTGGCATCGTTTTTGCGGCGGTTGGCCGATCCGATGTTCTATACCCTCTGTGTACTACGTTAGGGTGAGGTCATGAGGTTGTCTAACGGAGAAATTCCTCTTGCTTTAAGTTCCATGACGGCCGGTCGGGTTAGGGTCACGGTAAGAAATACTTTCTCACGATTGCGACGGATTATGGTTTGTCTGCAAGGCACATCCACCTTCGCATATCGGGATACGTGTGGGTGGATGTAACGTGGTAGACGGGCCATAAAATAAGCAAGGGGTGGAATTATTTTTGCCGGGGCCCTTAGTCCCCCTGCTCGGCCATGAAATCGTCATAAAGGGTCTCGAGATAGCGTTTATGCTTGGCTTCTTCCTGGGCCAGAATCTTGAACATTTTGATATACTCATCTTGATCGGTTTTGCGCTGCAGTTCGTTGTAAAGCGCCAGGGCTTTTTCTTCGCGTTTCATGGCCAGCCGCAAGATGTCGGTAAAGTGCATCCCTTTTTCATACGTCATCTCCACCATGTAATCGCTGCGTTTCATGTCGGGAATCCATTTCAATTTGTAAGTCTTGATTTTTTCCCGGCTAGCCTCGAAATGCTCCAGCATGGCCTGGTGTTTGCGCTCCTCGGCGGCAAATTCGAGAAAGGTCTTTTGGGCCCCTGCAAATGATTCCTGCTGGGCGACCTCCTCGTAAAAGGCGGCAGCCTCCTGCTCCTTTTCAATGGCAAATTTCAGAATCTCCTCTATCGATTCAAAGTTCATCGCGGCCTCCTCTGCAAAAGTTTCAAGTGTTGAAAACGTATCCGATCGGTCACCTTACAAGATTCGATGGTGGTATTCAATAGGCAGATGACACTTGCCGTTCGTAAGCATGCAAGCAGGGCTGTAATGCACTGGTGAGGCTGAAATGAAACGGCCCCGGTTTAAAACAGGGGCCATTGGGAAGCAGCAGTGGTTAAGGGTCTCGCCCTAAAATAGTTGGTAGAAAAATGGCGGCCTGGTAACCGTTCACAAGGTTGCAAAGTCCGATACGCTTCAAACCAATTAATTGTAAGCGTTTACAGATTGCCGCAGATGTACGTTTGTACTTCAAGTTCTCGACAACAAAGCAGATGCGGTGCCCAGTTAACACTTACGCGGCCTGAATTCAGGTGACCGGTTGGGGCGCCTTCCTTTTCTTTTGTTCCCAGTCCTCGATTTTCGTCCCCTCTTGAACCAGTTCCCAGCCGGAGATCATGGCACGGGTGTGCGCGAACACCGTGTGACCGGTTGTGATCATGTAGATGTGGACGATGAGAAATGACAGAATCGCAAAAGCCCCGGCCAGATGTATAGCCGCGACCACCTCGAGAGACAGCCAGCCGAGTCCCCAGTCTTGCCATGAGTTGTAACCCCAGTAGAGGAAGCCGGTTACCATCTGGACCGGCAGCAGCGCGGCTGCCAAAGAGAGGTAGACCAACCGCTGCAGGGGGTTGTGCTTGGCGTCCTTGCGCTTTGGCACCGGGTGCAGTTCTCCTCGAAAAATGCCGTAGGTGTAGTAGCGGATCACCGAGAGCATCTTCCGCGTGGTCGGGACATACTGTCGCCACTCACCGGTCGTGAAGAGCCAGAACACGAAAAACGCGAACAGGATCAACCAGGTGAGGCCGGTATAGTTGTGAATCTCGGCGGCGGCCTTGAAACCGAAGAGGGTGAACAAGCCATTGAGTTCAAAGCCGGTCACCAGCAGCAGAAGAATCAGGGCCGTCTGCATCCAGTGCCAAAACCGCTCGTAACGGGTGTAAAGATATATGTTGACCATGTTGTTGGATGTCATCGATTAGCTCTCCTTTCTGCCCCTGGCGATGTATCTCCCCAGACCGTGGATAAACACTCCTGCCAGGGAACCGAAAACCACCGCCCACCCAAGGTATTGGATGACCTTGTTGACGTCCCGTCCCGGCATGTAGAAGCCGGTCAGACTGGCCATGCGACCGTTTTTGGCATGGCATTCCGAGCACGCCAGAGCCTTGTCTTTGGGTGCCACCATGTGGGTGATCGGAAAAACGTAGCTGGTTTCCACAAAGTCTACCTCACCGCTGAAGGGCAGGCCTGCATAGGCCATCCCGGACGCGGCGGACTTCTTCCAGTCATACTCAGCCCAGTAGGCCCCGGTGCCGGGTTTGCCGAACAGGTGCGGGATGACCATGGTTTTATTGACCTTGTCGTAGGGTGTTTTGCCGCGATGGACCTTGAAGGGGAATATCCGCGAATTGGCATCGTCCTTGCCGCCCACCGGCCAGCTGACCGCCACGGTGTTGCCCGGATCGATCGTGTCTTTGGCGGTCAGACCCTTGAGGGAACCGTTGAACCAGAAGTATTCCGGCACCACGTTTTTAGCCCACCGGAACTCGCCCTTCTTGGTGTCGTATTGGGGTTTGCCGAACTCGTCTTTTTTCTTATATGGTTTCCCGTCTTTTTTCTGGCCGGCCTTGGACCAGTCCCACCACATCTTGGTAGGGTTCACCCGCGCAAATGTCGGAATGTGACAGCTCTGACAGGCCACCTTGTCGGTGTGATCGTTGGCCTTGACCCCCGGCTTGTGAGGGGTGCGGGAATGACAGGACTCGCACATGATCTTGGGCGCCAGGTCGTCCTCGATCAAACTCTTGCGTTCCATGGCGGCCGGCGTCGAGTATATGCGGCCGGCAATGTTGTGAACCTCGGTCGTGTGACAGCGCACACAGTCGAAATTCTGACCATCGACACCCATGTGGACATCCAGTTCCTTGTTCGGTTTTATAAGTGACGAATCCATGTCCCCGTGCTTGACGCCGTCACCGCCACCGCCGAAAAAGTGGCAGGTGCCGCAGTTCTTGCGGGTCGGCCGGCTGACGCTCTGGGCCACCGTGTTCCATTCCGGCGGTTTGTACGTCTTGCCGTTGCCCTTGAAAACAGTCGGTTGGTCCACCGTGAAGCCGGCCCCCGTGGGAAACTTTTTGTAAGTCCCGGTTTGCTCGTGACAGACCAGACAGTCCACCGCATGCGGGTTGCTGAAATCAAAATTCTTGTCTTTCCAGCCATAGCCGGCGTGACAGGATGTGCAGCGCGGCTCATTGGATTGTAGGTTGATGCAGAAGTTGTTCATGGTCAAGCCGCCCTTGCCGACCTTCATCTTCGAATCGACATTCGGGTCGAGCCAGCTCCAGTGAATGGTCTTCTGGAATTGTCCGGCGGCAAGCTCGTGGCAGCTGAGACAGGCCTCCGTGACCTCGGGTCCACTGGTAAAGGTCTTTTGCAGAACCGGGTGCAGCGAGTGATCTGCGGTGATCCAGACTTGGGGTCCTTTGGTCGCCTGTTGGGCCATGGTGCGGCCCGGGGCCTGGTTTTCGTCCAGTACCTGCGTCTGAGCCATACCCCAGGATGGCAGCAGCAGCGCGCCCCAAAAAACCACCGCCCATCTCAAAATACGATTACAACCTTCCATTGGGTCCTCCGATTGACATTGACATCTCCTTTGCGGGAGGATGGTCTCATCAAACCATCGGGTTTAGTAAAACCTCTGGGTGTGTGCCGATTGAACTAACACGGGTACCTTCTGCTCCGTACGTTGGTTAGCAAGCCTCGTGCCAAGCCTGTGGCCTGTCTGATTATCTCCAACCCATCGAAAAACAACGACAAAAAACTTCAGGTCGACTCTTGCCGGAGCGACCTGTTAATGCTATGTTAGCTGTTAACAGGTTAACAGTTAACACTTTTATTAACAACCCGGTTGAGCGGTTCACGTTCGTTGTAAAAACCTCTTCAGTTGCAATCAAAGAATGAATCACTTTTTATCCGCACGGGAACCGGGCCCGTCCATAAATTTGTAATAAAATTGTCGTCTCTTGCAGCGGATTTTCTGGCATTTTAGATACAACGCCGAAGAAGCACAATTCTTGCAGAACAAGGAACATGCTCATGCAAATCGCACGATATTGGCAGACCATCGTCAATACACTCCAGGACGGTTTGATCGTTGTCGACCCGGGCGGCCGCATTCTGTTTTTGAATCCAGCTGCTGAAATACTAACCGGTTATTCGGCCGCGGATCTGGTGGGCAACTCCTGCCGGATCCTGAACTGCACCGGTTGCCACATCATCGGACAGGGTCTCGCCGAAAAATGGTGTGCGCTGTATGCCGCCGGCGATGTCAAAACCAAACGCTGCCTGATCACCAACAAGAACGGTCGCGCCGTCCATGTCGTCAAGAACGGTTCGGTGCTGCGGGACGAATCCGGCCGTATAATAGGGGCGGTCGAAACCTTGACCGACATGTCGGAAATCGTCCGGCAGCAGCAGGAAATTGAATCCCTCAGGAAATCCTGCCAGCTGACTGACGGCTTCCACGGACTGGTCGGTGAGTCTCCCGCCATGCAGCAGGTTTACGAGCTGATCGACAATGTCGCCCAGACGGAAGTGCCGGTGATGATCCAGGGACAAAGCGGGACCGGCAAGGAACTGGTTGCCCGGGCCATTCACGAAGCCGGTCCCCGCCGTGATAAGCCGTTTATCAAGGTCAACTGCGCCGCCCTGAACGAAAACCTGTTGGAAAGCGAACTCTTCGGTCACGTCAAAGGCGCCTACACCGGCGCGGATCGCCACCGAGTGGGACGGTTCGAAGCCGCTCACGAAGGGACGATCTTTCTGGACGAAGTCGGCGACATCCCGCCGCCGATTCAAGTCAAGCTCTTGCGCGTACTCGAAGAAAAAGAGATCGAACGGGTGGGCGACCACCAGCCAATCGGAGTGGACGTACGCATCCTCACCGCCACGAACCGGGACTTGGAGACCCTGACGGCCCAGGGACTGTTCAGGGAAGACCTCTTTTTTCGCATCAGCGTGTTCCCGCTCCAAATCCCGCCGCTCTCCGGGCGTATAGATGACATTCCGCTGCTCGTGCAGCACTTCATCCGCCACAACGGGTTGACCAGCGGCAAGAAGATCGTGGGGGTGTCACCCGCGGCAATGGCAGCACTCACGAATTATGCCTGGCCCGGGAACGTCCGGGAACTGCGCAGTGCCATCGAATATGCTTTCGTTTTGTGCAAGGGCGCTACGATCGAATGCGGGCACCTGCCGCCTAAAATCCTCCAGCCGCATCACCCATCGGAGCATCGGGCTGATCGAGGCAACCGGACGAATCTGCGGGAACGCGAAGAGTTGGTGCGCGTGCTCCGTCGGGCGGCCGGCAATCAGTCAAAGGCGGCCCGCATACTGGGGGTTAGCCGTGTGACCATCTGGAAGCGGATCAAAAAATACGGCATCAAGACCGTCGAGATTAGAGAAACTTTCTAAACCGGCTCGCCAAATAATTCCTTGACAGCAGTCGCTATGCCGTGACATTCTTCAAATGGGCGGATGACCGATGTGACGGCGCGCGACTCCCTTGTTCCATATTGGCCTCTGCACTCTTACTACAGCTCCTGTGCCTTCTCCTCCTCCTATTTGGTAGGTCCCTTTTCGACTCTTTCCTCCCGTTGCGGGTAGCAAATCGTCGCGACCGTCGAATGGCTTCGATTATTACCGCCGGGACGTCCTAGCACCGTTTTCCCTGCTTTTGCCGGATTAAACGACCGTCAACCGCTCCCGAAACCAAGCCACCGAAAGGAGGGAAGCATGGCCGCACAAAAATTACTGCTGCCGTACAATTTTTCGGATTCGGACCGCAAAGCTCTCGAGTTTGCCATCAGCACCTTCGGTCATCGCGACGATATCGAGGTGACCATCTTCCATGCCCATACCCCTCTTCCGTCCATAGATGTCAGCAGTGAGAACGTCACCGGAAGACTGAGCCAGAATATTAATTATCTGAGCCAAAAAGTGTCCGAAGTGGAAACATCGCTGCAGGAAGTCAGAGCGGAACTCGTCCGGCGCGGGTTTTCAAATGACAGGGTCAAGTTGAAGTTCAAACCCCGCAAGAAAGAAATAGCCGCAGAAATTATCGACTTTCACGCCGGCGAAAAGTTCAACCTGCTGGTCTTGAACCGAAAAGCCGGAAGGATCGGACGCTTTTTCACGGGCAGCGTTCACACCAAAGTGGCGGCAGCTCTGCGAAATGCAACCGTTTGCATCGTCTGCTGAAAACCGGCAACCGGGAGAATCCGGTATCACACTTTTTGGGCTCGTTTAAGCGAAGGAGGCATCTCATGGGTATTGAAGAAAAAATCGATATCGATGTGTTTAAAGTGGTCACCCGTGCGATCGCGGAGGCCGAAAACCTGGAGTTGATGACCGGCCACCTTTCTCAGCTTCTGGTCGTGGCACTGGGAATAAAAGGGTGCAGCATTTTTGCGTTGAACCATGAATCCGAGGAGCTGGAAATCCTGGGCAGCTTTGGACTCAGCGTCGGGTATGTCAACAAAGGACCGATACTTTCGGCCAAGAGCATCGCCCGCACCGTCAAAGGCGAACCGATCGTCGTGACCGACACTTCCGACTCCGATCTCTTGCAGTACCCGCAGGAAGCGATTGTCGAGGGGGTCCGCGCCGTTGTCTCGCTTCCCATCACCTTGCATGGCCGGGTGATCGGCGCGCTAAGGCTGTACCATTACGAAGTCTGGGAAGTTTCAGAACGCGACCTGGACTCGTTGATGCTGCTCTCCGAAATCATCGGCCTGGCCTTGATGTACACCCGCCTGCGGCATGCATTGCTGTCGGTAAAAGAGACGACCAACGAAATTCACGCGGTCTGGCTAGAGC
>JARROL010000149.1:0-6787 GCA_037383965.1 Desulfobacterales bacterium | reverse complement strand
CGCCTCTTTTCGAAAAATTAAAGAAACGGGATCGGTTTTCCTGTCCGGTAGGCAAGGGCCGAACAGGTGGCGATCAGTTGGCCTTCACCGTCGATGACCCGAATGTCATATCCTGCGGTTTTCCGGGTTTGGCTGACCCTGTTCGCCTCGGCGCGCAGGCGGGTTTTCTCCTGCGGGCTTGCAATATAGGTGACGTTGACATTGAGCGCCACGGCAATGGTGCCCTCCGTTTGTCCGGCGGTTTCGAAAGCTTCGTCGATGAGGCCGTAAATCGCACCGCCGTGAGCGCGTGCGTAGATCTTGCTCGCTAGTCGGGGGTCAAAGGTCATTTCCACAACCGATCGGCCGTCGTCCAGCTCGATCAACTCTATGGCAAACGTCCGGGCGAAAGGCTCGTTCTTGACCGCCGCGACGATAGCGGTTTTGACCCGGGAATCCATATAAACCTCCAGTGGACGTCTTAACCGACACTGGCGCGATTTCGGCGCCGCCGGGTGAGGGTTAAAGGACCGCGCTTTCATAAACCGTAGCGTGCAACTTGTAAACCCCGACCGCAAACTTCTGCATCATACCACATTTCCGGACCGGAAATCGACCAGTACCTTTACGACGATAGGCATAGGCACTAAGTGGCGAACAAACCCACCGTTGCACCGTTTTTCAGGTTCACCAGGCCTTCTTCGCAGATCCGTAAATACGGGATGGCTGCGCCCGTCAGGGTGGCCAGTGTAAGGAGAGGGTCGGGAAAAGGACAGCCGAGTCGATTCACCGATGATTTGATCTCTGCCAGTTTTGCGGCCACCCGTTCGAGGGATTCTTCCGACATGAGCCCGAACACCGGCAGCGGCAGTTCTGCTTCGATCGTGCCATCCGCCACAACGACCACGCCCCCCTGCAATTGACGGATGCGGTTCACGGCGATCGCCATGTCACCGTCGTCGGCTCCCGCAATGATGATGTCGGAGGTGTCCCAGGCCGCGCTGCAGGCCAGGGCACCGGCTTTCAGACCTAATCCTTTGATTAAACCGACGAATCTCTTGGCGGGAACGTGTGTGCGGTCGATGGCCGCGACTTTGGCAAGATCCCGGCCGGGGTCTGCGTTTAACCGACCATCAGTTGCTAATAGGTCCAAAACAGTTTCCTTTGTCACCAGGTCGGTCACCATTTCGATCACTCTCACAGTGACACGGTCTGCTCCCTCGGCCACGATCTGAAAATCAGTCGGCGTAACATCATCGGGCAACAGTACCGACGTGAGACTGGCCGGCAGATAGCGGTGGCGCCGGGGTTCGACCAACAAACGCCCCTGGCGGGCAATCACCTTGCCGTTGCTGATGACAATCTCGGCCCGAAACGTCTTTAGATCGGAGAGAACGAGCATATCGGCCGACCGGCCCGGTGCAATGCCGCCGATAACCGCGTCCAGCCGAAAGTGTTCGGCCACGTTGAGCGTCGCCATCTGGACCGCGACGATCGGATCGAAGCCGTGTTCGATCGCCTTCCGGACCACGAATTCCATCCCGCCTTTTTCGATTAAATCCTGGGGGCTGAGACCGTCCGTCACCAGGATCAGCCGGCGTGTGTCGACGCCGGCATCTTTTACGGCGGCGATGGCTTCGAGGTCCCGGCGGATGCTTCCTTCCCGGATCATGACATGGATGCCCAGGCGCAGACGCTCCAGCACTTCATCGGCTGTTATCGGTTCATGACAGGAGGAAATACCGGCCGCCAGGTAAGCCGCCAGTTTGTTCCCCCTGGCACCGGCTGTATGCCCTTCGAGCGGCTTGCCGGAGTGAAGGGCCGCCTCCAGCGTGGGCAGCGCCAGCTCAGGCTTCTGGAGGACTGTTTGCCAGTAGGATTCGCCCAGCCCGACGATGTCTCTGCGGGATAACAGTTCTTTCAGGTCGGCTGCCTCGATCCCATGCGCCCTGCGGCTGATAGAAGCCATGAAAGGCGCCGTGGAAAAAATCTTGATCGGCTGGTCGCGCAGCGCATCCAGAAAGTCATTGACGCCGGCCAAACCGGCGACCGCATACACCTCGAGGCTTTCGGTTACGAGAGCCGTGGTTCCACCGGCCATGATCTGCCCGAGAAATGCCTCGACACTGCCGAGCCAGGCGAGGTGCGTGTGGCCGTCGATCAGTCCCGGAATGAGCATTTTTCCGGCGGCATCGATGATTTCCGTTTGAGGGCCGATTTTGTTTTCGGTGTCCTTTCCGACGTAAGCGATCCAGGAACCCTTAGTGCAGACCGCCATCCCTTCCAGCACCTCACCCGTATAAACGTTCAACAACCGGCTGTTGACCACCGCCAGGTCGGCAAATTCCCGTGCGAGGGCAACCCGCATCAACTGCTGAATGTCCTTTCTTGATCCTGATGATGACGTATGCCGGGTTTTCATTTTTTATTTCCCTCCGTCTCGCTAATGCTTGCGCCGGTCAGGCATCGCATTACCGTCACCGAACACTTTGTTTTCGAAGAAAATCCAGGATGACAAAGGCACAGGCCCGGGGCTGTTCCATGGGGACGAAATGGCCCGAGCGTGGAATTTCCTCTATTTCGAATTCCGGCCTTACGGCCTTGATGCGACTGGCCGCCTGCCTTAAAAATGTTTCCGAGGCCTCGCCGCGAACAACGAACACCGGGCAGGCGATCTTTTTCACGTACGACCAGACGTTGAGGGGAACCGATTCGAAAATCTGGGCTTCGAGTTCCGGATCACATTTTAAAATGGTACTATGCGCGTCCTTTTCAAGCAGGCCGCACTCCAAATAAGCCTCGATAAAGTCTTTCGACCAGGATTTAAAAATACCCCGACCCTCGGCAAAGCGCCTCAAGGCCGTCTGTTTGTCCTTGAAAACCCGTTTCCGCTTGCGGGCCTTACGGGCCGGTCCAATGGCGCTGCGCAGGCCCAGGATTTTCATGGCGGCCATACGCCAGAGGAATTTCCGGGGAAAAATCACCGGATCGATCAAAACGAGAGCGCTGAACAGGCGGGGGTATTTTGCGGCGGCAATGCAGGTGGTGACGGCTCCCAACGAATGACCCATCCCGATGACCGGCGGCCTCATGGCCTTTTCGATGGTTAACTTCAGATCGTTGGCAAAAATGTCCCAGTGGCGAATGCGCGGGGCACCGGTGGCACTGGAACCTCCGTGTCCGCGGACATCGCTGGCGAAGACATGAAAATCGACCATCAAATATCTGAGAAAAGGCGTGTAAGTGCCGGCACAGAAGCCATTGGCGTGCAAAAAGTGGATTTGCGGCCCGCTGCCGCCCCAATCCAGATGATGGAGCCGTCCTTCCGGCACTTCAACAAAGCCTTCCAGCGGTTCACGGTCTGGTGTGGCATTCATTACCTGAGACATTTTCCGGAAAGCGCATTAACCGGTTAACGGTTTAATAATATTATATGAAGTAATACGTCTGGTATGTCAAACAGCGATCTTGTGACACGGCTTGCTGAGATTGAAAAATGGAAGCTGAAACAGAGGCGAGGCTTCCGATACCATCTTTTTGTGTCCATTCCCCCAATAAATCTACGTCTTTTCACCCAGGCGCGCGTGTTCCCGGAATTGATAAGGACTTACATGATGCTGAAATTTTTGTACATTTATATAAAAGCCGCGTTCCTGGTATATTTATTGAAAACGGATGACGCGGATCCTAATGAATGCACTGCTCGCAAAAAATAACATTATGAAGAATCGAATGATCATCTATGCCCTTGCTTTGTTGTGGTTGTCCACACTCATAGCCACCGGCACCTGCTTGGCAGCAGAAAAGGGTCAGGCAGAAAAAAACGCCGCACTCGGCGCCGATACGCTGGATGCTCTCAGGTATATACGCGAGGAGGTAAAACTCGCGCGGGATGTGTACAGTGCACTTTCAGACATTTGGGGATTGGAAGTTTTTGAGAATACCGCTAAAAGCAAGCAGTCGCTCATGAATGCCGTTTCATACCTTCTGACGCCCTATGGATTTGACGGTCCGACCGGGGATGCCGGCAAATTTGTCGATTCGGACCTGCAGGAACTGTATTCATATCTGATTGATCGAGGCAAAGTATCGAGGAGCAATGCCATTGATGCCACTATCCTCATTGAACAAACAGTCATTGCCGATCTCAAAGACGTCTTTCTTCAGACAAACGCAACAGATGTTTACAAAGTGCTGACCCTGCTGATGGAAGGTTCAGAAAACCATCTGCATGAATTAAGGCGCTATCTCGTTATGTACTAAAGCAGTTGTCTCTGTTGGTCAGTTTTGTCAGTTTAAGGATATCATCTCATAGACCTTTATTGCCAGTTGGGTTCGCGCTTTTCCCGATAGGCCCGTTTGCTCTCTTCGGCATCCGGGCTGTACTGAGTTTGCTCCTGCAGATCGAAGTACATTTTTAAAAAGTCATCATAACCCATGTCGAAAGCCTGGTTCGTCGCCAGTTTGCTCATCCGCGATCCGGTTGAGCAAGCTTTCACGTATTCATCGGCCACCCTGTCAAGATGCGAAAAAAAGCCTTCGCCTTGCACCAGGTAGTCCACCAGCCCGATGACCGAAGCCTCGTCTCCGGTGATGTTCTCTCCGCCGATAATGAGTTTTTTGGCGCGGCCCCAACCGACATAACGTGGCAGGCGCCAGGTGGACAAACCGGGGATGAGGGATTCTCGGATGGCCGGCAAGCCAATTTGGCAATCCGGCGTGCTGACCCTGACATCGCAGGCCAACGCAAGCTGCAAACCGCCGCCAAGACAGTATCCGTGCATTCCGACGATCACGATTTTTTCCATTTGTTCAAATATGCGCAGGGCTTTTTCCCAGCGTTCATGGTAACTCATATCGATCTTGTCGGCCGAAAGTTCTTTTAAGTCGATACCCGTGCAATACGCCCGTCCTCGTCCTCGGATAACCACCACCCGGATGTCCGGGTCATCTCGAATGGCAAGGGCCGTGCGCTGGAGTTGGACGGTGCCTTCGTTGTTTACGGCATTCAGGTGTGATTCGCGGGTCAATGTCACCCATGCCCGCTTGCCTTCCTTTTCGAGATGTATGCTATCGGATTGCAATACTGTTTCCATTCAGACCTCTCTTCATTGGGGTTAAAGGCCATTATGTGGCGGTTGTCAGGTTCTAATTTAGAGGATGCCGGCGATACGTCCATCCTTGACATGCCAGAATGTAGAATTAACTATAAATCATACAGTTGTTTTGCTCAAGACTCCATCGGCTTTCTTATGGCCTCCCGAAAAATGCAATATCTTTGAGCGAGTCCCAAGATGAAACGGCGCAAGACATGAGCCGAATAAAGGAATACCGCAAAGCAGGGATCGATCGTCGTGGCGGTGCCGACCGCAGACAGTCATTGTTGCAGCGGTATCATGACACCGAAAGACGTACCGGCAATGAGAGACGGGTTTTCGAAGATCGGCGTTTAAAAGTGCTATCGACCGATAAACAACCAGATCCGAACCCGGGTCTTATCGGGTTCTTGTTAAAAGCCGGTTGGAAAAAGGGTTGGAAAAAAGGAATAAGAAGAAAATCCCCTTCGGTTTCAAGACACACCGTTTATCTGGATGATCCCAAGGAAAGATCAGACGAACGCTTGACATGTGAGGCTTCCGTTCAAATTTTCGACAAGGACACCAGCGGGTTATTCCCGGCTACCGCCCGCAATTACAGCAAGGTGGGCATGTATTTGGAATCGGATTACGCACCAAGGATCGGCGCGGGTCTGATGCTGGGGATGGTCAATCATAAGGCCGGATCTCCGGTGCCAGAGGATATCTCCAAATACCACTCCCGGGTGATATGGCGTAAAAAACTGTCCGGTAATGTCGTTTTTATGCGCTACGGTATCGGGGTCAAACATTGCCAAGACCTGGAAGAGTTTCTGCGACTCTTCAGTTATTGATCCGAACGTCATATTTTTATCTCCTCCATCGCCCCAGCCCCCGGAAATCAGTTGTTTTTTTCCTATCCGATCATTGTCTTGCAAAATTTTCGGGTTTTGTTTTGACAATTCCCCGATCGCTGCGCTAAGGATTTCATATGATGAGTGATCCTCGCTGTTATGCCCCGGTGAAGCAGGCTTCGTATGTCGCAGGTCATAACGAGACGAGCAATATGCCGTTGCCCTGCAGGGCGGCATCTGGCATCACGTCGCGTGATAAGATCCTCAATCGTGAAGTATTGTTTATAAGGGTCCCAGAAAAAAATAATTCCACATCTTGCTTGTCTTTTGGTCCGTCTACTGCGTTACAGCCACCGACACGTATCTCGATATGCGCCGCTGGCTGTGCCTTGTAGAAAAACCCAAATCCGGCGCAATCTCGTGGAATTATTTCTTACCGTGACTAACACATTGTCGGTTGCGGGGCATTTTGCCCGGCTTCGTCACAGTTGGCGTAACACCCTAACATAAAGTAAAACCGAATGGAGTTTCCATCAACAAAGGTTGGGCAGCTGCCATGAAGATCAAGACTCCTGAGATTATCTCCCAAGCCGAATCGTATGATGGCATCCGGGCCGGTCTCGTTGCCCTGGATGAGGTACTCAAAGGTCCCTCCTACCGGGCCGCCCGTGAAGGTTCGGCCCCCATGGGCCAGTTGGACGAACGTCGAGGTGTCGATTGGCCGCCGGAAGCCCGCACGGTGCTGGTGTTGGGCCTCCATCATCCGGAAACTGAGTCCCGTCTGGACTGGTGGGAACGCGGCGACACCTGGGGCAACAGGCGCCTCAGGAAAATATCGGCGTTTTTGAAAGAGTGGTTGCGGGAAGCATGCGGCATGGG
>JARROL010000148.1:0-6793 GCA_037383965.1 Desulfobacterales bacterium | reverse complement strand
GACGAGGGCCTCGACATCGGAGGGCGGCGTAAACCCGAAAATCAGAACCGGCGCGTCGAAACCGGCATCACGCAGTAAAAGGGCCTCGGGCATCCGGGCCACCCCCAGCGCGTCGGCGCCGCTCCCCAGGGCCTGGCGCGCAACCGCCACCAGCCCGTGCCCGTAGGCGTTGGCCTTGACCGCCACCAGCAGGCGCGCTTCGGGCCGGGTGACTCGCCGCAGCTCGCGGGTATTGGTGGCAACAGCGTCCAAATCAATTTCAGCCTGGATGAGAGGCGTCTCTGTCACAGGTCGAATTTCCGATCGAATAAGTATCGCCGGTTATGCCCGTTTGGCCGGTTGGATGTTCGGGTATGTGAACGGGCTAAACGGGCTTAACCGACTCAACCGGCCGCCGCAGGCGGCCTAAAGCATTTCGACGGCACAGGCCATCGACACCCCTCCGCCGCCGCACAGGGTTGCCAGGCCGAGACTCTTGCCGCGTTGCTGCAGGCCATGTATCAGCGTCACCATGATCCTGGCGCCGGTCGCACCGACCGGGTGGCCCAGACCGATGCCTGAGCCGTTGATGTTGGTGATCTCGCGGTTCAAGCCGAGTTCGCGTTCACAAGCAATGTATTGGGCGGCAAAGGCCTCATTGACCTCCACCAGTTCGAAATCCGAGATCTTTAAACCGCTCCGGTGAAGCAGGTCCTTTACGGCCGGTACGGGAGAGAGCCCCATGACCGACGGGTGGCAAGCGCCCCGGCCAACGGCCCAGATCCTGGCCAGGGGCCGAATATTGAGATCACCGGCCTTTTCTGCCGAGAGGATCACCAGCCCGGCCGACCCGTCGTTAATGCCGCTGGAATTACCGGCCGTCACCTTGCCGATCTTGGGCACGAACGCGGGCGGCAGCTTTTTCAGGTCCTCCATGGTCAGACCCGGCCGGAAGTGCTCATCGTGCGCAAAGGTGATCGGCGCGCCCTTTTTCTGCGGCAGCTGCATCGGCACGGTTTCGGCCTCGAAGGAGCCGTCACGATTCGCCCGCTCGGCATTGTTCTGACTCCGTAGAGCGACCTCGTCCATTTCTTCGCGGCTGATACCCAGGTGCTGAGCGACAAACTCGGCCGTGTGGCCCATAATGTAAGGCTTACCCTTGAAAAAACTCAGCGGCGGTTGATCGGCATCCACCGGACCGTCTTCCGGATGCGGAATAATGTGCGAGCCGCAGTGCAGGGCACGCATCATAGCATCGACAAACACCTGATCCTGCAGTCGGCACCCCCAACGCGCCGTCGGTACCTCGTAGGGTACGCCCGACATGTGCTCGACACCGCCCGCCAAAACGATATCCGCCATTTCGGCCTGAATCATGGCCATCCCGGAGACGACCGCCTCCATGCCGGAGATGCACACCCGGTTGATGGTCACGGCCGGGACGGTGTCCGGAATACCGGCGAGCAGTGCGGCGACCCGCGTGACATTGAGGGAATCGGACGGCTCCATACAGCAGCCGTAGCGGATGTCATCGATCTGGGCCGGCTCGATGCCTGCCCGCTTGATAGCCTCCTGCATTGTCACGCACGCGATTCGCGCGGCGTGACTGTCGCGCAGCGTCCCTCCGAATGCGCCGATGGCCGTGCGGCAGGCCGCGGCAATCACAACCTCTTTCATCGTCTTCTCCTTGCCGGCGAAATGGAACCATAACCGTTATCAAACGCGACGGTTATCGAGATGTCTTGTCATATGAGAACCGGTCCGCTTTTGTCAAGCAATTGCGGAAAAGAGCCGGATACGGATGGGCATGAACTATTTATTGACAAATATTTTCATTCCACACTATTTGATATCAATGGGCAGTTGAACCTGTTCGACCGAACTTTCAATATATTGGAATCGTTTTACATCGGGAGGCGAGGCTGATCATGACAAAAAAGTGGGTATACCTGTTTGAGGAAATCGATCAGGCCCAGGAATATGTCGGCGGAGACTGGGGCAAGGTGCGCGGTCTCTTGGGCGGCAAAGGGGCCAACCTGGCAGAAATGGCGCGGTTGGGAATTCCGGTTCCACCGGGATTCACGGTCACGACCGAAGCCTGTATCGCCTATCTGGACGGCGGCGGTACGCTGCCGCAGGGCATGTGGGAGCAGGAAGTCGAGGCGCTGCACCGGACCGAAGCCGCGGCCGGGAAAAAATTCGGCGATGCGCATAATCCCCTGCTGGTTTCCTGTCGCTCCGGCGCGAAATTTTCCATGCCCGGTATGATGGACACGGTTCTCAATATCGGTCTCAACGACGAGACCGCTAAAGGTATGGTCGCCCTGACCAGAGACGATCGGTTCGTTTACGATGCCTACCGCCGGTTGGTCCAGATGTTCGGCAGCGTGGTGATGGGGTTGCCCGACCAAATCTTCGAACAGGTGATCACCGCCACCCGCAGACGCGCCGGGGTCGAGACCGACGCGGAGCTCACCGCCGAGCACTGGCAAACCGTCACCCGGGAGTTCAAGGAAATCTACCGGCATCAAACCCATTACACCTTTCCGACTGACCCTTACGAACAATTGAAACTGGCCACCGAGGCGGTGTTTAAAAGCTGGAACGGCAAACGCGCCGTGGACTACCGCAATGCAGCCGGTATTGCGCACGATCTGGGAACGGCCGTCAGCATCGTGACCATGGTGTTCGGCAACATGGGTGATGACAGCGCCACCGGTGTGGCCATGACCCGCAACGGTTCCACCGGTGACAATCAGATCGAGGGCGACTACCTGACCAACGCCCAGGGAGAGGACGTGGTAGCCGGCATCCGGCTGACCAAAGACCTGAAGGAACTCAAATCCGAAATGCCGGCGGCTTACAGTCAATTTGAAGAGATCGTCCGGAACCTCGAAAAACACTATCGCGAAATGCAGGACGTCGAGTTCACCATCGAGCATGGGAAACTCTGGATGCTGCAGACGCGCGATGGTAAACGCACCGCCCAGGCTGCGGTACGCATCGCCGTCGACATGGTCGAGGAAGGGCTGATCAGTCGCGAGGAGGCCGTGCTGCGCGTGACGCCGGAGCAGGTGGATTTTTTCATGCATCCCCAGTTCGATCCCGACGCCACACGGACCGCCCGCGCTGAAGGCCAATATCTCGCCAACGGGCTCAATGTGTCGCCCG
The DNA here is from genome assembly GCA_037383965.1 of Desulfobacterales bacterium. Taxonomy (GTDB): domain Bacteria; phylum Desulfobacterota; class Desulfobacteria; order Desulfobacterales; family SG8-13; genus JARFQH01. The sequence goes on along the minus strand of JARROL010000148.1, from coordinate 3,643 downwards.
GTGCGGCCTGCGGCATCGTGGCCTTCGACGCCGACCTGGCGGAAACGTGGGCTAAAAAGGACGGCAAGTCGGTGATCATGGTGCGGCCGGAAACCAAGCCGGATGACGTCCACGGCATGCTGGCCGCAGAAGGCATATTGACCAGCCGCGGCGGCCGAACCAGCCACGCCGCCCTCGTGGCCCGGCAGTTCGGCAAACCGGCGGTGGTCGGCGTTTCCAAGCTGAATATCGACCTTCCCAAACGCCGGATGAGCGTCGATGAAACGATCGTCCATGAAGGCGACTGGATTTCGGTCGACGGGTCTTCAGGCGAGGTTTTTCTCGGTAAGATCGCCACTTCGGTGCCGGACATCAAAGATCCCTGGCTGCTGAAACTGCTGTCATGGGCCGACGATTTCCGTCGCCTGGGCGTTTGGGCCAACGCCGACTATCCCCGTGACGCCGAACGCGCCCGTGACTACGGTGCCGAGGGCATCGGCCTGTGCCGCACCGAACATATGTTTTTCGAGTCCGATCGCCTGCCCATAATCCAGAAGATGATCACATCCGATCGGCATCTGGACCAAAAAGAAGCCCTCGATGCCCTGCTGCCCTACCAAAGAGAAGACTTTGCCGGTATCTTTCGGGCCATGGACGGCCTGCCGGTCATTCTCCGCTTGATCGATCCGCCCCTGCACGAGTTTCTGCCCAGCCACATCGATTTGATGGACGAGTTGACCGATCTGAAAGTTCGTCTGCAGCACGCGGACACTTTGGCGCATATCGACGACTTGCTCGAGCAGGTGAGAACCAAAGAAGCGATTCTCAAGCGCGTCGAGAGTCTCCGGGAAGCCAATCCGATGCTCGGTCTGCGCGGCGTCCGCTTGGGCATTCACATACCCGAATTGACATCCATGCAGGTGCGAGCCGTGTTCGAAGCGGCCTGCGAAGTGGCCGGGGAAGGTATCGAGGTCCATCCGGAAGTGATGATTCCCCTTACCAGCCACGTGAACGAACTCAAGGTGCAGCGTGGCATTCTGGAAGGAGAAGCCCGAAAAGTGATGGCCGAGCAGGGAGTCGAGGTGGATTACAAATTCGGAACGATGATCGAGATTCCCCGCGCAGCTTTGACGGCCGACCAGATAGCCGGTCAGGCTGAATTCTTCTCGTTCGGCACCAATGATTTGACCCAGACGACGTTCGGTATTTCCCGCGACGATGCCGAAGCCGGGTTCCTGGTCGAGTATATGGAACAGGAGATCCTGCCCGACAATCCCTTTGCCACCATCGACCGGGATGGGGTCGGGGCTCTGATGGCCATTGCCGTTCAAAAGGGCCGCAATGTTAAACCGGGTTTAGAGTGCGGCATCTGCGGAGAGCACGGGGGTGACCCGAAGTCGATCCAGGTATGTCATGAACTCGGCTTGACATATGTGTCCTGCTCGCCGTTCCGGGTGCCGATCGCGCGGTTGGCCGCCGCTCACGCGGCTTTGAAGGAAAAAGAAAAGCCTAAGAGCAATGATTCGTAATGACGAGGTTACGTCAATTGATAACGAGATTTGATAGAATAGATGACATCTTTCAACCGCCTCAACCGGCCCAACTTAGAATATCTTTTCTCCGGCGCGGCGTCTCTCCTCTTCTTTTTGACGGCGTTCCTTTTCTTCTACTGCGACCAGTTTTTCAAGATTGTCGACGTAATAGATGACCAACCGGTATTCTTTGTCGCCGCGCCAGGTCGGAATGATGGAGACCAGGAGCACATCTCGATGATCACGCCAAAAGAAAACCCGTCCTTCGTCCGCGGGTTGATCAATCGACTGCGGGCTGCCGTATTTTTCTTCCAGCGTTCGGATAATGTCGGAAAGGTCACGGGAGCGGACCTGAATAAAAAGCGGTTTTCCGGAGATGTTTGAAAAGACCACCTCGACATAGCTAAAGGGCAGGTTTTCTTTGACGGCATAGCGGTACATGAGCTTGACCGTGTCGTGCTCGACCCGTTCGCCCGCCGGCGTGTTCAATCGCTGGTTCAGGTCGTTAAGAACGGGAAATTGGCGCTGCAGAAAACCCTTGGCGTTGAATTCCAGGTCGATTGTGCTGCGGTATGCAATTGCGTCGGGGCCCAGATTCTTTCGCAACCGATCCCGAAGTGCATCCGAGTAGACGGTTTCGGCACCGATGTCGAAAAAAGTGATACCTTCCGTCTGGCTCCTGGAATAATCGGGTGATTGTTCGTCCGTCGAACAGGAGAACAGAAGGAGAACCGCCACTGCCAACAGGAACGATTGCCGGTATCGACGAGGCGTGGGCGTGTTTCCAGAGATGTGCATGCGTTTTGCTTACCTTCCGATTTTTATTCCTTTTTCAATTCATCTACAGTTTCGCCTTCAAAAGTCATAACGTCTCTTAATTTGATGATTTCGCCATGGAATGTATTCGCTTCTTCATCGAAAACGACTTTTGCAAAATAACCTTTATATTCCATATCATATCAAGTCAAGAAGGGCTAAAGAATGACACCCAACCCCCAAGCCTGTCAAGACAGCCCGCGAGTCCCGCTGCTCGCTGCTGCTGCAGGGGGCATCTTTTTGCAAAATGACCGCCTTCATAGGCTTCCAGATAAAAATTTTGAGGCTTGAACTTTGATGTCATAACCGTTAAACAATCAGTCGACCGATGTCCGTACAAATCCCTAAACGCATGCAGGTTAGCGATGGATACCAAAGAAGCCATATTGGCTTTTTCGCAGAGCGAAAAGATCAAGTCGGGTATTATCTGGGTGACCCAGGCATTGGGAGTGCTCGCCGGCCTGCCGGAGAAGAACCGCAAGAGCGCCGAAAGAATCGCGCATGTGTTTATCGGGCTAATGCTCGGCGACGTCCACTTAGCCGTTAAAGTTACCGCCGACCCGACGTGGCGGGATGTCGAGAAAAACATCGACCTGGCGCTCGTCATGCTCGACTCAGGCGTGTCACAGGAAGCCGGGTACCATCTCACGCGCGCCCTGAGCCACGTCACCGACATCGGACAACGGTCGATGAATGAGCTGAGGGACAGGGGGCTTTTGTGAGACCGCGTCTCTGCGAAAAAAGACGTTTTCTTTAAGTTTTTACACCCCTTGCCCGCCTTCGAGGGATGGGCGACTCAAACGACGCACGACATCCGCTATGTGGAACGGAAAAACGCCTCGTGGCCGGTCGGCGATATAGCGTGCCAGTGTCTGTTCGATAACCGGAAAAGCCATATCTTCCCACGGTATTTCCTCCTCCTCGAACAGCCGCACCTCGAGGCTCTCCTTTCCGGGTGAAAAGTTCAACCTGTTCAGCTGCGCCCGGAACATCAGGTAAATCTGGTTGACGTGGCAGATGTTGTACAGTCCGTAAGGGATCACTTCGTGCAGCGCTGCGCCGGCCTCTTCCAGTGTTTCGCGACGGGCACCTTCTGTGACCGTCTCGCCGTTTTCAAGGTAGCCGGCCGGAAGCGTCCAGCGGCCGTACCGGGGCTCGATCGCTCGGCGGCAGAGCAGAATTTTGCCTTGCCACTGGGGAACGCAGCCGACGACCATTTTAGGGTTTTGATAGTGGATCGCGCCACAGGCAACACAGCTGTAGCGCGGGCGGTCGTCTCCCTCGGGAATCCGCAGAGTCACGGGCGCACCACAATG
>JARROL010000147.1:0-8465 GCA_037383965.1 Desulfobacterales bacterium | reverse complement strand
GCCAACATGCCCGCTTCGAAGATTTCGAGCTCCGGAATGACATTTGCCGACTGCATGCGGCTGGCCCAGTAGCGGATGTCGGGCAGTGAATTGATGTAGACCGTCTCCTCGAAGTTGACAGAGCCCATGTTGAGAGACGCCACTTCCACGCGAGGATCGTCCAAGGCCACACAACGTTCCTCCAGCGTCAGATCAGATATGCCTCCGGTGGAGCCCTGGATGACGATGTCGCAGGATTCGCGAATCATATCGAGGGTTTGCGCAAAGGCCTTCAGGTCCGCAGTTTGGCTGCCGGCCTGGTCCCGCACGTGGAGGTGAATCATTGCGGCCCCGGCCCGGGTACAATCGATAGCGGTTCGGGCTACTTCTTCGGAGCTGAGCGGGTTACCGGCCGGAGGCGGGTCGCCCTTTCCTACCGGTGCGACGGCGACGACAATTCTGCGGCGTTCGGCCTGTTTCATCGGGTAATGCGCCCTTTCTTCAGTGGTTTATTAGGTGAAGGTCGACACCGAATCTAAAAAGTGGTTCAAGGCAACCCGGCCAATCCTTCAGGATGAAGGCAGGACCCGCTATTAAGGCAGGAGATGATTTTTCGTAAGGACGCCGGAAATGACGGATATCACTTTAGAAGACAGAAAGGCTTTTTGTCAACCGGGTTCAAGCTTTACTGCGCCGACCATGTCCGCGAGCGACCACTCAGATCGAAGAGGAAGCTGTTGAACCGGGGCGGCATGGAGGAAGAATGCCGCCCCGGTTCGGGGACGATACCTTCGCCTTTATATCAGGCCAAGTGTATCACCATGAGGCCGGCGTTCATGCGCTTGACAAGCAGCTTGATTCCGGCGCCTTTTTTATTCTGATCGAGTAGTTTTTTGAAATGACTCACCGAATCGACACTTCCATGATTCACTTCGAGAATGAGATCGCCCTCTTCAATACCGGCCTTGTCGGCCTTGCTGCCGGTTTGCACGCCGACCACGATGATACCGTTGGCGTTGCCGAGATTGTAGCGCTCAGCCATCTCCGGCGTTAGCTCGGACACCTGAAAGCCATACTCACCATCGTTTTTCTGTTGCTTGTCACCAGCTGCAGCCAGAGTCAACGGACGCTTTCCGATTTCAACTTCCAGGGTCTTGGTTTCACCGCCCCGCAGTACCTTGACCTCGGCCTTGTCGCCGACGCCCAGACCGGCCACCAGTGTCGTCAGATCCCGGCTGCTCGTCATCTTCTTGCCGTTGACCTCCGTTATGATGTCCTGGGCCTTAATCCCGGCTTTTTCAGCCGGATCCCCGGGCGTAACGGCAGCAACCAGCACACCGGTCTGCCCCTTGGCACCATAGTACTCCGCCAGGTCCCCCTTCACGTCCTGAACACTGACGCCAAACCATCCGCGGGTGACCTCACCGGTTTGTTTCAGCTGTTTGATGACCTTCTCCGCCATGTCGATGGGGATCGCGAACCCAATCCCCTGGCCGCCGGCGATAATCATGGTGTTGATCCCGACGACCTCACCCTTCATGTTGAGCAGAGGACCGCCGCTGTTCCCCGGGTTGATGGAGGCGTCCGTCTGAATATAATCGTCGTAGGGTCCGGACCCGATCACGCGCCCTTTGGCGCTGACGATGCCGGCGGTCACGGTGTTATCCAACCCGAACGGGCTTCCGATGGCCATAACCCATTCCCCGACTTTCAGATTGTCGGAGCTTCCCAAGGCCACGGTCGGCAGACTTTCTTTTGTGTCAACCTTGAGCAGGGCAATATCGGTGACAGGGTCCCGACCGACGATCTTGGCGTCGTATTCCCGTTCATCTTTGAGGACGACCTTGATTTTATCGGCGCCCTCAACCACGTGGTTGTTGGTGACGACGTAACCGTTTTTGTCGATAACGAAGCCGGATCCCAAACCAGGTTGCTTGAATTCCGGCCGACCATTCGGCCCGAAAAACTTTTCCGAATGATCTTTGAAAGGATTGTTGTTGCCAAAGGGGTTCATCCCAAATGGATTCATAGCCGGCCCGCCGGTCTTGACCGTTTTTTCCACCCGAATGTGGACGATGGCCGGGCTGACGGTGTCGGCCAGGCTGCTGAAATTTTCCGGAATCATCGGCACCGGCGCATTCGGGCTCGCATTCGCGATCAGAAATCCCGATACCAGCAGTAGACCTGTCATCATTACAATTATGATAGACCGTGTTAATCTAAATGTTCGTGTCATGTTCTTGGTCCTCCTAATGATTAGTTTGTTGTCGACGCACGGTTCATTCGAACCGAAAACGAAAGGATCCCTGCCGTCGACGGTTTGTCGTGTTGTTCGGTTCGTTTTCGTTTTGCGATACCTTAATGCCCCAACCTTTCATGTGCCTTGCACGAATATTACAACCGTGTAATCCAGCAGAAAGGCTATGGAAAGGTGACGGTATTACAATAGATGAGTTTTTCTAATTGAGTTGGGGAGAAGGATTCGAGGGTTCAAGGAGTCCAGGATTCAAGTAATGGTAATGAACGCGACGCAGGCTCCGGGCGCTGGGTAGCCTGCTCATCCCGCAAATTCGGTAAGCCGTCAAAATGCACTCCCGATGGAGATGGCCCAAAGAAGAGGGGGGCGGGTTACACTGCTTACTTTTTGTTGATTGGTTTTCACCCGAATCCTTGAACCCTCGAAACCTTGACCCCGATCCATCGACCACCTATTTGGGAGATGATCCTAATTAAAAGAAGGGAATGCACCATGAAGATAATTCAGAACGGTTTTCAAGGACTCTTGAGACCGACCCTCTTGTTGATTCTTGTTTTTAGCCTTGTTTCAAGTGTGGGTGCGGGTCTTGACAGCCGCACCCTCGATGATGATCTCGGCAATCTGTTGACGGCCCCGGTCAATGCCGCAGAAACGGATCAATCCTTACAAAGGTCGCCGGCGCCCTCTTGGGCCCACGAAAAAAGTGACCTCGCGCCGGACCCTGCAGTCGTGTTCGGGCAACTCCCCAATGGCTTCAGGTACGTCCTCATGGAAAACCGCACGCCCAAAGACAGGGTCAACATCAACCTGAAAGTCATGAGCGGCAGCCTGGACGAAAACGATGATCAGAAGGGCGTGGCCCACTTTCTGGAACACATGCTCTTTAACGGATCAACCCATTTTCCACCCGGGGAATTGGTAAAGTATTTCCAAAGCATCGGCATGCAGTTCGGTGCCGATGCAAACGCCTACACCGGTTTTGATGAAACGGTGTATATGGTTCTTCTACCTGAAGGGGACGAGAAAAATCTCAGCAAAGGGCTCCTGGTCATAAGAGATTATGCCGACGGTGCTTCTTTGTTACCGTTCGAGATCGATCGCGAGCGAAAGGTCATCCTGGCGGAAATGCGCAGTCGGGACTCGGCATCCTATCGCACTTATGTGGCCGGCCTCGGTTTCGAAGCTCCCGAAACACGGTTGTCACAGAGACTTCCCATCGGGAGCGCGGAAGTCATTCGAAACGCCGACCGCAAGCTTCTCAAAGACTTTTACGATACCTGGTACAGGCCGGACAACATGGTCCTGGTGATGACCGGTGATTTCGATGCTCGGTTGGCTGAGCGGCTCATAAAAGATCGATTCAGCGATGTATCCGCCCGGGCGCCACAAAGGGACAAGCCCGAATTCGGCACCGTCAACCATACGGGTATCAAACCCTTCTACCATTTCGAAAAAGAAGCGGGCAACACCACGGTTTCTCTTGAAGTTATCGAAAAGGTGCCTCACCGTCCGGATTCCGCCGCCCTTCAGGAGCAACTGCTCCAGGAAGAGGTCGCCGACCGGATGCTCCAGCATCGTCTGGATGCTCTGGTCAAGAAACCCGATACACCGTTTACGGATGTGTCCTCCGGCTCGGGAACGTTCCTGCGTCAATTGAAAACGGCGACGATCAGTGCCGAAGGCAATCCCGAAGACTGGGATAAAATGCTGCCTTTAATCGAACAGACCCTAAGAAGCGCCCTTGATTTCGGCTTCACCCAGGCTGAATTGGAGCGCGTCAAAAAAAGCGTGCTGGCCGAGTACGACGACGCGGTGAAGACATCGAACACGCGCGACAGCCGCCGATTGGCAATGCAGATCATCTCTTCGTTGAATCGGGACCGGGTTTTTCAATCACCACGGCAGAGAAAGGCGCTCGTGGGCCCGTTACTTGAAGCCCTCACTCTCGACCGGGTAAACGCAGCCTTTCGGAACCTCTGGTCGTCCCGCCACAGGCTCGTCATGGTAACAGGGAATGCGGACCTGACCACTGACAAGACCCCTCCCGAAAAACAGTTGCTGGCCGCTTATGACGGGAGCCGGTTGACGGCGGTCGTTCCCAACGGTGATTCGAAACCGGTTCGCTTTCCTTACCTGCCTGATCCGTCATCCAAGGGTCGCATCGCCAGCAGAATATCGCATCCGGATCTCGGGATCACCCAGATCGATTTTGCCAACGGGATGCGTCTAAATCTTAAAAAGACCGATTTCAAGAATAATGAGGTCTTGGTCAACATCGCCTTCGGCACCGGTCGGTCCGGGGAACCACAGAACCTGCCAGGTCTCTCCGAACTCGGTCAGGCGGTTGTCAATGAAAGCGGCCTGGGCTCATTGAGTCGCGATGACATTGAACGGGCCATGGCCGGAAGTAATACCACGGTTGATTTTACCGTCGCAGAAGACCATTTTGCTTTAGAAGGAAAAACGGTGTCCGATGAGATGCGTCTGCTGTTTCAACTGATGTACGCTCACTTGACGGATCCGGCCTACAGCGAGGAGGCTTATGCCCTATCGATGCAGCGATTTGGTCAGATGTACACGGCGCTTTACCCTTCGATCGACGGGCAGATGCAGCTTGCCGGATACCGGTTCCTGGCCGGCGGTGACCTGCGTTTCGGCCTCCCCCCACTCGAATCTTTCAAGGCCTTGACGCTCAAAGACGTGCGTTCCTGGATCGATGCCGCCTTGAAGAACGAGCCATTGGAGGTATCCGTGGTCGGCGATTTTGACGAGGCGGTGGTGGTCGACATCGTCGGTACCTATATCGGCAGCCTGCCTGCCCGGTTGGGTTTGAGCGGCGAGAAACGATCTTCCTCGATCCGATTCCCGGCCTCGAAATCATTAAACATAACAGTCGAAACCGAAATACCCAAGGCCTTGATCGTGGTCGCCTATCCCACCGAAGACATGTGGGATATCAAACGCACGCGCCGCCTGGGCGTGTTAGGTGACATCTTCTCGGACCGGCTGCGGGAAAGGCTGCGGGAGAATCTCGGGGCTACCTATTCACCGTATGCTTACAACAGGCCTTGGCGGGCCTACCCCGGCTATGGCGTATTTCAAGCTGCGGCGCTCGTAGATCCGGCCCAGACGACTGTTGTTTTGGGCGAGGTCCGGCAGATCATATCCGATCTCTCACAAAACGGCATCAGTCAGGATGAACTGGAAAGGGCTCTCGGTCCGAGCCTCACCGGGATAAAGGACCGGATCCGCACCAACGCTTACTGGCTCGATACAGTGCTGACGGGGTCGAAACAATTCCCCCAGCAAATCGAGTGGAGCCGGACGATCCAGACTGATTACGCCGATATAACCAGTCGTGAACTGTCGCAGCTGGCCGCTAAGTACCTGGACAATGACAAAGCGGCCGCGATCGTCATCAAACCGGCCTGACCTCCTTGCAGAAATAGATATTCACCGCAAAAGCGCGAAGAACGCAGAGTCCATTTTTCTTTATGTTTCTCTGCGAACTTCGCGTTTCGAACTATAGTCTTCAAGATAAAGATTTTGGCTGTGTTATCGGTCGGCGGCGTATTACAATACAGCCTTCTCCCTCTATCCTTGCCAAAATCTTTATCTTAAAGCCTATAGAGAGTGTGAGCGGGCGGTGACGTTATGCCAAAATATCAAAAGTGGAAGTTATTGCCCGCACTGGTCAAGACCGTCTGCTTTTATACTGGTAGGTGTCGGCTCTTGACGCCGCTCGGGTTTGCACATTATGAGTACCTTATAGGAAAGTTTACACCCATGAGAATTCTGGTCGTTGAAGATGACAAGAAGATCGCCTCTTTCGTCGCCAAGGGTCTGAAAGAGGCCGGATATGCGGTCGATGTCGCGCAGGATGGCCTGGACGGTCTGGATCTGGGATTGAGCGGGGTCTATGACGCCGCCGTCGTTGACATCATGCTCCCGGGCTTGGACGGGTTGACCCTGATCGAACGGCTGCGGGCCAAGAAAAACAACACCCCCGTGATCATCCTGAGCGCCAAGCGGACCGTTGACGATCGGGTGAAGGGATTGCAGGCCGGGGGGGACGACTATCTGACCAAGCCCTTTTCGTTTTCGGAACTGCTGGCCCGGATCCAGGCGCTGATCCGCAGAGACACCCGGGTGGCGGAACCTTCCACGCTCACCGTCGGCGATCTTACCATCGATTTATTGACGCGCGAAGCCAAACGCGATAACGCGGTCATCAGCCTGCCGGCGCGGGAATTCGCTCTGCTGGAATACCTGATGCGCCATGCCAATCGCATCATCTCCAAGACCTCTATTCTGGAAAATATTTACGACTACAGCTTCGATCCCCAGACAAACGTCGTCGATGTCCTGGTGTGCCGCCTGCGCAACAAGATCGACAAAGATTTTGATCGCAAGATGCTCCATACGGTCAGGGGAATGGGGTATGTCCTCAAAGACAAATAAGGGGATCGGCCTGACCTTCAGCTCCCTGGCGCTCTTCCTGGTCGCGTATTACAACATTGATAGATGGGTCGTGGAGAAAGAGCGGGAGGTCATCCGGGATCGCATCCAGGAGTACACGGCCTGGTATTTTGAAGGCGGTGTGGACGCTGTCCGCACACGGTTTGCGTCACAATCCCGAAGCTCCGGCGACATATTCTTCATCCGCATCATCGGGCCGCTCGACCAGGTGCTGTTCATCAGCCTTCCGCCGGGTGTCGAAGATGTTGATCTACAAAGGCTCAAAGCCCCTGACCCGGGCCGCAAGGATCCCCTGTTTTTCGTAAAGGACGACGGAAAAGGCTCCTGGACGATCGGCAACAGTCGTCTTCCCGGCGGACTGATCCTCCAGGTCGGCAAGAATTCAACCCGCAGCCGGGAGTTTTTGTCCTACTTTCGATCCGTTTTTCTCAAATTTGTACTTCCATTGCTCCTGCTCGGCATTGTCGGAGGAGGCTTTCTGACCTTCCGCGCCATGCGCCCCGTCCGGCAGTTGATCCAGACGGTGCGTAAAATCCTCGAGACCGGCGATACGAGCAGCCGGGTGCCCGCGCGGTCCGGACGCGGCGAACTCGATGAACTCGTCAGCCTATTCAACCGGATGCTGGATAAAAATGATTCTCTGATCCAGGCCATGCACGAATCCCTGGACAACGTCGCCCACGATTTGCGAACACCGATGACCCGGTTGCGGGGAACAGCCGAAATGGCCCTGCAGAACAATCAGGATTCGGGTCCTTTACAGGAGGCTCTGGCCGACTGCATGGAAGAATCCGACCGGGTTCTGACCATGCTGAACACGCTGATGGATGTGGCCGAAGCCGAGACCGGCGCCATGCGGTTGAACAAGACGGATGTCTCGGTACCGGAAATCGTGCACTCCGTGGTCGATCTCTACGAGATCATCGCCGAAGACAGGCAAATGACCATCCACACCCGCCTGCCGGACGAACTGCTAATTCATGCCGATCGAAACCGTATCCAGCAGATCACTGCCAATCTCCTCGACAATGCCATAAAATACAGCCGCCCGGGCGGTTCGATCGACATTTCGGCCCATAAAGACGGCCCGTTCGCCGTCATCGTTGTCACCGACCAGGGGATCGGGATTGCCCCGGAGGAAATCAACCAGATCTGGGATCGGCTCTACCGCGGCGACCGCAGCCGAACCAAGCGTGGTCTGGGTCTGGGACTGAGCCTGGTTCGGGCCATCGTTGAAGCTCACGGCGGAAAGGTGAAGGTGGAAAGCCGCCTCGATGCGGGGTCGACGTTTTCTGTGATGCTCCCCCAAACGGATTCACTGATCCTCAATTAAAATCCCCTTGACCCCCTTTGACAAATAGGGGTAGTGGATTTGGTACTAACACGCGTTCCTTCCAATCGGATCAGATTTGTGGCAGGGTAGTTGATAAATCAATACGTAAATACCGCAGTATTTTTAAATTGATAAGGAGGCCTATCAGCGCTATGAAAACCTGGCCGTAAAACAAAATATTGCGCAAATGAACGAGGCCGCGTCGATGGATTGGGGCATGTGGGGTCCGTGGGGACCGGGGTGGTAACTTAACAGCATGGTTCCATGACATCATTAAAATCAGCGGGGGTAATTCGAAGTATGTTACTCGAGCGAGTTTTCTGGCAAGCGTCACCGCTTATCACGCTATATGTGAAGGAAACAAAATGGAAATGGGAAAAAAGTGGTTTGTGCCGGCTCTGATTGCACTTTGCACAG
>JARROL010000146.1:0-6797 GCA_037383965.1 Desulfobacterales bacterium | reverse complement strand
TGCGAAGACACCTTCACGCGGCATGATGCAGTCACCGGCCTGATAGTAGATGGCACATTTGTTCTTGCACTCTTTGCCGATTTGCGTAACCTCTACCACGGCCGCTTTGCCGAGCCGGAAGCGGGTGCCGATCGGAACCCGCGGCCAGTCGATTCCGGTTGTGGCGATGTTCTCTGCAAAGTCACCGAAGTCTACCGCTAGCCCACGCTCACGGGCATGTTCGATACTTTCGGCGGCCAAGAAACTGACCTGACGATGCCAGCGGCCGGCATGTGCATCAGCACTTATACCGTGCTCTGCTATCAACTCGGCCGATTCAACGCACTGTTTACGGGTGCCTTTTTTCCGGCTTATGGCAATTGAAACAATTTTCATTGGAATTATGCTCGGATCTTTCAGGTTCCGATAGGATCGATGGTGGAAACGTGTGACCGCCATTACTTATTATCATAATATACGGATTTTTTCAGTAATGTCCATTCCATAGGCACCTATAAGATAAGGCATATTTTCCTTGACAAAACTACTGCAAGCATTCATATTATTCAACTTTTGAATTAATGTGTAATTTGAGTTAGATACTGAGGAGGTCGAAAAAATGTATGCTGTAGTGGCAACGGGCGGAAAACAGTACAAGGTCAGGGAGGGCGAAATTCTGCGGGTTGAAAAAATCCCCGGCGCGATCGGCACGCCCGTTTCATTCGACAAGGTGCTGATGACATCTGACGGTTCATCCGTCAACATTGGGCAACCGTTTCTGGAGAACAGTACGGTCAGCGGGCATATTACGGAACAGGCCAAGGCAAAAAAGATTCTGGTATTCAAATACAAGCGGCGCAAAAGATATCGCCGTAAGAATGGCCACCGTCAGCCGTATACGGCTGTAAAGATTGACAGCATCGCCCTTTAAGGGCTTTTCCCTTGAATCCGGCGGTGGTGCGCTGCGGTGCGTTAGCCAAGTACCGTGATGTGCATCCTAAAAGAGAATCGACGCTCAGATGATAGGACCATATTAGAAGGCAGCGTTTCGACACGCTTGAGGAGATGGACCATGGCTCATAAAAAGGCAGCGGGGAGTTCCAAAAACGGCCGGGACAGCGCCGGTCAGCGACGCGGTGTAAAGTGTTTCGGCGGCGAGCGCGTCAAAGCCGGCAATATCCTGATTCGTCAGGTTGGTACGAAAATTCATCCTGGCGATAACGTCGGTATCGGCAAGGACTACACAATCTTTTCCAAGATCGACGGGATTGTGGCTTACGAACGGCTCGGGCGGTCACGCAAAAAAGTGAGCGTACATGCAGAGTGAACTTTGTCGATGAGGCGATCATCACCGTTCAATCCGGTAACGGCGGCAGAGGCTGTGTCAGTTTTCGCCGTGAAAAATACATACCGCGCGGAGGTCCGGACGGAGGAGACGGGGGTAAAGGCGGCGATGTGGTGTTGCGGGTCTCATCCGGCAAGCGAACCCTCTACGATTTTCGCCATAAAAAACAATTCAGGGCCGAAAACGGGCAACAGGGGCAAGGGCGGCAAAAAACCGGTCGGGATGGTGAAGATCTGGTCATCGGACTTCCGTCCGGCACACTGATTTGGGATGCTGAAACCGGTCAGATAATAGCCGACTTGGTTGAAGCGGGTCAGACGTTTGTTGCCGCTAAGGGCGGTCGGGGCGGTCAGGGGAATACGCGATTCAAATCCGCCACCCACCGTGCGCCGCGATTCTCTCAGCCCGGTGAACCGGGACAGAGCCGCACTCTGAAACTGGAATTGAAACTCATCGCCGATGTTGGCATCATTGGATTGCCCAATGCCGGTAAATCAACCCTTATCAGCGCCATCTCCTCCGCGAACCCCAAGATCGGAGCCTATCCCTTCACCACCCTTACGCCCAATTTAGGCGTGGTTCAAACCGGCTCGAATCAGCCCTTCATCGTGGCCGACATTCCGGGTCTGATTACCGGGGCTCACGAAGGCACCGGCCTCGGAATCCGGTTTCTGCGCCACATCGAACGGACCGACTTCCTGGTTCATCTCGTCGATGCCTCACGGGTCAATCTGCAGTCTCCACTCGAAGACTACCGGATTGTCAATGCAGAACTCGCACATTACGGACACGGGCTGAACGAAAAACCTCAGATCGTGGTTCTCAACAAAATGGACTTGGCGGGAACGGCGGAAAGCGCACGGGTGTTTGAATCCGCCGTGCGGGACAAATCGGTGCTGCTCATCTCAGCGGCGACCGGCGCCGGTGTAGACCGGTTGATTTCACATATCTCGCGTCTTATTTCACAACGAGATTCAAAACGGGTTCCACAAAAGGTTCTCCATGGAGCCGCAATAGTGGGCGAATGCGATGACGGACAACAGGACGATGTACTTTGAATGTGCCAGGCGGGTGGTCGTCAAAGTCGGCAGTAACGTTCTTACAGCCGAAAACGATCTGAACTTGGCGGCCATCCGTTCCATCAGCCGGCAAATCTGCCGGCTGATCAGTATTGGAGTCGAAGTGATCCTGGTCTCATCTGGTGCCATGGCGTCGGGGATCCGGAAACTCGATCTACCCCGGCGACCGGATGAAGTCCCGAAACGCCAAGCCGTGTCAGCTGTCGGACAGGCCGGTTTGATCATGGAATACGAGAAAGCCTTTGGCCGCTATGACAAAAAAGTCGCCCAAGTTTTGCTCACCAGTGAAGATCTCTCCAACCGCCGGCGCTATTTGAACGCCCGCAACACCCTCCACACCTTGCTTGCATGGCAGGTGGTGCCGATCATCAATGAAAACGACACCGTGATGGTGGAAGAGATCAAATTCGGGGACAACGACACACTGGCCGCCATGATCACACTTTTGATGGATGCCGACCTGTTGATCAACCTGACCGACATCGACGGCCTTTACACCAAAGATCCAAGGCAATTTGCGGATGCCGAGCCGATTCCGGTGATTTCCCGGATCGAAAAACGCATCGAGAAATACGCCAGTGACATACCCGGGGCACTCGGTACCGGCGGTATGTTGAGCAAGATCAAGGCCGCTCGCAAGCTCAGCGCCGTTGGCATTCCGATGGTTATCGCCAACGGAACGAAGCCGGACATACTGAAAAAACTTTTTAACGGGCGGAAACTCGGAACTTTTTTTGTGCCTAAAAAGAAAAAGCTGTCCAGCCGCAAGGGTTGGATCGCCTTCAACCTCAAACCGCAAGGTATATTGGTGATCGATGACGGCGCGGTCGATGCCCTGCTGAGAAACGGTAAAAGCCTTCTGCCTAGCGGTATCATCTCCGTCGAGGGTGAATTCACCGTCGGCGCAGCGGTTGCTTTCAAAAGCCAGGGAAACAGAATGATCGGAATCGGGCTTGTCAACTACAGTTCTTCGGATATACAGAAAATAAAGGGTCGCAAGTCGGGTCAGATTAAAAGCTGCCTCGGGCACAAGCCGTTTGACGAGGTGATCCACCGCGACAACCTGACGATCACCGTCGAAATGGGTGACTGAGACGGACAATCAAAAAAACGGCATAGATATGCGCATCGGTTTGTTCGGCGGTACTTTCAATCCTGTCCACATCGGGCATCTGCAGGCAGCTTTGGAGGTGGTGGAAAAGTTTCCGCTGGACGAATGCTACTTCGTTCCGGCTGCAACCCCGCCGCACAAGGCTGCCGGTGAGATTGTCGACGCGAACATCCGCTATGACATGATCCGTCGTGCGGTGGCTGGCCAAGCTGGATTGAAGGTTTCCGACATCGAGCTTAAGCGATCGGGACTTTCCTATACCGTCGACACTGTTCGACTTTTCAAGCAGAGGTTTTCCGATACCGTCCGTCTTTACCTGATCATCGGCCTGGATGCTTTTCTCGAACTCGATACCTGGAAGTCATACCGTACGCTCCTGAAGTCGGTGGCTTTCATCGTGATGTCCAGGCCGGAACGGGGATTGGAAACCCCAATTGAAAGGTGGCGGGCGTTGAACGACTTTTTATGCCACGGCATATCCGAGGAATACACTGGTTCGGAAAGGCGGTCGGTCTTTTCACATCCTCAACTGATGCCGATACACGTTTTTAATGTCACCATGCTCGATATCTCTTCTTCCAAGATCAGGGACCTGATTTACAGCGGTTTTTCCGTTCGGTATCTCTTACCTGCGGAAGTGCTTGACATTGTCTACAGCCGAGGGCTTTACATATGACAGATGAATTTGTCGATGCGCTCGAGGTCTACGTCAGGGCGGTGACGGGGAAGAAAGCTGAAAATCTGGTCGTTCTCGATGTTCGGGAGATGACATCTGTGGCCGATGCGTTTATCATTTGCAGCGGACGATCAAACCGCCAGGTGCAGGCGATTGCCGAATACATCCAATCGGACCTGAAAAAACAGCATAAAAAACCGCTGAGCGTGGAAGGGCTCGCCGAAGGGCATTGGGCTTTGCTCGACTATGGTGATGTTATCATACACATTTTCTACGAACCAGTGCGACTGTTTTACGATCTGGAGGGATTGTGGATGGATGCCAGACGTGTAAAAACGAGGCACATGAAGAGCATGGTTCAGCTAAAAACGCCGACGGAAGATTTCGATGATTAAGCCCAAGCCCTGTCTGCTGATGATCCTCGACGGCTGGGGAATCGGATCCGCCGGGGAGGGCAACGCCGTCCGGCTTGCCCGAACCCCTTTCCTGGATAAACTCGCGGCATCCTATCCGACCACCCGATTGCAGTGCGCCGGTCTCGCGGTTGGACTTCCGGAAGGGATTATGGGCAATTCGGAGGTCGGGCATCTTAACATCGGTGCCGGCCGGATCGTTTATCAGGACCTTTTGCGTATCGACCGGGCCATCGCCGACGGCTCATTTTCCCGAAACGAAGTCCTCACGACGGTGATGTCAGCAGTCGGTGAGAGAAGGTCGGCGCTTCACCTGCTGGGTCTTGTATCCGACGGCGGTGTTCACAGCCAGCTCGATCACCTGCTCGCACTGGTCGACATGGCCTGCCAAAAGGGTCTGGAGCGGGTTTTCATCCACGCCATCCTCGACGGGCGTGACACCCCACCTGACAGCGGTGTCGGTTATCTGACCCGGCTGCGGAAACATCTTGAAGCCATCGGTTGTGGCAAGATCGCAACGGTTTGCGGAAGGTATTACGCCATGGACCGCGACAGTCGCTGGGAGCGGATTGAAAAGGCCTATCGACTCTACGTGCAGGGCGAGGGGCGCACAGTCCGTGACCCCATAGCGGCCGTTACAGATTCTTATCTGCGGGAAGAATCCGACGAATTCGTAAGGCCGATTGTGGTTACCGATGCGAATCATGCCCCTTTGACCATGGTTGCCGAGGGTGACGGCGTCATTTTTTTCAACTTCAGGGCCGATCGTGCCCGTGAGATCACGCGGGCCTTTACCGTGCCGGATTTCGACGGGTTTCATCGTGAGGTGGTCCCCAACCTCTGCGGGTATGTCTGTATGACACGCTACGATGAAAAATTAACCCTGCCCGTTGCATACCCACCGGTGCACCTCACGGGCCTTCTCGGCGAGGTCATCAGTCTGAAGGGCCTGCGGCAGTTGCGAATCGCTGAAACCGAGAAATATGCCCATGTCACCTATTTTTTCAACGGCGGCGAGGAAAAACCATTTCGGTTCGAAGACAGATGTCTGATCCCCTCCCCGCGCGAGGTGGCCACTTACGACTTGAAGCCGGAAATGAGCGCCGCTGAGGTCACCGCGGCGCTCATAGAGCGGTTGACGTCCAATTCTTATGATCTCATCGTGCTTAATTTTGCCAATATGGACATGGTGGGACACACCGGTATTCTTGGAGCGGCCGTCAAAGCCTGTGAGACTGTGGACCGATGTGTGCGGCAAATTGTCGAACGCGTCACCGGTTTGGGCGGCATAGCGATGATCACGGCCGATCACGGAAACTCGGAAAAGATGATCGATGAGCGCGGCGGTGCGCATACCGCCCACACCCTCAACCCGGTGCCGTTTATTCTCGTCGATGATTCCAGGCGTGACGCCGACCTGCGCCCGGGAGTTCTGGCCGATATTGCGCCCACGATACTCGACATCATGGGAGTCGAGAAACCGCCTCAAATGACGGGAATCTCACTCTTAGGGCGTTCTCAACAATGACCTCGCATTTTGGACGCCGATAGGAACGGGTTTTTCGTGAGCGAGTGGATGAGGTCGGAAGCCACTTGCAGAGACAGGAGAATAATTTTGGCCGATACCCTCAAACCCTACCGCATGATCGAAGATTTTGTAACGGGAAGAGATGTTCCCGAGATCGGGGCCGAGTCCAACCGTCAGGCGGTTGAACGGTTGCTGGTCGTAGAGAAGGGATACACCAAGGAAGATATCGAGGTAGACGCAGAGATCGAATTCGAGGTCGGTAAAGAGCGCTATGCGTCTCAAGTGGACCTGGTGGTCAGCGTGGATGCGGGAACAACTTGCCTTATGGCCATCAAATGCGTTCCCGGGTCGTTGGGGTCCTATGAACGGGAAACACTAGCGGCGGCCCGCCTGCTCAACCCACGTTATCAAATTCCCTTCGCGGTAGTGTCCGACGGAAAGACCGCCGTGGTACTCGACAGCACCAGCGGTAAAAAAATCGGTGAAGGTCTCGCAGCCATTCCAGAAAAAAACGTAGCCCGCAACACATTGAAAACCATGACGCTCATTGCCTGCCCGACCGAGCGCATCGAACGTGAGCGCTTGATCTTTCGGACTTACAACTGCGAATACGTCAATGTCGCACGCCGTCTACCGTTTCAGGCGTGATAGTTGGGACATTCTAAA
>JARROL010000145.1:0-8247 GCA_037383965.1 Desulfobacterales bacterium | reverse complement strand
CTTAAAGGCCCGTCACTGTATCAAGCGCTGAGGTCTGAGGGGCTGGTTTACTTGCATGAACGAGCCAACAACTCCTTGTGAATACCTTGAGGCAAGAGATCATCGGAGAGCCGGATGCGGGAGAACCGCACGTCCGGTTCGATGAGGGGGCGCTGATGCCGGTAAGTCACCTTCTGGCATGTAAGAAGCCGCGTGCGGCGAGGCATCGCTGGTGGAGCTTTTGACATCAGCGCTCTACTCTACACAAAATGATCGACCGGATTACGGCTTAAGACCAGAAGCTGAAAAAATGATGCACCGGTGCGCTGCCATGTCCCAAGCGGTAGGGCGCCCCGGCGCGGATGGCCTCACCGATGTACGTTTTTGCCTTGCGGATCGCCGGTGCAATGGCTTCGCCTTTTGCCAGGTAAGCGGCAATGGCGGACGAGAGCGTGCAACCGGTGCCGTGGGTGTTCGCGGTCCGAACCCGCCGGTCTCCGAGAACAACACAAAGATCGTCCTCGGCGATGTAAAGCACATCTGAACTGTCGTCACCTTGCGCATGTCCTCCCTTGAGCAGCACGCTGCGGCTGCCGAAAGCGGCCAGGTTTTTGGCTGCCGCTTGCATGTCGTCGAGACCATTGACCTCTTGTCCCAGCAGCACGGCGGCTTCGGGTAGATTCGGCGTCAGAACCGTCGCCAGTGGAAGCAGGTGATTTTTCAAGGCCGTAATGGCCGCGTCCTGCAACAGTTTGTCGCCGCTCTGCGCCACCATGACCGGATCGAGGACGATGTTGGACGCTTCATGCCGCCGCAACCCGTCCGACACCGCCTGGATCAATTCCGCCGAATAAAGCATACCGATCTTGACGGCATCGGTTCCGATGTCGGAAAAGACGGCCGCCATCTGTTGCACGACAAAATCCGGCGGCACGGCGTGAATGCCTGTCACTCCCGTCGTATTTTGAGCCGTCAGGGCGGTGACGACCGACATGCCGTAGCAGCCCAGAGCCGAGAAGGTTTTCAGATCGGCCTGGATTCCCGCTCCCCCGCCGCTGTCCGAGCCGGCAATGGTCAGGACTCTTGTGTAGCGTCGTTTTGTCCGAGATTCGTCTGACATCGCCTGCATTTTATGATTCCTTTTTGAAATGGTTCCAGCCGGTGGGGACGATGACACGTGAGACCCCGCTTCCTTCTATCAGTTCGATTTTTCCCGAATCGGTGATCTCACCGAGTCTGTGAAGTGATTGACCGAATGTTGTAAAGTAGTCACGGGCGATTGCGTCGGCTTCCGAAGGGGCGACGGTGAACAGCAGTGCATAATCTTCACCGCCGGCCAGCGCGTATTCAACCGGATCGAAGCCGAAGCGTCGGCAGAACTGCTGCAAGGCCGGAGTCAAGGGCAGACGATCGATGAACAGGCGCGCACCGACACGGCTGAGGCGCACGATATGCCATGGGCTGCCAGAAGACGGCCTTCACGCAGTAAGGGTTTAGGACGAAGATGAGCGTTTAAAAGGGTCTTCAGGTAAGGGGTGTCGGCGGCGATCCGGTTCAAAACCAGGTGAAGTCCGGCGCGGCTGTCACCGAGACAACCCGACGAAAAAATGACGTCGCCGACCCGGGCTTTGTCGCGGAAGAGAACCTCCTTTTCAGCAACCGTGCCGGTGACGACCACGTTGATGATCAGATCGACGCTGGAACCGGTGGTGTCACCGCCGAGAATGTTGACCTCGTGTTCCGCCGCCAGGCGCTTGATTCCGCGGTAGAAATCGTCGAGGAAATCGAGAGTGACGTCTTGCGGCACGGCGATACTGACAAATGCGTTGCGGGCCGTACCGCCCATGGCAGCGATGTCGCTCAAATTGACGGCCAGGGCCTTGTACCCGAGGCTGTAGCCGTCGGCGGCATCCCGCATAAAATGTACCCGTTCGATCAGCAGGTCGGTCGTCACCAGGTTCAGAAGTTCCGGATCGGACCGAAAGGCGGCGGCATCGTCACCGATCGCCTTGACGATCCCCGCGGGACGGATCAAGCAGCCCCGGCTGATGCGGTCGATAAATCCGAACTCGCCGATGTCTTTGAGTGTCATTGCTGTCGCGCCCTTGCGATGACGCCTTTCAGACCGCGGGCGGCCTGCATAGGGTCTTGGGTGGCGACGATGGCCGAGACCACGGCCACACCGTCGGCACCATTGCGGATGATCTCGGCGGCGTTGCCCTGATGCAAGCCGCCGATGCCGACCAGTGGCAGGTTGACGGCCTGTCGAATAACCCTCAACCCTGCCACTCCTAGCGCCGGAGCGGTGTCGGTCTTGGTGGGGGTTTGGTAGATGGGACTGACCCCCAGATAATCTGCACCGCCTGCCTCCGCTACGACCGCGTCTTCGAGCGATTCGACCGATATTCCGATGACCATCCGGTCCTCGACGATGGCCCTGGCCATCGCCAGCGGCATGTCCTTGCGGCCGAGATGGACGCCGTCGGCCCCGACGGCCAGGGCCACGTCCAGCCGGTCATTGATAATCAGAGGGACGGTTACGGACCTTAAGTATTTTTTTAATGTGAGCGCTTCGCGGATGAACTCTCGGGTAGAGGCCGTCTTTTCTCTGAGCTGGACGCAGGTGACGCCGCCTGAAACAGCGGCTGTGACGATCTCGAGCGTCGTCCTGCCGTAGGACAGCCCGCGGTCGGTCACCAGATAGAGTGAATAGTCGATGCGCTGTGGTTTCATGTCAATCCGTTTCGATCTTACAGCCCTTTTGTAGTTGATCCGGTGTAATAGTGAAAAGGGCATCGAGCATCTTAATCATGAAGCTGCCCGGTGCGGCAGCGCTGTCACCGGCCATTTCTCCGGCCAGCCCGAAGAATGCCAATGCTGTGGCCGCGGCGCTGACCGGATCCGGATCGACGGCCAGAAACGCCCCTACGGCTGCCGATGCCGTGCAGCCGGTGCCCGTGACGCTGGCCATCAGCGGATGACCATTGGAAACCCGAACCACGCCTCGACCGTCGGTGATGAGGTCGACCGGACCGGTAATGGCGAGTGTGGAACCGAGTTCGTCTGCCAGGATGCCGGCGGTTCGGGCGGCTTCGTCTACAGCATGAACGGCATCGACGCCTTTGGTGCGGGAATTGTCGTCTTGCAGCGACAGGATCTCGGATGCATTGCCTCTCAGAACGCTGACGTGGGTCTGCGACAGGATCTTTCGGGCCGATTCCGTTCGCAGCTTGGTAGCGCCAGAACCGACCGGGTCGAGGACGATCGGGATCATTTTTTCAGTGGCCTTCCGACCGGCAGCGATCATGGCTGCTACAGATTCATCGGTGAGGGTACCGATGTTCAAAACCAGCGCACCGGCATGCGAGACCATTTCCTCGACTTCATTGATTGCATGCGCCATTACCGGTGAGGCGCCCATCGCCAGCAGGGCATTGGCCGTGAAGTTCATGACGACAAAATTCGTGATGTTGTGTACCAACGGTTTTCTCTCACGAACCGCACTGAGATTTCGTCCCGCCTGTTCAGCCAATTTTTTCATAGCGCGCCTCCAAAAAGAAACGCCGTTTCCCGAGAGGGAAACGGCAGGCATCAACGGTCTTAGGGACCGGTCAGCGGCGTCGTTTTCCCTTCGCTGGCATTACCCAGATCAGGTTCTAAGGGTATGATCTCAGGCCCGTACGGCCACCCCGAAAACAGCGAGAATTAGTAATAATTTTAATAGATAAAGTGTTGTCTAAGTCTAAAATGTAAATAAAGGAAATGAACTTGTCAAGGCTAAATCAAACGGCCCTTCCCGTGCTATCGGCAAGCATTTCGAATGGTGTAGCGCGACTGTCAAAACCCCAGTTCTTCGTTGATCAGAACAACTTTCACTCGTCCCTTCGGGTACGATTTTTCCGTGATGGTCCACGTGTTGCAGATCCGGTCGGGGCTCTTGCACTCCTCGCAATAGGAGGTCTTGACACACGGGGTTTTCTTGTCCAGACGCATGGCATTGACAGGCGCCACATAATTTTTGATTCTGAAAAAAGCCTCTTCCAGATCCGGGACGAGTTTGTTGCGTCCGATCAGAATGACGACGTGACGGGGGCCGAAGGTGATGCCGCCGATCCGATTTCCGAACATGTCGAGATTGACGAGTTGACCGGATTCGGTGACGGCATTGGTGCCGGTGATGAAAAGATCCACTAGAAGGGCCTGGCGCCGTCGCTCCAGCATCGCCTCCGGCGATATTTTCTTGTCGAAGGTGTCGAGCACTTCTAACGCCGGGTGGTCTTTGAGAGCCGCATAGAGCCCAGAGGATACAACGGTCATCGATCCACCCCAGGCCACGCTGGCCGGTTTCACGGCCGGCATGATGGTGTCAAGGACCAGTGTCTTGGCTTCAGCGGTGCTGTCGCTCAAATAGACCTCAAAATTGTTTTCCTCCAAGGCTTTTTTCAATTTTTCCAGACGGATTTTCCAGTAAGTTTCAATCGGTTTGTCCATAAGATTGTCCTCGTTCGGTTGCGGCCTATCTGGGCGCCATTGCCCGTATTCGTATTCGAGGGACTATAGATAACAGCCGGCATTTGTGTCAAGCGCAGAAGCCTGATGTCGTGGCGAAAGGAGGCGGCAGGGTTGGTTGGTGTAAGAGTTCCACAGGAACTCCCAATCCTTTGAAGACGCGGAGGAATGAATTTTATACGATAATGGGATGTAAATTATCAGCGATCAGGATACTGGATGGACGTATATGAGGAGGTTGGCATCAATCAGAATCACTTGAAGCTATCGCCTTCTGCAACAGCGATTACCTCGGAAATGTCATCGAGGATGGCGAATTGACAACGCCCCAAAGCAACTCAACGAGACACGTATGGTTTTCCCCCTTTTTGCATAATTCCTTCATTCTCGGCCCTCATTTGGCCGCCTATAAATGGGTATAAAGTACCCACCCGATTATTTTGCGGCGGCCAGTTGAGTAAAAAGGTTACACAACCTTCTTGCCATTATACAGGCCCGCACTTATCCTTATGGCAACCGGGTCGGTGTCGGACTTCGATTTCGATGAACGGGGACTCCAGGAACCGGCCGATGGCACCAGAATTGCTCCGTGAACAATCCATGCAGGCAGCAGCGAAAATAAGCAAATTGTGGACCGGGATCCCGGGGTGGATTTATATTGGCATAGCCGTCATCCTGATGCCGGTTTTTACAATTTTGACGGTCGAGAACATTCACCGACAGCAGGAAAACACCGTTAAGCTGCTTGTCGAAGAAGGTGCCGCGTTGATCCGCTCCTTTGAGGCCGGTGCCCGTACCGGCATGATGGGGCGGATGATGGGCGGTTTCAAGCTCCAGCACCTGCTCACCGAGACCGCCCGGCAACCAGATATCGTCTATTTAATGGTGGCCGACGGCGACGGCACGATCATTGCCCACAGCGACCTCGATCGGGTCGGCCAGGTCTACGACCGCAACCTGAATTTCGATCAGATTGCAAGGGACCCAAACGTCAAGTGGCGGCGCATCCGGATGGAAAACGGCCGGGAGGTTTTCGAGGTGTACCGGCGTTTCGATCCGATCGCGCCGAACTGGCACCGCTCGGCATCGCGTATGGGACCGCGCGGCCATATGGTGTCAACCGCTACGCCGCGGGAGGTTATTTTCGTGGGGCTCGACAACGCATCGATTCTCAGCGCCCAGCGGGCCGACACCTGGCACACGATCGTTATGGCCGCCATTCTGCTCCTCGTCTGCCTTTCCGGTATTTTGCTTCTTTTTATGGCCCAAGGATATCGGACCACGCGCGCATCACTTGTCAGAATCAAGGCATTTTCGGACAACGTCGTCGAAAACATGCCGATCGGACTCATCGCCCTCGACGAACAGCGGCGGATCGCTTCTTACAATCAGGCGGCGCAGTCCATTCTCGGTTTCGAACCGGATACGGCCATCGGACGCCGTGCCGCTCAAATCCTGCCACACCAGATAAGTGAAGAAATCGAAGGGCTCACCGCAACCGGAGACGTCGTAGAAAAAGAAATCGACTGCCGGCTCGCCGACGACCGACTGGTCCCCCTGGCCCTCAGCGCCAGTGCGCTCCACGATGGCGACCGCCGGTTCCTCGGCTTCGTGCTGCTGCTCAAAGATCTGAGGGAAGTCTATGCCCTTCGCAGAGAAATTCATCGCAACCAGCGTCTCGCTTCGGTCGGGCGTCTGGCGGCCGGGGTGGCCCACGAGGTGCGCAATCCACTGAGTTCCATCAAGGGGTTTGCCACCTATTTCAAGGAGCGTTACCGGGAAAAGCCCGAAGACCAGCAAGTCGCCGGTATCATGATCCAGGAAATCGATCGGTTGAACCGGGTGATCGGTCAACTGCTCGATTTTGCCAGGCCGATCAAGGTCGTTGCCAAAGCGGCGGCGGTGCCGCAACTGGTCGCCGACTCCCTGAAACTGGTGGAAGCGCGCGCGAAGGAAAAGGCCATAGGAATTGAAACGATCATTGCACCGCAACTCCTGACGGTCTTTCTCGATCCGGACCGCATCAAACAGGTCCTGCTGAATCTTTATCTCAACGCACTCGATGCGATGGAAGCCGGCGGTCGCCTCTCCGTCAGTGCCGCTGCGGAGGATCACGATCGGTGGATCGTTTTCAGGGTGTCCGATACCGGTCACGGTATTTCCAAGGAAAATCAATCGCAGATTTTCGATCCGTACTACACGACCAAGTCGACCGGCACCGGGCTGGGATTGGCGATTGCCCATAACATCGTCGATGCACACGGCGGGCGCATAGAGGTCGACAGTGCGGCCGGCAAGGGGACGACTGTGACCGTCTGCATCCCAAAAACTTCGGAGGAGCCCCAAGATGAACACGCCTAATGAGATCCTGGTGGTCGACGACGACCCGGCCCACCGCACCATGCTGAGGACTTTACTCGGTGAGTGGGGCTACACTGTTTTCGAGGCCGACGACGGCCGGACCGCCATTGCACAAGTCAGGGAACGCTTTTTCGATTTGATTCTTATGGACGTGCGTATGCTGAAGATGTCCGGCATCGAGGCCCTCGAAAAAATAAAAGCCTACAACCCGGCCATTCCGGTCATCATCATGACCGCCTTTTCATCGGTCGAAGCCGCCGTCGACGCGTTAAAAAAAGGCGCTTACGATTACCTGACCAAACCGCTCGATTTCGACAAGTTGAAGCTGATTATCGGCCGCGCCATGGAGCACAGCCAACTCAAAGCGGAAAACCGGATGCTCAAGCAAACTCTCGGGCGGCACTTCGACCGGCGCAGTATCATTGCACAGAGTCCGGCCATGATCCGGCTGCTGGAAACCGTGGCCCAGGTCGCGCCCTCGGAGGCCACCGTACTGATCACCGGAGAGTCGGGAACCGGAAAGGAGCTGATTGCCGGTGCGCTGCACTACAACAGCCATCGCAAGGACGGGCCCTTCGTGAAGATCAACTGCGCGGCGCTGACCGAGACCCTCCTCGAATCGGAGCTTTTCGGGCACGAGAAAGGGGCCTTCACCGGCGCGGAGCGCCGCAAAGAGGGGTGTTTCGTGCAGGCCGGCGGCGGCAGCCTTCTTCTGGACGAGGTGAGCGAGATGACGGTTACCATGCAGGTCAAGCTGCTCAGAGTGCTTCAGGAAAGGGAAGTGATCCGGGTCGGCGGTGAAACGCCGTTAGCGGTGGACGTGCGGGTCATCGGCGCCACCAACAAGAATCTCGCAGAACTCGTCCGGCAGGGGGATTTTCGGGAAGACCTTTACTATCGGTTGAACGTGGTCGGACTCAGCCTGCCGCCGCTGCGCGACAGAAGAGAGGATATCCCCCTTTTGGCCCAGCATTTCAGCGATATGTTCGCCCAAAGAAACAGTAAAACGGTCAAGGGCTTCACGCCGCGGGCAATGGACGCCGTTCTCAAATATGACTGGCCGGGCAATGTCCGCGAGCTGATGAATGCGGTCGAACGGGGAGTCGTGTTGACCCGCAGCGAGTATCTCGACCTGGCTGACCTGAGGATTGCGCCGGAGCCGGCCGGGAGCAAAGCGGCCCGCGGCGAAACGGCGGATGCCGGTCCGGCCCCTCTGGAAGAGGTGGAGCGCCTCGCCATCCTCAGGGCCCTGAAAATGGCCGGCGGCAACAAAAGCGAAGCGGCCCGGCAATTGGGGATCACCCGTAAAACCTTGCACAAGAAGCTGAAAAAGTATGTCGCCCTCCCCCGGGAAAAAGGAACATCTTGAGCCAAGCGCCACTGCGCTTTACTTAAGGC
>JARROL010000144.1:0-6828 GCA_037383965.1 Desulfobacterales bacterium | reverse complement strand
TCCTGTTCGTCCAGAATGCGGGCGGCGGCATTGCGGGTATAGCATTCGGCTGTGATGCGGGCATTCCAGTCATGGTACGGATGGGCGGAGTCCTGGATCTCGATCTCCTCCAGCCAGGGGTTTTCCCGGGGTGGCTGGTAGAAATGACCGTGAATGCATATGCAGTGTTGCGTCATTTCGGGTTCCTTCTTTCGTCTCCATCGACAGTGATTTTGAGGCAGAGGGTGTACACTTTCCGCACCCTGAACAATGCAGTTAAGAAACCGAAAACGTAAACGAAGGCTTCCTCAACTGCGTCAGTCCGACAGCTTCCTGGAGAAGACCACAACGCAGTGAGGCGCTGCTTCGACCTCCGTTGATCCATTCGTCTGCAGGGTATCGGGGACCCTGCTTCCGGGACCCCTCCAGCGGGATTCGGCTGAATCGACCCTCTTGCGCCAATGCCCCGCAGGCAGATGAATTCGGATCTTTGCCGCATCATCGTTGAAATTGAACACCATGCCGGCCTCCTGGCCGTCGAAGCGGCGCCGCACCAAAAGAAGATTCTGCCGCGGGTCGCATGACACCGTCATGTTTTTCTTGCTCAGGTTTGCCAGGGCGGGAATCCGGGTGCGCAGGCCCAGCAATTCCCGGTGAAAATCGTACAGCGTCCGATGGTGGCCGTCGCGCCGCAGGGACCGGTTCAATTTGGACCGCAGAAAGGTCTGCTCGTCCTGAGGATCCGGAGGGTCGGCCTGCCAGTCGAAGGCGGCGAACTCACGCTGACGGCCCTTCCGGACAGCCTCAACCAGTTCCGGATCGCCGTGGCTGACGAAATACAGAAACGGCGCTGTTTCCCCGTATTCCTCACCCATGAAAATCAACGGGATGAATGGCGACAGGAGCACCAGTCCGGCGGCCAGCTTCTGTTTTTCGAAGGACACCATCCCGGTCAGCCGATCCCCCAGCATGCGGTTGCCGACCTGGTCGTGGTTCTGGGCGAATACCACCAGTTGCCTGGCCGGAACGTTACGGGAAGAGTTGCCGTGGGCCCGTTGACGGAATTCAGAATGTCGACCCGAGTAGACATACCCTTCCTGCCAGGCTTTGGTCAGATCCTCGAGGCCGTTGTAGTCCCGGTAGTAGCCGGAGCGCTCTTCTGTCAGCGCGGTGTGAAGGCTATGGTGAAAGTCGTCGTTCCACTGGGCATCGAGATTGAAGCCGCCCAACTCCCGCGAGCGGATGATGCGCGTGTCGTTAAGGGCGCTTTCGGCAATCAGGTAGATGCGCCGGCTCAATTCTTCGGCCTTGCGGTGCACGATCCGGCCAAGCTCCTCCAGAAACGGCCGGGCGGAAAAATCCATGATGGCGTGAACGGCGTCCAGCCGCAGGGCGTCGATGTGGAATTCGTCGATCCACTGAAGAGCGTTTTCGATGAAATAGCGGCGAACTTGGTCGCTGTGAGGCCCGTCGAAGTTGACCGCTTCTCCCCAGGGCGTCCGGTAGAAATCGGTGAAGTAGGGGCCGAAATCTCTCAGGTAGTTGCCTTCCGGCCCAAGGTGGTTGTAGACCACATCGAGCACCACCGCCAGCCCTTTGCGGTGACAGGCATCCACCAGACGCTTGAACCCTTCCGGACCGCCGTAGGAATTCTGCACGGCAAATGGGTACACACCGTCATAGCCCCAGTTGCGACTGCCGGGGAACTGGGCCACCGGCATCAGTTCGACGGCGGTGACGCCGAGATCGGAGAGGTCATCCAGGTGACGCACGACGCCGTCGAAGGTTCCCTCCGGGGTAAAGGTTCCCACATGCAACTCGTAAACGACATAGCGGCTCAGCGGCAGTCCGCACCAGTCGGCGTCATCCCAGTCGAAATCCGCGGGAACGATACCGGAAGGCTCGTGCACCCCGCCCGGCTGGTACCGGGAGGCGGGGTCCGGCCTTTCTCTGGTGCTCGAATCCGCATAATGCAGCCGGTAGACGTAGCGGGTACCCGGTGGGATGTCGTCCAGCACCGCAGTGAAGTACCCTGGTCCGTGCCTGTCCATCGCCGACCGGCGGTCCTCCGGCGCCGTCAACCGAACTTCGGCTCTTTCGGCCAGGGGTGCCCACACCTCGAACCGGCAGCGTCGGTTGCCGAGGGGCGTGGCGCCCAATCGGGGGCTTCTCATCATGACGGATCCTCTGCGGGACTCAAGAACACGGCCGATAACGGCGGCAGGGTCAAGTTCAGGGAGTGAGGCATGCCGTGAAACGGCACCGGGGCGGCTTCCAGAGATCCAAGGTTGCCCTGACCGCTGCCGCCGTACTCGCGTGCATCGCTGTTGAGCAATTCCCGCCAGAAATTGCTGCGCGGGGCGCCGACGCGATAATTTTGCCGGGGCACCGGCGTGAAGTTGAAAACGGCGATCACCTCGTTGGCGTTTTGGCGGTCACGCCGGATCAAGCTGATGGTGCTGTGGACGGCATCGTTGCAGTCGATCCACTTAAATCCATCCGGGAAGAAATCGGATTCGTGCATGGCCGGTTCGGTGCGGTACAGCTGGTTGAGATCCTTCATCCAGTGCTGCAGGCCGTTATGCAATGAAGACTCGAGCAGGTGCCAGTCCAGGCTGCGATCGTGCGCCCATTCGGCCCACTGCCCGAATTCACCGCCCATAAAGACGAGCTTCTTGCCGGGTTGGGCGTACATGTAACCGAACAGCAGGCGCAAATTGGCGAATTTCTGCCAGTCGTCTCCCGGCATTTTCCCCAGGAGAGACCCCTTGCCGTGAACCACTTCGTCGTGTGAAAGGGGCAGCACGTAGTTTTCATGAAATGCATAGATCATGCGGAAGGTCAGCTTGTTGTGGTGGTAAGAGCGATGGACCGGATCCTTTGAAAAATAGGCCAGGGTGTCGTGCATCCACCCCATGTCCCATTTCATGTCGAAACCGAGCCCTCCGAGGAACACCGGGCGTGACACCATCGGCCAGGCGGTGGATTCTTCGGCAACCGTGATGGTGCCGGGGTAATTTTTATGGGTTTCTTCGTTGAAGCGGCGCAGAAAGGAAATGGCTTCCAGATTTTCGTTGCCGCCGAATTCGTTGGGAATCCATTCCCCCGAACTGCGGGAATAATCCAGATAGAGCATGGAAGCGACCGCATCGACGCGAAACCCGTCAACATGGTATTTGTCCAGCCAGAAGAGGCTGCTGCTGATCAGAAAATTGCGAATTTCGTTGCGCCCGTAATTGAAAATGTAGCTCTTCCAGTCCGGATGAAAGCCCTTGCGCTCATCGGCGTGTTCGTAGAGATGGGTTCCGTCGAAATCGCCGATCCCGTGACTGTCGACGGGAAAATGCGAGGGCACCCAGTCGAGAATGACGCCGATACCGTTTCGATGAAGGGTGTCGATCAGGTGCATGAAATCCTGGGGGGTGCCGTAGCGGCTGGTGGGAGAAAAATATCCGAGACTCTGATAGCCCCAGGAGCCGAAAAAAGGGTGTTCCATCACCGGCATGAATTCGACGTGGGTGTGACCCATTTCCAAGAGGTAATCGGTCAGTTTTTGCGCCAGCTCCCGATAGGAAAGCGAGCGGTTGTTTTCTTCGGGCACCCGCATCCACGAACCCAGGTGAACCTCGTAGATGCTCATGGGGGCCTCCGGTTTTTGATTCTGGGCGCGCGCTGTCATCCAGTTTTCATCGCCCCAGTCATGGGACAGATCCCAGATCACGGAAGCGGTCTTGGGCGGCACTTCGCCATGCACGGCAAACGGGTCGGCTTTTTCCAGCCGGAGGTTGTCGTAAGCGGACTGAATGACATACTTGTAGGGCATGCTGCGGCCGACGCCGGCGATGAATCCTTCCCAGATGCCCGACTCTCCCCGCGGCGCCAACACGTGGCGGTAGTTGTCCCAGCCGTTGAAATCGCCGATCACGCTGACTGTCTCGGCGTTGGGCGCCCACACCCCGAAAACAGTTCCCTCCCGCCCGTCGACCGTGATAATGTGCGCACCCAGCTTCTCGTAAAGTCGAAAGTGGCTGCCCTCGTTGAACAGGTAGATGTCGTCTTCGCTCAGCAGGGAGACATCGCGGTCGACCGCGTCGTCGACGTCGGTATCCATCGCCGGATTTTTCAGAGACATGAACTCCTCCTTTATTTTTTCCGTTGCCGCAGGCATCAGGTGTCAATGCTGCTCATCACGTGGAGTATTCCGGAAATCGGTATTCTGACCCAATCGGGACGATTGTTCAGTTCGTATCCCAGTTCGTAGATGGCCTTCTCCAGCAGGTAGCTTTCCAGGAGCACCTGCACCTCATCGGCATTTGGCGGTAGAAAAGCGTTTTCACCGACCACGCGCAGGTATTCCTTAAGGAATATGGTCCCCATCCACTTGAACCAGTAGTCGGCCCAGGAAGCCAGGGCGGCCCTGTTTTCGGGCTGCACCCACCCGCGTGATTCGCACACCTGAAGCCCCGTGCAGGCGGCATAGTGGAAAGATCTGAGCATGCCGGCCACATCCCGCAGCGGAGAGCGTTTGATGAGACGTTCCGACACCGGACGGGCGGGCTCCCCTTCGAAATCGATGATCACGAAATCCTTGCCGGTGTAAAGCACCTGCCCCAGGTGGTAGTCCCCGTGGACGCGGGTGCGCAGCGCCGTGATCCGGATATCCAGCAAGCGCCGAAAGGTCTCCAGGATAGCCGATTCCCGGTCAGCCAGGGCCGCCGCCTCCGGACGGGTGTCCTCCGGCAGATGATTCAAGCGCCGTCGCAACAACGATAAATTGCGCCGGCAGATGGTTCGCATGGACTGGTAGAGACCGCGTTGATACAGTTTCGTAAACCGTTCCGGAGCAAAATCGGGATCCGTGCTGCCTTCGGCCAGCACCAGGTGCATTTGAGCGGTGCGCTTTGCGAGTGTTCGAACCGACGCCGGATAGAAATCCGCCAGTTCGACGACTTCAGCAGGAGGATCGCCGTCGCTCAGCTGCAGCAGTCCCGCTCGCGGTACCGGAGCCTTTTCGCGGGCGCCTCCCCGGGCGATGATTTGCTCGAAATACCGATCGAGGATGTTCAACGTGTACTCCCAGGCATCGCCCTGATTGACCACATACCCCTGCAGGAGAGCCAGCGTTTTCGGTGTCCCTTGGGGGCTGCGGTATTCGACAAAACC
This sequence comes from Desulfobacterales bacterium, assembly GCA_037383965.1. Taxonomy (GTDB): domain Bacteria; phylum Desulfobacterota; class Desulfobacteria; order Desulfobacterales; family SG8-13; genus JARFQH01. The sequence continues at coordinate 1,686 of JARROL010000144.1, read as the reverse complement.
GGCCACCGGCGGAATGTGGGCAAATCCTTTTTCGGTCAGGTAATGTCCGATCTGGAGATCCGGATTGACCCCCGCCTGCAGGCGACGAAACAACTTGAGGATCAGCCGGTCTCCATAAAGGATCGAGGTGTTGCTCTGTTCGGCCCGCATGCTCGACGGTGCCAGTGTCTCGAAAGGTGGCTTCAGGATCTGTTGCAGGGCGGTCGTCGGACGGGCGATGATTTCACCGAACCGACCCCTGCCACGGCGGCGTTGCTCGATCATTTTCAGCAGGTTGTCGCAGAAGCCCATTTCAGCCGGCGCATCCAGCAGGAACCCTTCTTCCGCTTTTTGGAGGAACTTGATGCGGCCGACAACGGCTTCGGGCCGCTCGTGGATCAATTCCAGAGAGAGCCGAGCGGGGACGTAGATCAGCGGCAGCACATAGGTTTCGCTCTCGCTGCCGACGTAGTCGACCTGCAGGAAAAGGAAGACCGTGTCTTGCCTGTCGTCCGGCAGCGGGAACCATTCCTGGATGCGGGCCTGTTTGATCTGCCGGGCCTTGCCACCAAACCAGCGTTTGGAACGAACGTAAGCAGACAATACCTTTTCGAGCCGGGAACTGGCGCGATCCATGAGAACCTCCTGCCAGCTTGCCACGCATTCGAAAAGAGGTGGTTCGCCGGCGGTTTCCAAGACGGGTCGGTCGGCCTCGGTGCGGACGGAGGTCGGCTGCAGGTAAAACCAGTAAAACGAATGCGGCCCGATGGTCAGGGGATAGGGGGATTTGTCGGTGGATGGAAATTCGGTTAAGCCGAACATCTCCACCGGTGTCACCTTTGCGAAGGCCGACAGGTCGAGTTCGACGAACTGGACGAAACGCGACAGGTTGGCCACCACCAACAGGTTTTGGCCCTCGTAGCTGCGGACAAACGCCAGGATGGTCTGGTTTTCGGGATGCAGAAACGTCAAGGTGCCCCGGCTGAACGCCTTGAAACGTTTGCGCAGAGAAATCAACCGTCTCATCCACCATAACAGGGAATGGTGGTTACTGTCCTGAGATTCGACGTTGATGACTTCGAAATGGAATTCGGGATTTACGATAATCGGCAGATACAACTGTTGGGGGTTTGCTCGCGAGAAACCCGCGTTGCGATCGGGACTCCACTGCATCGGCGTGCGGACGCCGTTGCGGTCCCCCAGAAATATGTTGTCCCCCATCCCGATTTCGTCACCGTAATAGATCACCGGTGTGCCCGGCAACGACAGCAGCAAACCGTTCATCAGTTCGATCCGCCGACGGTGGTTTGCCAGCAACGGGGCCAGCCGGCGGCGGATACCCAGGTTCAGCCGCATCTGCGGGTTGTCCGCATAGACGCGGTACATGTAATCCCGTTCTTCATCGGTAACCATTTCAAGAGTCAGCTCGTCGTGGTTGCGAAGAAAAATGGCCCATTGGCAGACGTCCGGAATATCCGGCGTCTGATCCAGGATGTCGATGACGGGGAAGCTGTCCTCCATGCGCAATGCCATGAAAAGCCGCGGCATCAGGGGAAAGTGAAAGTTCATGTGGCCCTCGTCCCCGTCTCCGAAGTAGACTGTCGCATCTTCGGGCCACTGATTGGCTTCGCACAGAAGCATACGGTTTTTGAACCGGGCGTCGATGTGCGCCCTTAATTTCTTCAAAAAGGCGTGGGTTTCCGTAAG
>JARROL010000143.1:0-7148 GCA_037383965.1 Desulfobacterales bacterium | reverse complement strand
GGCGCCGCTCGGCACCTGGATGATCTCTCCGATCTGGGCGTCACCGCCATCGAACTGATGCCGGTGGCCCAGTTCCCCGGCAGTCGCAACTGGGGCTATGACGGTGTGTACCCATTTGCCGTGCAGAACTCCTACGGCGGTCCGGAAGGGTTCAAGCGGCTCGTGAATGTCTGTCACCGCAAAGGGCTGGCGGTGGTGCTCGACGTGGTCTACAACCACCTTGGGCCGGAAGGCAACTACCTGCGCGATTTCGGCCCCTACTTCACCGATTTCTACCGGACACCGTGGGGGGAAGCCGTCAACTTCGATGGGCCTTACAGCGACCCAGTTCGCCGCTATTTTATCGAAAACGCCCTTCAGTGGATCGACGAATTCAACATCGACGCCCTGCGGCTGGACGCCGTTCATGCCATCATGGATTTTTCCGCCCGGCCGTTTCTGGAAGAGCTTGGCCGGATCGTGCACCGCAAGGCCGAAGAATTGAACCGGCGCATCCAGCTGATTGCCGAAAGCGCTCTCAACGACACGCGCATCATCCGCCCACGGGAGTTGGGCGGCTTCAATCTCGATGCCCAGTGGAACGACGACTTTCACCACAGTCTTCACACCGCGTTGACAGAGGAGCGCTCCGGATACTACCGGGACTACAACGGCCTGGAGGATCTGACCAAAGCCCTGCAGAATGGGTATGTCTACACGGGTCAGTACTCCGCATACCGACAGAGGGCCCACGGCAATTCCTCCCGCAACGTTCCGGCCTGGCAACTGGTGGTCTTCGCCCAGAACCACGACCAGGTCGGCAACCGTATACAGGGGGGCCGGCTGACCGGGATGGTGTCCTTCGAAAAACAGAAGCTGGCCGCCGGCCTGGTGCTCCTGTCGCCGTTCATCCCGTTGATTTTCATGGGTGAGGAATATGGTGAAACAGCGCCGTTTCTGTATTTCGTCAGCCACGGCGATCCAGAACTGGTTGAAGCTGTCCGGAAGGGCCGCCAGCGTGAGTTCGCCGCCTTCGACTGGCAGGCCGACTCCCCGGATCCTCAGGACGAGCAGACCTTTTTGGGGTCCAAATTGAACCGGTCCCTGCAGAGGGAAGGCCACCATCGGACGCTGTACGATTTTCACCGGGAATTGCTGGGCCTGCGCTCACGGATTCCCGCCCTGGCAAACCTGAGCAAGAAAAACATGACGGTGTCATGCGACCCGCAGCAGAACCTGCTTTTGGTGCGGCGCCGCTTCGACGACCAGGAGGCCGGCCTACTGTTCAATTTCAACGATGATGCCGGAAAAATCCGAATCCATCTGCCTGCGGGGCGTTGGCGCAAAAGGATCGATTCAGCCGAACCCCGCTGGATGGGTCCCGGAAGCAGGTTCTCCGATACCTTGCAGACGAATAGGTCAACGGAGATCGAAGCAGCGCCTCACTGCGTTGTGGTATTCTCCAGGGGGCTGTCAGACTGACGCAGTTGAGAGAAGCCTTCGTTTACGTTTTCGGCTTCTTAACTGCCTTGTTCAGGGTGCGGAAAGGCCACCCTCCGCCTCAAAATCACTGTCGATGGAGACGAAAGAAGGAACCTGAAATGACGCAACACTGCATATGCATTCACGGCCATTTCTACCAGCCACCCCGGGAAAACCCCTGGCTGGAAGAGATCGAGATCCAAGACTCCGCCCATCCGTACCATGACTGGAATGCCCGCATCACAGCCGAATGCTATACCCGCAATGCCGCCGCCCGCATTCTGGACGAACAGGAGCGCATTGTCCGAATCACCAATAACTACGCCCGGATGAGCTTCAATTTCGGACCGACGCTGCTCAGTTGGATGGCGCAAAACAGCGCCGAGGTATACGCGGCGATAGTGGAGGCCGATCGGCGCAGCAGCGAACGATTTTCGGGACACGGTTCGGCGATAGCCCAGCCTTACAACCACATGATTCTTCCGCTGGCCAACACGGCCGATCGCACCACCCAGATTCTGTGGGGCATCCGTGACTTCCGTCATCGCTTCGACCGGGCACCGGAGGGAATGTGGCTCCCTGAGGCCGCGGTGGACCTGGAAACCCTTTCCCTCATGGCCGAAATGGGAATTACGTTCACCATTCTGAGTCCGCATCAGGCCAATCGGGTTCGACCGGTGGGGGTCGATTCCTGGAGCGACGTGAGCGATGGGTCCATCGACCCGCGCATGCCTTATGTGCAGCGCCTTGCCGAAGACCTCAGCATGGCCATCTTTTTCTACGATGGCCCGATCTCCCGGGACGTGGCCTTCAACGGTCTGCTGAACAACGGGGAGGCCTTTGCCGGACGTTTGCTGGCGGCATTCGAAGAAGGGCGTGATGACAACCAGCTGGTCCACATCGCAACGGACGGGGAGACCTTCGGTCATCACCACCGATATGGCGACATGGCCCTGGCCTACGCCCTGGAGAAGATCGATTCCGGCAATTCGGCGCGGTTGACCAATTACGGAGAATTTCTTGAGAAACAACCCCCGACCTGGGAAGTGGAGATCAAGGAAAACACCGCCTGGAGTTGTTCGCATGGAGTGGAACGCTGGAAAAGCGACTGCGGCTGTCAGTCCGGCCGCCGGCCGGACTGGAACCAGAGCTGGCGGGGCCCGCTTCGCAACGCGCTGGACTGGCTGCGGGATGCGTTGGCGGAAGCGTTTGTCGAAAATTCCCGTGATCTGTTCGCCGACCCATGGCAGGCACGCGACGACTACATTGATGTGATCCTCGACCGTTCGCCCGAAAACATCGACCGGTTTCTGGAGCGGCACATGACCGTTTCACCGGATGCAGCGAATCGCATACGGGCTCTGAAGCTTCTGGAGATGCAGCGCCAGGCCATGTTGATGTACACCAGCTGCGGTTGGTTCTTCGATGAACTGTCTGGGATCGAGACCGTTCAGGTCATTCAGTATGCCGGCCGTGCCGTCCAATTGGCAGAGGAGCTGTTCGAGTCCGAGATCGAAGGGCCATTTAAAGAGAAGCTGGCCGCGGCCAAAAGCAATATTCCAAAACATGGAGACGGGCGCCGTATCTACGATAAGTGGGTGAAGCCATCCAGCGTGGATCTGAAAAAAGCCGCAGCCCATTATGTCATCAGTTCGTTTTTCGAAGACTATCCCCAAACGGTTTTCATTTACTGCTATTTCATCGAAAACCTCGACAACCGCAGCGCGGAAGCCGGTAAAGACAAGATCGCCGTGGGTCGGGCCCAGCTCACCTCACAGATCACGCGGGAGACCGCACAGTTTCACTACGCCGTCTTCCACATGGGAGATCACAGCATCAGTTGCGGGATCAGCCGGTTCGATGAAAAGGCGTATTCCCGCATGGCGGAGGAAGTCCTGAGTGTCTTCGACAAGTACGATATTCCGGGCGTGTTCCGGTGCTTCGGGAAATACTTCCAAGACTCCGTCTATTCTCTCACATCTCTGTTCCGCGACGAACAGCGCAAGGTGTTGAACACGATTCTGGAAACCACCACAACCGATGCCCTCGGGATGTATCGTCAACTCTACGACAACCACGTATCGCTGATGCGCTTCATCAACGATTCCAGCAGCCGGATTCCCAAAGCGCTCTACGTTGCCGGTGAGATCGTGGTCAACAGCGATCTGAATCAGGAATTCGACCGTGAAGTGTTCGATTACGACGCCATACACAATCTGATCGAGGATGCCGAACGGGCCGGTATCGCCCTGGATGCCGACACCCTCGAATTCACCTTGCGAAACAGGCTGGAGCAGTTGGCCCGCAAGTTCCAGGCGGCTCCTGACGACGTCGATCTGCTGGACCGGCTGGCTCAGGGTGTCGAGCTCGCCGTCGAACTTCCCTTTTTAGTGAGGTTTCAGGAGATCCAGAATATTCACTATACCCTGGGGCAGAAAGAGTATGCCGACTTTCGCGCGCGAGCCGATGAAGGGGACGACGATGCCCGGCAATGGGTGGCGACGTTTCTCCGCCTGGCGGAAGTTCTGAAGATCCGGCCCCCGACGGATGAGTAAAGTAAACCATATGGATGTTCCCATCGCCACATATCGACTGCAGCTTCAACCGGAATTTGGTTTCGCTCGAGCCGCCGACATCGTTTCCTACCTGTCCGAACTGGGCATTTCGCACGTTTACGCCTCGCCGATATTCCGCGCCCGCAAGGGGAGCCTGCACGGCTACGACTGCGTGGACCCCAATGTCTTGAACCCCGAACTGGGATCGCCGGATGACTGGACAAACCTCGTCGAGCGGCTGCGGGAGTCTGATATGGGGTGGTTGCAGGATATCGTCCCCAATCACATGGCCTTCGATGTCGACAACCCGATGCTGGCGGATGTGCTCGAAAACGGGCCGTCTTCGACTTTCCACGATCATTTCGATATCTGCTGGAACCATCCCTCCAAGGACCTGCAGGGCAGGGTGATGGCGCCTTTTTTGGGGCAACGCTACGGTGAGTGCCTCGAAAAAGGCGACATACGGATCGTCTATGACCGCGACGGGTTTGCGGCTGCATACGGCGACCTGAAATTTCCGCTGCAAATCGAGACGTATCTGAGCATTCTCGACCAGCCCACGGCGTCGATAAAGACCGAACTCGGGGAAGAAGACCCGGCCTACAATCGCTGGATCGACGCTCTCGACGATCTGGAAAGCCTGGTGCTGCAGGTTGATGCCGGGGTCCGGCAAGATCACGGCCGCGCCATCAAGCAGTCCCTGTGGGACCTTTTCCGCGGCAATGCCGTCATCCGGCGCTTGCTCTCCGAAACCCTGCGCCGTTTCAACGGAGAGCCCGGCAACATCCTCAGCTACAAGCGGCTGGACGGGCTCCTGTCGCAACAGCGATTTCGACTGTGCTACTGGCAGGTCGCCAACGAAGAAATCAACTACCGCCGTTTTTTCGACATCAACGAGTTGATCGCCCTGCGCCAGGAAAAAAGGGCGGTCTTCGAGTACACCCATCGGCTGCTGGGAAAACTGGCCTCCGAAAAGAGCATAAGCGGCGTGCGTATCGATCACGTCGACGGCCTGGCCGACCCCGGAGAGTATCTTCAAAGGTTGCGCCGGTGCCTCGGGGAAGACGCTTCTATCCTGGTGGAAAAAATCCTCGCACCCGAAGAGCCGCTTCCCCTCGGCTGGCCCGTGCAGGGAACCACCGGTTATGATTTTGCCCACTGGCTCAATGCCCTGTTCGTTTCCCGGGAAAATGAAACCCGCTTCACCGACATTTACACCGGCTTCAGTGGACGGACGGAACCTTTCGAAGACGTGGTCTATTCCGCCAAAAAATGGGTTCTGGCATCCCGCATGGCCGGAGACCTCGACAACCTCGCGCGGAGGATCAAAAAAATATCCGCCCTGAAGTGCTTTGCCGACAACCTGACCTTGAGCCGACTCAAGAGTGCCCTCTCGGAGGTGCTCGCGCGGTTTCCCATTTATCGGACATACCTTGGAAAGAAAAATGGTCGCTCCGAAGACCGGGCTGTCGTCGAGGCGGCGATTTCGCGAGCAGTCCTCGAATATCCGCATCTGCACATCGAAACCGAGTTTCTCCGGAACCTGCTTCTCGAAAACGTGCCTTTCGAGGAAGCCGTCGACGATGTCGAGATATTCAAACAGTGCGGGCGGGCCGTCCGAGCGTTCCAGCAGCTGTCGGCGGCGTTGATGGCCAAAGGCTTCGAAGACACGGCCTTCTACAGGTATCATCGACTCGTTTCCCTGAACGAGGTAGGCAGTGCGCCGGATCGCTTCGGCTGCGGTGTCGAGCAGTTTCACGCGGCGATCGCGCGAAGGGCGGAGGACTGGCCCCATGCCATGAACAGCACCGCGACCCATGACTCGAAGCGGGGTGAAGACGTGCGGGCCAGATTGAATGTATTGTCCGAAATACCGGCGGAATGGAAAACGAGGATCGACGCCTGGCATACGTTCACCCGCGGTCACCGCATGCGGAAGGGACCGAAAACGGTTCCCGACAAAAACACGGAGTACCTCCTGTACCAGACCTTGATCGGGGCCTGGCCGCAGGATCGACCCGTAACGCACCGGTTCGTGGAACGGATCCAAGCCTACATGATCAAGGCGGCCCGGGAAGCCGGTGAGCAAACGTCCTGGCTCGAACCCAAAGAGGCATACGAGACGGCCCTTGCCGGATTCGTGGAAAGCATTCTCGACCCGTCGCCGCGGAATGAATTTATGCCGGCCTTCATACCATTTTGCAAAAAAATCGCTTTTTTCGGGCTGTTTAATTCGCTGTCCCAGTGCCTGCTGAAAATCGCAGCGCCCGGTGTTCCGGATTTCTATCAGGGTACGGAACTGCCGCACCTCGCCCTGGTGGATCCTGACAATCGCCGGCCGGTTGCTTACGACGAACGCCGGCGGCTGCTGAAATCAATTGTCAGGGAAACTTCCGATCCGCTGGCACAGGCGGCGGGAATGCTGGAAAACAGAGGCCACGGAAGGGTCAAGCTTTTTGTCATTGCCCGTGCCCTCGCCGCCAGACGACAACGAAAGGACGTATTCCAGTCCGGCCTTTTACCCGGCAATCGATTCAAGGGGCACCGGGAATCGCTGTCGGCGACGCCCTGCAGCATTTTCCCGTGGCCCTGCTTCTGGGAGAGCAAACACCATGAGCGTGCGATCAAGCGGCATTCTACTGCATCCCACCAGCCTTCCTTCCGCTTGCGGGATTGGCGACCTGGGCCCCTCGGCTTACCGTTTTGCCGATTTTCTGGTGATGACCGGTCAACGGCTCTGGCAGATGCTGCCGCTCAATCCGACCGAAAGCGTTTACGGGCATTCGCCCTACCACAGTCCGTCGGCATTTGCCGGCAACCCGCTTCTGATTAGTCCGGAGTCGCTGGTGCGGCAAGGCCTGCTGCGTCAATCGGAGTCGGACACGGTCCGGCGATGGTCTGAGCAAAAGGTTGCCTTCAGCCGGGTCGTCCGTTTCAAACAACGTCTGCTGGAGCGGGTCTGTGAGCGTTTTGGCACCGAGGGGGACACGGCCGATTACGAACGCTTCTGTCATAAGGCCGACTGGCTCGACGACTTTGCCCTCTATATGGCCTTACGCAGCCATTACCGCTCCCGTATCTGGCCTGAATGGCCCCGCTCCTTGCGTGAGCGACGGCCGAAAGCCCTGCAGG
>JARROL010000142.1:0-6890 GCA_037383965.1 Desulfobacterales bacterium | reverse complement strand
GATTTTTTCCTGATTCGAAAAAAATATCTTTTAAAGAATACCTATATGTTATGCTCGTATTGGGGTCATCACGAGGGAAACCCGGCGGTTCATGGCCGCGGAACTCGAGATTGGTTGTGATTCCCCGAAGCCGATCGTCGTCAAACGTTCCGGAGCGACACCACGCTGAATGAGCGCATCTCGCACGGCATTGGCACGGCGTTCAGAAAGGGCCATGTTGTAATCTTCCGCGCCCGAGCTGTCGGTGTGGCCTTGAATCTGAATCATCGTCTGCGGATAGTCGTTGAAAACTTTGGCGACCCGGTCCAACTCGGCATAAGCGCCCGGTTTGAGAGTCGCGGAGTCGAAATCAAAAAACATGTCACTCTTGAAAGTCGCGGTCAGAACGTCCTGGGATCGCTGGATCGACGCCTGATCGGCCGCCGTTGCCGCGGCCATTGCCTGCCGCAGCGCCTCTTCCTGCCGGTCCATATAGGCACCGATCTGGTTTCCCAACAATCCGCCGAGAGCCGCACCGGCCAACCCCCCGATGATCACGCCTTCGGTTCCGTGACCCTTGCGGGCCACCGATCGGCCGATGACCCCGCCGATGGCAGCGCCGGTTCCGGCACCGATTGCGGTTCCTTTTTGCTGCTTGGTATACGTACCTTGAGACGCACATGCCAACAAAAACAGCGAAGACAAAGCGATACATAGCGATTTTCGCATTCTTGGACTCCTTCTGGCGGTAATCTTAAGATACAATCTTTAACTGGAGGTATATATTTTAAGAAATATGGCGCTTAAAATCAAATATAAAAAAATTGGCTGCACAATGAATCCGGAAGATTGAAACGATCACTTTAACGATTGATTCCAGTAAACGGATACGGTAACGTATCCTTTCAATCCTCCATACGTCAACGTTTCGGGGTCACAGCAAGAAATAATTATGCGAAATCGCGCATTATTTTGGTTTGTCCGCAAGGCTTAGAAACCGACGCATGTCAGGATGAGCGCCGGTGGATTCAACGCATCGGATAGTCAACGAGTCGGGCCGAAAGACAGGCAAGATAGGCTATTTAACCTTGCCGAGGCCCGAAGAACCCGTAACCACACCTAAAGCGGGAGAATGAAATGGACCGATATGCGGAACCAACGCGGCAGGTTTACGAAGGCTGGGACGAATTCTACAGCCGGTCGGTTGACGATAAACTCGATTCATTCCGGCAGAACGGCCGAATCTTCGACGTCATCTATGCCCAGCAGTTCGACCGGGAATTTCTGGATTATCTCTGCAGCCTGGCCGAAAAAATCAGGCTGCTGGCCAAAACGAAGATGGGGTTGGGTAAGCTCAAACGCCTGTTGCAGCACAAACGGGCGATGCTTTATTTCGTGCAGCCGTCGACCCGGACGTTTCTTTCCTTTCAGAACGCCTGTTACACGCTGGGTCTAAGCGTTTCCGAAATTCGGGGCACATCGACGAGTTCGGAAGTCAAGGGAGAGTCGCAGGAAGACACGATCCGCACCTTTGCCAGCTATGTCGATTTGATCATCGCCCGCCACGCGGAAGCCGGATTTGCTGAAAAAACAGCCTGGGTGCTGAACCAGACCGAACGGCCGGTTCCGGTTTTAAACGGCGGCTCGGGACCGGACCAGCATCCCACCCAGGCGCTTTTGGACATCTACACCCTGGAGCGGGAGTTTCGCAATCTCGGTGGTCTGGACGGTAAAAAGGTCGCCATGGTCGGCGACCTGAAGCGCGGCCGAACCGTGCGCTCCCTGAGTTATCTGATGAAGAACTACCGGGACGTCACCCTGTATTTCGTGGCGCCGGAGGTCTTCCGGATGCGGGAAGACATCAAGGGCTTTCTGACCAAACACGCCATTCCATTTCACGAAACCGATGATTTTGAAAGCGTTATGCCGCTGGTGGACGCCATCTACTTGACCCGGATTCAAAACGAATACGCCGAACATGCCTCGAGCGAAATCGAGACCTACCCGGCATTTCACTTCAAAACCAAACATTTGACGATGATCCAACCTCACTGCGCGCTGCTGCATCCCCTGCCCCGGCGTTACGAGATCGAAGTGGCGGTCGACAAGGATCCGCGGGCCGCCTACTGGCGGCAGGAACGCTGCGGCATGTGGATCCGGGCCGCACTGATCACCTACATATTCAGGGTCGACCAAGTTATCCTGGACGAGTTTTCTTGATAATTGAACAAATGGAGCAATGCCATGGCTTACAATCTGCGAAACCGCCATTTTCTCAAACTGCTCGATTTTTCACCTCAGGAAATCATGTTCCTCCTGGAGCTCGCCGGCGACCTCAAAAAAGCAAAATATGCCGGCATAGAGCAGCCGCGCCTGCAGGATAAAAATATCGTCCTTATCTTCGAGAAAACCTCCACCCGAACGCGCTGTGCTTTCGAAACAGCCGCCTTCGACCAGGGAGCGCGAGTCACCTACCTCGGGCCGACCGGTTCCCAAATGGGCGCTAAGGAGTCGATCAAAGACACGGCCCGAGTTCTGGGCCGCATGTATGACGGTATCGAGTACCGCGGGTTTGCACAGGAAAAAATAGAGATCTTGGCCCGTCACGCCGGGGTGCCGGTCTGGAACGGACTGACCGACGAATTCCATCCGACCCAGGTCCTGGCGGATTTTTTAACCATGATCGAGCACAGTGACAAGCCGCTGCACCAGGTCAGATTCGCTTATCTGGGAGACGCACGCAACAACATGGGCAACTCCCTGATGGTGGGTGCCGCCAAAATGGGCATGGATTTTCGCGCCGTAGCCCCCGACAGGCTTCAACCCGACCGACAACTGACGGCCGAGGCCCAAAAGGTCGCCGGCCGGACCGGAGCAAAGATCACCGTCACCAAAGATATCGCCGGCGGTGTCAAGGACTGTGATTTCATTTGCACCGATGTGTGGGTGTCGATGGGCGAGTCGTCAGGCGCCTGGGAGGAACGCATCGGTTTGCTGCAACCCTACCAGGTCAATCGGACGGTAATGGAAATGACCGGTAACCCGAAAGTAAACTTCATGCACTGCCTACCGGCCTTTCACAACCGCGAAACCGTTGTGGGTGAGGAGATTTATCAGAAGTTCGGGCTGAGCGCCATGGAAGTCACCGAAGAGGTCTTCGAGTCGGGCGCCTCGATCGTCTTCGATGAAGCCGAAAACAGGATCCACACCATAAAAGCCGTCATGGTGGCAACCCTCGGCAGTTGAGGGGGTAACCCTGCGAGGAGGTGGTTGGTGTCCATTCGCATAGGGCTGCTTTCGATTCAGCGGCCGGATTACCTCATAGGTGTTGTCGACAGTTGCAACAGGCTAAGACCCAACCAAAACCGGCACCTTAACTAAAAGCGTTCGGCGGTAAAGGTGTTGCACTGCCCGATGTCACCGGTCTCGATTCCCTGCTTGAACCAGTGCACTCTTTGCCCGGAACTGCCGTGCGTAAAAGAATCCGGCGTGACGTATCCTCTGGATCGTCGCTGCAATCGGTCGTCGCCGATGGCACTCGCGGCGTTGAGCGCCTCTTCGATGTCGCCCTGCTCGAGGATCCGACGCGACTGGTCGGCGTGATAGGCCCAAACGCCGGCCAGGCAATCGGCCTGCAGCTCGAGCATGACCGAAAGTTGGTTTCCCTGTGTCTCATCGACCCGCCTCCGAAGGGCGTCGACCTTGTCTGCAATCCCCAAGAGTTTTTGGACGTGGTGTCCAATCTCGTGCGCAATGACATAGGCTTGGGCAAAATCGCCCGGTGCACGGAACCGGTTCTCCAGATCCTCAAAAAAACTCAGATCAATATAGACCTTCTGGTCGCGCGGGCAATAAAACGGTCCTACGGCGGCCTGGGCAAACCCGCACGCCGACTCGACCGCCCCTGAAAAAAGAACCAGCGACGGTTCCCGGTAAGGCTGCCCCCTTTGTCGAAAGAGGGTGTGCCACGTATCCTCCGTGTCGGCCAACACGACCGATACGAACTCGGCCAGACGATTTTCTCCCGGCGAACCGATACCGGACTCAGCGTTAGGAGTCGTGTTTCCACTTGGCTGTATGCCCGTATTGACGACAACCGACGGATCGACGCCAAAATACAAGGCGACGAGAACCAGCAGCAGCGCGCCAATCCCTCCACCGGCAACACCGCGCGACACCCTGACACCGCGCCGGTCTTCTACGTTGTCGCTTCTGCGACCTCCTTTCCAGCGCATAGCACGCCTCCATGTGGTTCCTGCATGGTCTTTTTTATACAACACTACCTTAAGGGCTCCAGCAAGAAACAATTCCTCATCTTGCTTGTCTTTTGGCCCGTCTACTGCGTTACAGCCACTGACACGTATCTCGATATGCGCCGCTGAATTTGTCTTGTGTAGACGAACCCGGATCCGTCGCAATCTTGTGAAATTATTTCTTACCGAAACAATAGGTAGATCCGCAGTATGATAATCACGATCTGATCTGTGAGGATAAGACCGAATGAGAGGCTGTCAATCCAATTGAAGGAAGCGAGGAAGCAGAGGTGCGCCTGTCGGCAGGTCGCTCGCGGCTATCTTGACATCGCTTTCTGAATGCTGTCGAAATCCCGGATCCAGGGTTTCAGCAAAGCAAAACGAGCTGAAGCTTTTTGGGCGTTGTTACGGTTCGAAAAACTGCCGAAAATGGCGATATAAACGGCCTTATCTTTTTGTTTGATTCGACAATAGGCATAAATACCCTTTTGAGATTGTTTCTCGATCAGGTCTTTTGCCGCCTGCTTGCTGCTCATCGCCGCCAACTGAAGGGTAAAGTGTTTGGGGTTTTGTTTTCTGATCCAACTACTGCTTTCAACACGCGCGAGCTTTCCGGTTGCTGCCGGAAGCTTTGACCCGGATGCGGCGCTGCCGCCGGTTTTTGGCGGCACATCTGCCTGTGAATCCGGCGCCTCACCCCCCAGGCATTCCACAACGGCCAGTTCGTCGCCTCGATTGACCTGCTGATATTTCGCCCAGAAAGCAGCGTCAATTTTTTTCTGATCGGCCGGGACACCCTTGCTGCGGTAGCGGTTCACTTGAGACGGACCTCCGTTGTAAGCGCTGTATGATGCACGGGCCAGGTTGGACAAGCCGCCGGCCTTTTTATGCTCCTGCTGTTTCAGCGCGTAATTGACCATGAACTTGAACAGGATTTCGCCTCCGGATCGGGCGTTGTAATAAATATCCCACCGCAGCTTGTTGCGGGAATAAAAGCCGCGCCACACCGTTGCGTTGATCTGCAACAAGCCGATGTCACCGGAACCGGAAACGAGGGGCACGATTTTGTTTTTGACCACGACGAACTGACGCCAGCAACTTTCCTGCCATGCCGCGGCGAGCATCAGATTCCGGAAAATGCGCGCGTGCTCGCCGGAGATCGTCGACGCTCGAATGCGGGCGTCAGCCTCCTCCAGCAAGAGCATTCGTACCTCACGCGCATAAGGCCCCAGATCGTCTGCGGTCGGCACCCAACGATCCAGTCGGTCTCTCGAGGTGGCTGCAAAGGCCGATGGGACCAACTGCAGATTGAAACCCTGCGGTTTTTCCTGCGGACCGATTTCTTCAGGAATTCCCAAATCGAAAAGATTTTGAAGTTCCGGATCGATTTCATCCAAAAACTGGAGCGGATCAAGGTTCGGATTGTCGTTCAGCAACCGGGCCAGACGTCTCAGGCCGTCTGCGGATATGTCCAAACCGGCCGAGGGTCCGAGCCGATCCAATGCCATGAGGGCGTCGGCCGCTGTCATGAAGGATAAAAAAGGCACCGGATTCTGTTCAGGTGCTTGAACACTGATCTCGCGCATCACCGGTTCCAGCCGCTCCCAGCTGCGGACAAAAAGCTTTTTCACCGGATCGGTGCCGCTGTCGGCGTCCGCAACGAGAACGGCCTTCATCTCGTAACGCGCATCCAGAAGTATTTCCAACAGGGCGGAACGAAGTGCCTCCGAGTGGGTGGCTGTTGCCGCCTGCTTGACGACAAAGGTCAGAAATGCATCCCAGGTCCTGACCGTTTGTTCAAGTTGCTCCATTTCAGCGGCACTCAGTGCCGGCTCCGGTCCTGCTTTAGGAACCTTATCGACATCGATGGTCAGGCCCAGGTCCAGTCCATCAGGCCGGACCATAATGTGAGCGATTCGCAGGCTGTCGACCATATTGGCCAATCGGTCGGCCGAATAACGCGGCAGCGCTGAGGGTAGCCATTCTTTCAACCGATCGACTTCTGGACTCAGATCTATCCTGAGTTTACGCAACGCCTGATGTAAGAGCTCTTCGGAAGCCTGCAGCTCGGGTGTGCCTGACAGCCGATGGCCCTGTTGGTTGTAAAGCTCGGCCGTCTGAACCTTGAACTCCGCCGACAACGGTTGACCGTCAACCAGTGCAGGCTTGCCTTTGACAACGGTTCGTCCCGTCCAATGTCCAATGGTAGCGCAGCCGTCGGTGGTGTTGACGCCAATGGTCGCAAGGGTGCCGACCTCCACCCGCAGCAATCGGCCTTCTGCGGAGAGATGCGGTTCCGAGTAAGTAACAAAGGTGCAACCGGTGTCGTCCAGCCCATATCGGGCCGTGTGGTCCGGCCCATTGAACATCTTTTGTACGGCGAGAAACCGCAGTTGCGGGTAAGTGAGGAGTATGGGGATTGCGACCGTTTCAGCAAGCGCTGGCAACGGAATGGTCATCAATATCGCCAGCAGAACCGCGTTAATCGTTCGTCTCAGAGATGTCGGCATAGGGGCTCCATCGAACAGACGGTTGCAAATTTTCTGGATCGCTTTCTATTACCAAAAGGTTCTGCGGTTGCTTTAGGGCCCCGGAAAAAAATAATTCCACCTCTTGCTTGTCTTATGGCACGTCTACTGCGTTGCATCCACCCGCACG
>JARROL010000141.1:0-6901 GCA_037383965.1 Desulfobacterales bacterium | reverse complement strand
CCGGGCAGCGAGCAGACCCGTGCCTTTACCGACCGTTTTGTAAAGCACTTCGATGCCCTCGACACGGTTGTCCTATTGGATCAACTTGTGAATCGAAAAGGGCCGCCGCAGCAACGGCTCCAAGCCCTCGGATATGCGCAGCATGACAAACTGACCCGGTTTGGTCCGCGCAAAGCCGTGGCGGCATGTCAAACCAATTTTAAATATCGCCGGAGCGACCGCCTGGTTCCAGGCGATGCGAGCTTTTTGCTGAAACATGACGCTTCCTCATCGTAGACCGATCACGGCCGCAAATCGGCCGGTGGTGCCTTCGCCGCGGTAGGAGAAAAACCGGTCGGTGTGACAGCGGGTGCACAGTTTGCTGGTGAATATGTGCTCGGTCGGCACGCCGGCCTCGCACAGCTGGTCGTGACTGATAGCCCAGAAGTTGAAATGGTGATCGGTGTTTTTGTACGGCCAGAAGGACCGTGGAATCTCCTTCCGGTAGTGGACGAACTCCGCGCAGCAGGGACCCAACGAGGGGCCGATGGCGGCGATCAGATCACCGGCCGCTGTGCCGAAGACAGCCGTCATCTCCTGCAGCGTGCGGCCGATGATGTTGCCGATGCTGCCGCGCCAGCCGGAATGGATGTTGGCCACCACCCGCCGAACCGGATCGTACACCATAACGGCTTGGCAGTCGGCCACCTGGATCGTGAGATAGCGTCCCCGTGCAGCGGTCACCAGGGCATCGACCTCTAGTCGTCGGCCATCCGGTAGGCCTGACGCAACAGCAATATCGGTGCCGTGCACCTGCCGTGCAAACACCAGCTCCGTTGCCTCGAGGCAGCGCCGGATTCTCTCGCGGTTGTGGTCAACCCGGTCCGGCGCGTCACCGACGCTGAAGCTTGTATTGAGAGAGCGATACGGCGTCCGGCTGCAGCCGTCTCGACGGGTGAACACCGCATGCCGGAGTTCCGAAAAATCTTTCAGGTTCGGAAACTGCAGACAGGCAACACCGTTGCGGCGGTTTTCAATCAAAACGCTGTCCCGTGGGGTAAGTGGTTTTAAAATAAAAAATCTTCCCACATTTTTTTGTGGATGTCCATGGATTGTGATTTTGTAATAACCCCGGCATCATACGGCCCGGGCCAGGGTCAGAACGTCGACTCTCGCGGCGCCGTCTTTGAGCAGCGTTTTGGCGCATTCGTCGGCCGTGGCGCCGGTTGTGTAAACGTCATCGACGAGCAAGATTCGCCGTTCTTCGATGAGCGGTTTTTTGTCGACCCTGAAAGCTTTTTTGATATTCTGCAATCGGTCCTGGCGGCCCAGACCGGTTTGGGATGCCGTCGGTCGGATGCGCGAAATGACATCCTTGGCGATGACAACCGGCGGCGACAGTCCCGCAAATGGTGAGTCAGGCCCGGCCCAGTCTTTGACCAACAAATAAGCCTGATTGAAGCCGCGCTGCCGGAAACGTCTTCTATGAAGCGGTACCGGCAAAACCAGATCGATATCCGCCTCGGGCCAGAAGAGCCGGTAGGTCAAAGCCAACAGCACGCCGAGCGGCTTCGCCAGCTGGATCTTGCCGTTGTACTTGAAAGCCCGGACCAGCGCCATCATCACCGGTGTGTAAACGGCAGCCGCCCGGGCCCTACGGAAGTGCCGCGTCCTCTCCAGACACTCGCCACACGGGTGATCATCCCCCTCGCGGCTCTTGAACGGCACGCCGCAGGCTGTGCACAGCGGAGATTCGACCGTTACGAAGTCGCTCAGGCATTGCCCGCAGATGACAGACGACAAAATTCGCTCTCCGCCGGATAATGCGGCGTTGTCGTTTTCGGTAAAGCGAGGCGCATCCGGGGCGTGCCGGTTCATCCGGAAAAAAGAGCAGCACGCGGCGCAGCGGACCGGAAAAAAGGCATCTGCCAGAGAATGAACGATACGGAGAAATACTTTCTGCAAGGGCCTGCCGTATGTCGCCAGATCACCACCGGCAATCCGGCCGGTTGTCGGTTCTGCCCCTGGCCGGCTCCCTGGAACCGGAAGCTGCGCCATCAGTGCGCCATGCGCTCGACAATTTCCGCGGCGAACTCAGAGCACTTGACTTCCCGCGCGCCGTCGATCTGACGGGCCAGATCGTAAGTGACGGTACCGGCTTTGACAGTCTTCTGCAGGGCTGTCCGAATTTTACCAGCCGCCTCCAGCCAACCGATGTAGTCGAGCAGCATGGCTCCCGACAAAATCAGTGAACTGGGGTTTACCTTGTCCAGTCCGGCATACTTGGGTGCCGTCCCATGGGTGGCCTCGAAAACGGCGCACTCGTCGCCGATGTTGGCGCCGGGCGCCATCCCCAGACCGCCGACCTGGGCTGCGAGCGCATCCGAAATATAGTCTCCGTTGAGATTGGGGGTGGCGATCACGTTGAATTCATCCGGTCGCAGCAGCACCTGTTGGAACAGCATGTCCGCGATCCGGTCCTTGACCACGACTTTTCCCTCAGGCCGTTTCCCGTCGAATCTTTCATAAAGTTCGGCTTCGGTGATCGTGTCGTCGGCGAATCTCTCTTTAGCGACTTGGTATCCCCATTTTCTGAAAGCCCCTTCGGTGTACTTCATGATGTTGCCCTTGTGCATCAGGGTGACACTGGGTAGCCGGTGCTTGACGGCGTGGGCGATGGCCCGAGCGACCAGGCGCTTGGTGTTTTTTTCGCTGATCGGCTTGATCCCGATCCCGGGCGTATCCGGCAAATTGACGCCCATTTTTTCTTCTAAAAAGGTCTTGACGGCCTCGGCCTCGCGGCTGCCCGCTTCCCATTCGATCCCCACGTATAAATCTTCGGTGTTCTCCCGGAAGACCACCATGTCGATCTTCTCGGGATGTTTCATGGGGCTCGGCACGGCAGAGACATATTTCACCGGCCGCACACAGGCATAGAGATCGAGTTGTTTGCGGATCGCCACGTTCAGGCTGCGGATGCCCTTGCCCACCGGTGTGGTCAGCGGACCCTTGATGGCCGCCACATGCCGTTTTATGGTCGCGAGCGTTTCATCGGGCAACCACTCACCGGTCTCCTGCTGTGCTTTTTCTCCGGCCAAGACCTCCATCCATGAGATCCCTCGCGAACCGCTGTAGGCATGGTCCACCGCAGCGTCGAGCACCATGCGGGCAGCATGCCAGATGTCCGGGCCGATGCCGTCTCCCTGAATGAAGGGGATCACCGGCCGGTCCGGCACATTCAATGTTCCGTCGCTCAAAATGGTGATACGTGATTCCTGGTTCATTGAAATCGCCCTTTCTGATGAGTTGATGTCGCCGTCCGCCGGTGCTTTACTCCGGCCGCCGTTTGAGCGAAGCCGCCGCGCTGGCGGTAGGCCTCATAGAGTGCCACCGCCGCCGCTACCGAAGCGTTCAGTGATCCCACCGGCCCCCTTTGTGGAATGGAAAGCAAAAGATCACAGTTCTGTCTCACCAGTGGCCGGATGCCTCTTTCCTCTCCACCGATAACCATTGCCACCGATCCTGTCAAATCGACCTCGAAAACCGAAAGCTCGGCACTGCGGTCCATCCCGTAAACCCACCAACCATGGCTTTGAAGGGCCCGTATGGTCGCCGACAAATTGGTCACCTGCACCAGGCGCACGTGTTCCAAGGCGCCGGCCGAGGCTTTCGAAACCGCCGGCGTGGGTCCGGCGGCACGATCGCGGAGAATGACAACAGCCTCGACGCCCACGCCG
Organism: Desulfobacterales bacterium; assembly: GCA_037383965.1. Classification (GTDB taxonomy): domain Bacteria; phylum Desulfobacterota; class Desulfobacteria; order Desulfobacterales; family SG8-13; genus JARFQH01. Next base: position 3,185 of record JARROL010000141.1, on the reverse strand, counting down.
AGCGCCGTCCGAATAATCGCTCCCAGGTTCTGGGGGTCCACGATGGTGTCCAGTAAGACCAGGAGCCGTCTCGGGTCAGAGCCGGACGCCTGTGCAAGCAACGCTGTCAGGTCGATCAGCGGATAAGGCCCGACCCGGGCGGCCGTTCCCTGATGTGCGATGTCTCCCGCAATCCGGTTCAACTGCGTCTTCGTCACCCGTCGGACTGGAATATTTTTCGACTCGGCAACCGACGCCATTATCGACAAGCGTTTGGAGGGGCTGTCGGCGACCACAAACACCTCGCGGAAAATACGGCGACCGGCCGCAAGGGCCTCTTCAACGGGGTGAATGCCGTAAAGAAGTTCGGTTTTCATTTGCTCCTGTCGCGGTTTACGCCGGCAGCGGAAAACCGGTCGGTCCGACCGGCGGCAATAATCGCCGTCAATTCCTCGACGGCCTCTTCCAAGCGGTCGTTAACCACAATGTGCCGATAGTGCTGTCTTCGCTTGATTTCCGCAGCCGTGTTGTCGAGCCGTTCGGATATGGACGCCGCACTATCGGTTCCGCGGAGCTGCAGCCGGTGCTGCAGCACTGCAAGCGACGGCGGCATGATGAAAATCGTCACGCTGTCGGGATAGCGTTTCAGAATCTGTTCCATGCCCTGAACATCGATATCGAGCAGCACATCGCACCCCTTGCCCAGGGTCCGGTCAATAAATTCGGCCGAAGTGCCGTAATAATTTCCATGGACTATGGCCCATTCCGCCCACATATCGGTATTGATGCCCTTGCGGAAAGCTGTTTCTGTAATGAAATAATAATCGACCCCGTTTTTTTCCCCGCCGCGGGGACTGCGGGTGGTGTGGGAAACCGAGTAGCGCAAATCGGGCAACCGTTGCCGCACGGCCCGACAAAGAGTCGATTTTCCAGCCCCTGATGGCGCGGAAATGATGAACAGCCGGCCGGTGGGGTGCCGCGTCCCTCCGTCCTGGGACGGCGGCGAGAGGTCGGTGGATGGTGTCGAGGGCGTCATCCCGATTTAACCCACTTCCTTTAGCGTCGTAAATCGCTGCGAGACAGTCTCGGCTTGAATAGCGGACAGCACGATGTGGTTACTGTCCAACACGATGATCGATCGGGTGCGTCGCCCATGGGTGGCATCGATCAAGCGGTTGTCGCTGCGGGCCTCATCTTTGAGCCGCTTCATCGGCGCCGAATTGGGGGAAACGATGGCCACGACCCGCTCGGCAACAACCGTGCTGCCGAAGCCGATGTTCAAGAGCTGCTGTTCCATGTGTGTCTCCGTTGAGCCGGTAAGGCCCGTTTACCCTTACACGGACTGACCAGGCATAGGATTGAGCGGGATCTATCGTAATACTTTTCGGTCTAATTCCGGAAATCAACCGCCGAAGTGCTGAGAGCTTTCGCCATAACCGGCTACAAAGTTAAACCAGTTCAACGGGCCCAACGGGCTCAACCTTTATTCCACGTTCTGCACCTGTTCCCTGATCTTCTCCAATTCGGCCTTCACGTCGACAACCATGTGGGCAATCGCCGACATATCGGTCTTTGAGCCGATGGTGTTGAATTCTCGGTTGAGTTCCTGCATTAAAAAATTCAATTTACGTCCGGCGGGTTCTTCCGCCAGCATGAGAGACCTGAACTGAGCGAGATGACTGGCCGCGCGAACAACCTCTTCGGTAATATCGCTTCTTTCGGCCATAATGGCTGCCTCCTGCACGATCCGGTCACCATCGATGGCGATGATGCCGTCGGTCAGGGCGGAAATACGCTCCTGCAGCCGGTCCCTGAATTTTTCCAGCAAATCGCTCGCATCCGCTTCGATCCTTTTCAGGATGAGAGCAATGCCGTCAATGCGCTGACCGATGTCGGCGGCGATGAAATCGCCTTCCCGGCGGCGCATCGTATCGAGGTCGGACAACGCCAGGCCGAGGCTCTTTTCGATCAGCGGCCAAAAGGATGCAGCGTCGTTTTCACCTTCCGCGGGTTTTATGATGTCGCCCATACCGACCAGCTGCTCGAGCGTCACCGGTGCGTCGATGTTCACCAGTTTCTTGAGCTCGGTGAGCGCCCGATAATATGCGACGGCCCGCGGCGCATTTACGGAGAAGACGACGGCTTCCTCGGTTTTGGCCTCAATCTGCAGCCGCACTTCGACGCGGCCGCGGGCAACGGCTGCGGCCACCAGCCCCTTGATCTTGTCTTCCAGACCGGCAAAGGCGGACGGCAGGCGTAAAGCGAGGTCCAGGTGGCGGCTGTTGTAAGACCGAATTTCCGCGACGACAGACCGGAGTGCATCGCCGGTCTCGGCTCTGGCAAAAGCGGTCATGCTCTTTATCATTATTGCGCTACCTTCTTGAGATATTTTTTACTACTCTGTTTTATGATTCAGCACTTTCAAATCTTCGACGTATTTTCTGCGCACCTGTTCCAGGTAGTCGCGCATTGGCCTATCAGCATAGTCCGGGTAGGTCCACGCAAGCGGCTCGAATGCGCCTTTGCGATAGATCAGGGTCAAGTCGGCATAGATACCTTTTCCGATGTAGATCCGGTGAGCAAAATTTTTTCCCGTCGCCAGCACGAACCGTTCCCGAAGCAGGTAACCCGGATCGATATTGACGCTTCGCCGGCCGTCGCGACTATAACGGTTTTCGACGGCGTTGGTCTGCTGTTTGATGTCGGCCAGATCTCGCTGCCGGATCAGTTCTTTAAACACCAGCACCCGCCTGAACAGAGGCGTCCCCATTTCCGGTGCATAGTAATGCGTATAGGTAAAGTCAAACCAGGGGCTCACCATGTCGATGGCACCGAAAAGTAATGTGAGATCACCGGCAACCGGGCTGATCAACTCCCTTTGCCGCATAAAAAGACCAACCACGAGCTTGGCCAAATGGGGCGGCTGAGGTTGGCTCATCGACCGAGGGGCTTGGCTTCCTCGATCAACATGATCGGTATGTCATCCCTGATTTCGTAAAGCAACCGGCACTTGTCGCAGATCAAGCCGTCGTCGGTGTCGTTCAGGTGAATTTCTCCCTTGCACTTCGGGCAAGCCAGTATGTCAAGGAGTTCTTTACTGATGGCCATGAGTCGCCTCCGGGAAACAGTTGGATCCGTTGAAAGAGTTGAGTCGGTTACGTCAGTTAAGTCAGGGAAACCCACTTATCCAACCTAACTGACCCAAC
>JARROL010000140.1:0-6926 GCA_037383965.1 Desulfobacterales bacterium | reverse complement strand
CCGGTGCCACCGTGGCACTGGTGAACGCGTCCACCGGTACAGCGGTGCCGAGCCAGTGCTTTGACGACCCGGTTCAGCAGTACCAAGTCACAGCTGCCGATGGCTTTTACAAGTTCGATCTGAACTTCAGTGATGCGGCCTGTCCGGCGGACGGCGATTATCTTATCGAAGTGACGCCGCCGGCGACCGGTTACATGGGCATGCCGTCCCAGATTATTCCGCCGAGCAGTGACGCGTCTACGGCGGCATTCTCGGTCCCCCTTTGTCCCGGCGATGCGTGGCCCGACGACTACTGCGAGGCTGTGGATTCGGCGACAGTTCCGCCGCCGTCGGTCCAACCCCGCACGGCCGGCACTGTCTATCATATGCACCTTTTGCTCAACAACGGAACCATGCCCGACGATAGTCAAATATTCAACAATTTCATTCCCGTTGATCCGGAACTAAGCGGGGCCGTGGCTATTACCAAGACGTCCGCTTTGACAAACGTGACCCGGGGGACCCTGGTGCCCTATACGATTACCATAACCAATGTGTATGGCTCGCCGCTGTACGATATCAGCATCATCGATCACTTCCCGGCGGGTTTTAAATACGTGGCCGGTTCCGCCCGCCTGGACGGCAATACGGCCGAACCGCAGATCAACGGTCGGGAACTGGTCTGGGACGCCCTCGAACTTCAGGTGAACCAAAAATACACTCTTCAATTGCTGCTGGTGGTAGGTTCCGGCGTTTCCGAAGGAGAATATATCAACCGGGCCGTGGTGCTCAACACCGCAACGGGTGGCGCCGCATCAGGGGAAGCCACAGCTACGGTTAGGGTGGTGCCCGACCCGGATTTTGATTGCACCGACGTAATAGGAAAGGTGTTCGACGATGTCAACCTCAATGGATATCAGGACTTGGGTGAAAAGGGTTTATCCGGTGTTCACGTGGTTACGGCGCGCGGTCTGATTGCCAACACAGACCAACATGGACGCTTTCACATCACTTGTGCGGCGGTACCTGACGAGGATCGCGGCAGCAACTTTATTCTCAAGGTAGACGAGCGCAGCCTGCCAAGCGGTTATCGCCTAACCACCGAAAATCCACGTGTTCAGCGTGTCACCCGAGGCAAGATGATCCGTTTTAATTTTGGGGCGACCATTCACCGCGTGGTTAGAATCGATATCGCAGACGGTGTGTTCGAACCCAATACCATTAAAATGCGAATGCAGTGGGTACCCAGGATCGATCAATTGCTTGGAGAACTGAAGAAGGCACCCTCTGTTCTGCGTCTATCGTATCTTGGCGATGTTGAGCGAAAGAGCCTGGTCCAAAAACGTCTTGAGGCATTGAAGAAGATAATTACCGAAGAGTGGAAACAGTCAGGTGATGACTACCGCCTGACCATTGAAACAGAAATTTTCTGGAGACGCGGCGAACCGGTTGCCGGTCAGTGATAACTTAAATGATGGAACGTATATTACATAACCTGTTCATAATGATGAGATACCTACTGAAGCACGGTATCGCCATGTTGTGTTTGTGTGTTGTCACTGTTGCAGGCGCAGAATCTGCTCTATCTATGAACACAGAGATAAGGGAAACGGATGCAAGCGGCGAAGCGGTAGAAATGCATCTACCGGCTGACCAGTCCATAACGCCATGGGTCCATGATCCGGCCATCTTCGAAAAAGATGAGGGAGATCGAACGGAAACCCGAAAAGTGGTTGAGAAAAAGTTTAAAACCATCAAAATCGATAACCTGGTTCCGCCCATCCATTTTGGACTTGGTGAAGCGGAAATTACAGAGGACTACCTTAAGCTTCTTCGCAAGGTGCTAGACAGCATGCGCGGTCGTACCAATGTGAGGCTCCATTTTGTGGGTCATGCCGATTCCCTGCCGCTCAGAGGAGAATTGATAGAACTGTACGGTGACAATATTGGGTTGTCACGCGAACGGGCAGGCACCGTCGCCGAATATTGCCAACGTGCGCTGAATCTTCCCCCTGAAGCCATCTCATACGAAGGATTCGGTGACAGTCAGCCGGTGGCCAGTAATTCAACAGAGGAAGGGAGGCGACTCAATCGACGCGTGGAAGTCCAGGTCTGGTATGACGAAATTATCGAAAGTCAGGCGGAGAAGGAAGTGGTCGTTCCACGGGAAATGAATCGTATCAAGGTCTGCCGAACCGAAACCGTCTGCAAATTGCGTTACAAGGACGGCCACGCCCATCGTGCGCGTATTAAAAATCTGATTTCTCCCCTCCATTATGACAAAGGTATGCTGAGTGTGCCTGAAGAATTTTTACAGCAGGTCAGGCGGGCAATGACCCAACTTAACAGCAAGCAGAACCTGGTTATCAAGTTCACCGGTTTTGCGGATAACATTGCGCTGAAGGGACGCGACAAACGCATCTACGGCGACCCTGTGGGTCTATCCAAAGCAGTGGCCCGGCGTGTTGCGCTCGCCGTTCAGGATGACTTGGCCCTGCCCAATGCCGCCATTGAAATTGAGGGCAAGGGAGCTTCACAGCCTATTACCTCCAACAACACACAACAGGGACGGGCGCTGAATCGCCGCGTAGAAGTGGAATTCTGGCACGATGATCCGCTGCAGGATCTGCCCGACGAACCTCAACTATGCCCGGACGCTGCTGGCGCCGAAATCGTCACCCGTATTTATCACCCATCTTCGGGCGGTATCGATCCGATTCTGTTTGAAAACGGAAAGCCTGTAGTACCGATTGGTTATACCGATACATTACGTCACGCCATGGATGAGATCAGTGACAAGACCGATGTTCGTCTGCAGTTTGTCGGTTATACCAACAACAAACGCCTTGATCGCCGAACGGCAGCGGTTTACGGGGATGATATCGGTTTGTCCATGGCCCGTGCCCGTCGTGCCATGGCAGCTGTCGGCAAACAGATGGGATTGACCCAAGGTCAGACGGAATTCGACGGCCGTGGCTATGTCCAATCCGACGATGTAGTAAACGCCGGTTTTATCGAATCCGATACGTCGAGAGTCGAGGTGAATGTGGTTTATGATGACCTGATCGTCCGTGATGACTACGAGGGGGTGGAGGTGACGCCTATTACTCGTGAAGTGAAGACGGCTGATCCTTTTGCTTTGAATCTCATGCGCATTACGGTGGATGGAAAACCCATCGATGATCCGGGCAAATGCAGTTCTGATGTGCAGCGTTGTACCGATGTTGCTCTTGAAAACGCCCAAATCCAGTTTAAACACGACAGCCTAAAGCTGGAACCGCGACTGAACATAACTGCATGGCCGCGGACGATACGCTATCAGGACCTGGAAGATACAGCGTTTGCCGAAAACCTGGTGCGTTTCCGTCTTTACACCAACTATCGCAGCTTTATCGAGCGGGCGGAGGTCAGGATATTCGAAGAAGCACAGTCCGAACGCGATACGCCCATCGCTGTCATTGCCATGGACGCTGACGGTATGGCCCAATGGCAGTATGAATCCGAATCTTTCTCTGCTTCGGTGCACAAACTGAAATATTTGGTTCGGGTGTATGACAATAAAGGACGCTTTGATGAGACCAGCCCTCAGACTCTATGGGTTGTTGATAACATCGATCCATCGTTTGGCGAAAAAGATCCCGACAAAGAACTTTTGGCCGGATATGGAGAGAGCCGTATCGCGTTCCGCAATATTCCGATCAGCGGTGGAACTGTGGAGGCCCACGGCGACGCGATCCCCAAGGGACACGGGGTATGGATGGCCGGATATGCCGTACCAGTAGACGAGAAGGGCAGTTTCGTGGCTGAGGAAATTCTGCCGGACGGCATTCATTCAGTTGAAGTGGCCGTTCTGGACAAGTTGGGTAACGGTGAACTTTTCCTGCGTGACCTGGAGTTGAAAAAGAGCGACTGGTTCGGCGTTGGAATCGCTGATCTCACCGTGTCAGGTAATAAGACCAATGGGCCTGCCGAACTGCTTGCGCCGGATAAACCGCAATACAGCGAAGACATGAGTCTCCAGGGCCGCCTGGCGTTCTATACCAACGGCAAATTCAAGAATGGCTGGTCGCTGACAGCCAGCGCCGATACGCGGGAAGGTCCTCTGGACGAGATCTTTTCCAATTTCATGGACAAGTCCCCCGACGCGCTGTTCCGGCGAATAGATCCAGATTACCACTTCCCGACCTTTGGCGACGACAGCACCGTAGCGGAAGATGCGCCGACCTCCGGCAAGTTTTATGTCAAGCTGAAAAAAGAAAAAACTTACGGACTCTGGGGTAATTTCAAGATCGCATATACCGACACGGATCTTGCACACGTGGACCGTGGACTGTACGGCGCCAATCTGCATTATCAACCCCTTGATACCACAAGTTTCGGCGAGCCGCGCTTGGTGGTGGATGGTTTTGCCGCAGATCCGGGTACTGTGGCAGGACGCGATGAATTTCGAGGTACGGACGGATCACTCTATTTCTTGCGTCGGCAGGATGTTCTTGAAGGCTCCGAGCGGGTTCGCATCGAAGTCCGTGACAAAGATTCCGGGATCGTTCTGGGAGTCAAAAACCTCACACCGGTGCTCGATTACGACATTGATTACCTGCAAGGACGTATCCTGTTGTCACAACCCCTTTCCGCAACGGCGGATGACGGTCTGTTGGTGAGCAACGACTCCATCAGCGGTAATCCGGTCTTTTTGGTGGTTCGCTATGAGTTCACGCCTGGATTCGACGACCCGAACACCCTGGCAACCGGTGGTCGGGTTCATTACTGGTTCAATGACCATATCAAGCTTGGGGTGACCGCCAATAAGGATGAAGAAGAGGATGTTGAAAACAATCTGGGTGGAGCGGATTTGACCTTTCGCATGTCTTCGGCGACGTGGCTCAAACTTGAAACCGGTCTTACCAAAGGTCCGGGAACGACGACAACAAGTTCCATTGACGGTGGGTACAACTTCGGCTTAACTGATACTGTTAACGACAACGAAACAGAGGCCTCGGCCTATCGTCTCGATGCCAGTTTAGGATTCAAGGACTTTTTTGAAAACGGGCGAGGCCGGATGACCTTCTACCTCCAGGATCTCGAAGCAGGATATTCGGCACCGGGATTGATCACCGCCAGTGATTTGACCCAATATGGGGCAACTGCGGATCTGCCTTTAACCGATCGTCTGAGTGCCCGTTTGAAAATGGACAAAAAGGACCAACAAGAAGGCCTCGAGACCGAGACCGGAGAAGTGAATCTCGACTACCGGATAGGTGAGCATTGGACCTTGGGTTCGGGCGTGCGATACGACAATCGAAAAGACAACTCATCCGATGTGCCCGTAACTCAGGAAGAAGGCGATCGGACGGATGCGGCAATCCGGTTGCTTTACGATTCTCATGCACAATGGACGACCTATGGTTTTGTGCAGGACACGATTCAGTCCAGCGGAAACCGAGAAGACAACGCCCGCATCGGTGCAGGCGGCAGTCTGCGTCTAACGGATCGGTTCAAAATTGACGGTGAGGTTTCCGGTGGGGATCTTGGGACGGGTGGAAAGCTCGGAACCGAGTATCTGTATTCCGATAAGACTACGCTGTACGGCAATTATACCCTCGAGAACGAGCGAACGGACAACGGTCTGCTGGCTAGGAGAGGCAAAATGGCCTCCGGTTTCCGTACCCGTTATTCAGACAGCGCCAGTGCCTACCTCGAAGAACGCTATACACATGGCGACGTACCCTCAGGGCTGATGCATTCCACCGGCGTAAAACTTGTTGCGTTCGACAAGATTAACTTGGGTGCCAATCTCGATTTAGGGACCCTCAAAGATCCTTACACCTCGGCCGAGCTCGAAAGAACAGCCTTGGGTGTGAATGCCGGTTATGGGTTTGACAAGCTAAAGATTGCCAGCGCTCTTGAATATCGGATCGACAACATCGAAGACCCGTATACCGCCAGCTTCTCCAAACGCACTTCCTGGTTGTTGAAAAACAGCTTGAAGTACAAACTGTCCGAAGATTGGCGACTTATCGGAAAATTCAATTATGCCGTGAGCGAGAGCTCCAAAGGAGATTATTATAACGGTGATTATACGGAAGCGGTCGTGGGTTATGCATATCGTCCAATTCAAAACGACCGTCTGAATGCGCTGCTCAAGTATACTTACTTCTATAATCTGCCGACGACTGATCAGTTAACAGGTTCCAATACGGCGTCTGACTATATCCAGCGCAGTCACATCGGATCAATAGATGTCATGTATGATCTAACGCCCAGTTGGACCGTTGGGGGTAAGGTGGCCTATCGGTTTGCTCAGGTGGCCCAGGATAGAGAAAATCCCGAGTTTTTCGACAGCCGGGCCCAGCTTTATGTGGTGCGTGCGGACTGGCACTTCGTCCACCGTTGGGATGTGCTGATCGAGGGGCGATGGCTTGACCTGCCCGACGCACAGGACAGTCGCAGCGGAGTATTACTCGGGATATACCGCCAACTGGGTAATCACATCAAGGTAGGAGGAGGCTATAACTTCAGTGATTTTTCGGATGATCTGACCCAACTGGATTACAAGTACCAGGGTCTGTTCATCAATGTGATCGGAAAATTTTAAAAACTTGGGAGCTTCGCTCCATTTGGATGGACAATGGAATTACCCAATATATCAAGAATAATGAATGTGAGGAGGCCATCATGTATTGCTGGCTAAAAGGTATCATTTTAGGGATTTTGTTACTTGTTTTAAGCAGTACCGCTTATGCCCAGGAAATCTCTAAAGAACAGATCAAGGGCCTGGATGAACAGGTTCAGGAAATCAAGAGCGATGTTCTGTCCATTGCCACGGAACTGAATCAACTTGAAGAGAAACTGCTGTATCCGTCGAATACGCAGGTCGCGGTATTCGTATCACTGGTCAGCGGCGAAACCTTCCGTCTTGACTCTGTGGAGATCCAGTTGGACGGAAA
>JARROL010000139.1:0-11581 GCA_037383965.1 Desulfobacterales bacterium | reverse complement strand
CGCAGATCTGTCATTTGATTTCTAACGGTTTCATAAAGAAGAGAACGGATCAAGGTCTATGGGGTGTGAACCCGTAACGGGTGTAGATGGCCTGTGCTGCAGAAGAAAGTATGAACGTTAGAAACTTTTGGGCATTTTCAGGATGCGGGGCGGATTTCAGTCGGCAGATGTAATAGTTGATTCGGTTCCGTTGATCGAGTGTCGCACCCGGCTGAACCTCATCGATCGGCAGTCCAAGTGACCTGGCGTGATGGATTTCGGTCGCCCAGACCGGTCCGACGTCCGCCGTGCGGTCGGTGATCCGTTGCGGGGTTTCCCGGTGGTGGACAATTGTCATCATCGTGGTACCCGCGGTCCTTTTTTCTTCCATGATGCGATGCACCAGGTGCTCTCCGCCGGCATCGCGGTACATGTCCAGAATGTGACGGGCGATGTCCTCGTTGGCGGGATCGGGTTGCGAGATGCGAATCTCCGGTCGTCCGAGGTCGCCGACGGCTGCAAGCCCGGCGGGGTTGCCGGCCGGAACCATCAGAGAGAGCCGGTTGTGCAGATACAGCCTGAAATCGCCCGGCGCGAGGTGGCCGGCTTCCGACAGCCGCCGCATGGCGCCTTCGCTGACCGCGGAGTAAATGTCCGGTGTCACCCGCAGCAAGCGGTCCCGGAACACCGCCCCGCCGGCAAGGATCTGCCTGAGCGCCATACCGGGGGGCAGCGTTTCGTAGAAGATTTGCCCTATCTCCGGGTGAGTCTCCCGAAAGGCCGCGACGATATCGGCCATGGCCATGAACTGGTTGCCGGCCATGAACAGCACCAGATCCGCGGTGTCGGCCGCATCCAAATTGTGCAGATCATCCCCCCGTTCCGGTGGAATCACCGGAAATTTGCTTTCCACCATTTTTTTATTTCTTTTTCAGAAAGTCATCCGGCTCAACACCGGCCTGCTTTAGAATGGCCCGCAGCGTGCCTTCAGGCATGTTTCCGGGCCGCGTTTCATAAAATCGGGGACCGATTTTATTCGAAATCTGTTTTCAGCATCCGGGTGATGTCTTCCGGGAAGGCCATGCAGAGCGTTTCATTGAAGAGGTTGCGCAGGGCCCCGATGTCCGGTGTTCCCAGGGACTGATTGAAGAAAGTCCGCGGGGAAAAGAGCAGGTGGAAGCGTGAGAAACTGTCGGACGATCGACCGGTGAAAAAGTTCATATTGAAGCTGAAAATCCCCATCTTGTCGTAGGCTGCCATCAGACGGCTCAGCCCGACGGCGATGTCGGCCAGGTCCTGATCGGTCAGCCCCAGTGTGCCGTTCACCCCCTCGACCACGGCCAGCACATCGCCGGCCACCCCGAGCGGTGCGTAGCTGAGCAGCCAGTCGGTGCGGCCGATACGGCCTAGGTACCGGTCTCCCGTCTCCCGTTCATGGGTCACGAGATCGTCCCAGTAGTTGGACTGGTTGCGCTCCAGGTAGGTCTTTGCCGCCGCCAGTTCTTCGCGCATCAGGTTGGGGGCCGACGAAGTGGTGAAGACCTGCAGATGAGCGTGGATCAGGGAGCTCCCCGACGGCGGCATGTAGTTCCAGTTGATCAGGTGGTAGACCGATTCGGGGTGGCCCAATGCCTCTATCCGTCGGAAAAAAGCCATTGCCAGTTGAAACGCTTTGGTGATCCGCTGCGGCTCGATTTCCGTCATCGGGAAGTAATGCCGGGACCCCATTGTGGCCACGGCTCCGAGGCTGTCGTAGGGGGCGATATTGGGGAAGAGCACCATATCATCGGCGGTCATGCGCCCCTCGGCGATAATTTCGGGCGGGAAACAGGGCGTCACCTGCATGACCCGTTCGGCGCAGAATGGGCAGGTCTTTTCGGTGCCGGCGACAATTTTTTCAAAGTCGGGTTTTTCCCACTGCAGTTTCATGAAATGGCAGATCCGCGCGGTTCTTCCGGTCAGGGGGTCTTGTCGGATTTCACTCGGAATCGATCTGCGGGCCATTTCTTTTGCCGGGTTGAGCACAACCGTTTCTTTCTTTTGGGCCTTGAATTCCATAACACCTCCCATTGTTTGAAGGTTCAGGACGAATTTCTGTTCGGTGATTGACTGCCCCCACTGGCGTACCGCATGCTTCTGGACGAGGCGAAATCCGATTTCTTCGTACAGCCTGCGGGCGTGGGTCAGCCCTTCGAAGGTCCACAGAAAAATGGACCGATACCCCTTGCGCCGTGAGAAGGCAACCGCTTCTTGTAGCAGCGCACGGCCGAAGCCGCTGCCTTGATCGGCCGGCACGACGATGAACCAGCGCAACCGCGCCCCTTCTGAGTCGGCGCGCTTGCCGTCGATGGCAATGGATCCGGTAAACCGCCCGTCCGAATCGGCCAACCACAGTCCGTCGCGGTCTACCTGAAATTCGCTCACGAACTCCGAGAGTTCACGGGCGACCTGGGTCTCGAAACTCGCATCGAATCCCCAGTGCTGATGGTAATAGACCGCATGGGCTTCCGTAATTCTTCCGATGGTGCCCGGCACGTAGCCCTGAAATACGAAGCGACCGGTTGACGTCGGTGACATGAGATCAAATCATCCCTTTGCGGGCGGATTCGGGTCAATAGAAAATTTCAGTGTAGACCATCGAGCCCGGAAAACGATCATCCACGAGCCAGGTGACATCGCGGATCATTTCCCCACGGCCGCACAAATAAAAGTCGTAGCGGTCGGGCTCCAATTGTGACGCAATATAATCGGTGACACGTCCATGAAACATCCCCGCCACAGACGGATCTTCTTCTGACAGACAGACGACGTATCGTCGTGCCTTGGTGCGAAACAGAGTGGCGTAATAACAGTCGCCGGCTTGTCGGACGGTAAAGGGGGCGACGCCGGTTCCGGTGGCGACGAAAACCGGCGATCGCGCAGACGCCCGAAATACGAAATAACCGTGAGGACCGCTGAATGTAAAGCCAGTGCCGACGGGGATCGTGGAGAGCAGCGTCGAAAACCGTCCCGTGGTAACCCGACGAATGCAGATCACCAGCACGGCTTCGTCGGGTGCGTTGGCCAGGGAATAATCTCTTTCGAGCCCACCATGGATGAGGCGAATTCTCTGACCGGCCGTGAATTCGAAACCGGCGGGACGGGAGAAAATCGCTTCGAAGGTGTTGTCAGAGAGCTGCCGCCTTTCCATCAGTTTGGTGTCGTAGATGACGTCTTCCAATTACTTAGTCCAGAGGATATCCGTCTCGCCGGCCAGGTGATTGCAGTGGCGGGCGAGCACGAAAAGATAGTCGGAGAGCCGGTTGAGATAGACGAGGACGGCCTGATAGGCATCCGGCGTCTGACCGGTCGTCTTGTCTTCGGACAGGCCCACCACATGTCGCTCCGCCCGCCGGCAGACAGTTCTGGCGACGTGGGCCAGGGCGGCCGTCATGCGGCCGCCGGGAAGGATAAACCCTTTCAGCGGCGGCAGGTGTTGATCCATGCGATCGATGGCCGTTTCAAGGTAACGGCTCTTTTGTTCGTCGAAGGCGTCGAGAGCCGCCGCCGATGGAGATCCGGGTGTGGTGGCCAGGCGGGCACCGATATGAAAGAGATCCGATTGGATCTGACGGATTTCGGCGATGCTTTGGTGGCTTTCTCCCAATGCTGCGGTGAGCGCGCCGAGGCATGAATTCAGCTCGTCGAGGTCACCGTAAGCCTCGGTGCGGAGGTTATTTTTGGCAACTCTTTCGCCGCTGAACAGGCTTGTCTTTCCCCGATCACCACTGCCGGTATAAATTTTCATCACGTCCTGTTTTGCGCATGTTGTCGAACCGGTCAGCCGCCGCTGACTGGAGTGCCATAGGGCCCACTTAAAAAATAACGTTACGTCTTCGATTGACTGATTGACTGCCATCGGGCAACAGGCTTTCGGCGCTGCTGCCGGCGGTCGCCAACGGTCAGGGCAGCCGCCTGACCGCAAGCATTGTGATGTCGTCGAACTGTTCCGCGCTGCCGATATGCGTTTCGAGGGCTTCGGAAATATTTTTCAGCATTCCTTCCGCCGAAAATCCGCCGTCCTTGAGCAGTCTCAAAAGTCTCTTTTCACCGAAAAATTCGCCCTCTGCCATCCGGGCTTCGGTGACCCCGTCGGTGTAGCCGAAAAATATGTCACCTGGTGCCATGGACGTCTGCCGCATCTCCAGTTTCGCATCGGCTTGCACACCGACTGCCGGTCCGGTAGGGCCGAGGTGAACTTTTATGGTGCCCGCCTGGTCCAGGATGTAAGGCGGATCGTGACCGCCGTTGATATAGCTCAGCTCCCCGGTCGACGGGTTCAACACCCCGAAGAAAAGAGTTGCGAACATGGCCAGGTCTTCGTGGTTCTTGACGATGTAGGCGTTTGTCAGCCCTACGGCCTCAAGGGCTGCACGGCGCGCAATATGGACGTCAGCGGATGCTTCCGGTGAGGTTCTGTTTTCCGGTGATTCGGTTATGTGACAATCGAGCCCCTGCAGAGAGGTTTGGCCGGAGAAGATCCGGATAAGGCTGCGAAAGAGCGCCATGAAAAGCGCCGCGCCGACCCCCGTGTCGCAGACATCGGCTATGACCAGCCCCACCGAACCGTCCGGAAGTTCGAAGACATCATAGAAATCGCCCGAAACCTGGCGGGCCGGTTTGATGAAAGCCGCAAACTCCCAGCCTGTCCGATGCGGCAGCATCGCCGGAAGAAAATTTTTCTGCATTTCCTGGCCGCGCTCCATCTCGGTGTCCAAGGCCTGCGAATAGGCCCTGACCTGTTCCAGGCTCTGCTGTAAGGCGGCCTCGGCCTTGCGGCGTTCGCTGATGGCTTCCGATATCCGTCGGTACATCTGGTTGAAGGCCGCAATGACGTCGCCCAGCTCGTCTCGCCGGTGCACCGACGAGGCATAGAAGTCCGGGGTCGAGCGATCGTTGCTGATGGCTTCACCGGCCAGCACCAGATCTTTTCTCAGTCTCAAAATCGGGGTGACCACGATCGGCTGCATGGCGCTCCAGGCGCCGACGGTGACGAAAATCGATATGATAAGGATTAGTCCGGCAATGCGCAGAATGAACGCTTCCAGTTTATGCTTCACCGCGGTGGCATCCAGCCGCAGGACGAGAACGGTGTCCCTCTTCAGCTGCGGTTGCCGCCAGGCCATGTCGATGTGGCGGCCGTCCGGGCTTTTCGCCTGCTGCATCCCTGCTGTGGTAATTTCGGAAAATGAGATGCCGGGAGGTTCTCCGAAGCTGCCGATCATTTGACCATCGAGGTCGTAGAGGGTTCCACCGACGATTTCGGAGAAGCCCTGCAATTGTCTGACTTGTTCGAAAACCTGCGACGCGTTGGCCGTGGGCGGCAGCAGGGTCATGAGCACTTCGATCTGGCCCCACGCCACCGAGCGCATGTGCTGAAAAAGCTCCTTCTCCCGCTTCATGGTGGACGGGATCAGGATGATCGTTTCTATCACCACGACGCTCACAAACACGTAGAACACAATACGCCGCGACAGTCGCGATCGGGTCGGCTTCAGCCACCGCTTTAAAGCATGTATCATTTATTGATCTTTCGGAAACGAGGCCGGGTCCAGTGCCGCTCTGTAACCGTTCATAGGGTTGCAAAGTCCGATGTGCTTCAAACCACTAATTGCAAGCGTTCACAGGGTGCCGCCCCGGTGAAATAGGCTTCGCATTTCTCGGGGCAGGCAGATGCAAGGCGTCGGGTTCGCAGACGTACTGTTGTACTTCAAGTGCCCGACAACAACGCGGACGCAATGCCCTGTGTATGCTTACGCCACTCTGTCGTGATCCTTTGAGTATACAAAACCACTCTGTGAGTCAAACCAAAATCCGGCGGTAACTTCCGCATGGTTTCCGGCAACCCTTGCACCGCCGCGGCGTCGCCTTGACTTGCCGCACCCGAAAAATTACAGTGACCCTTCACAACCGCACCGTTACGGTCGATGAATGGAGGGTGGAGAGGCGGTTACCGAGGTTCCATCCATTAATGACCTTTTTCCCACCGGCCTGCCGGACGTAGCGGATTTCCGGCTGCGGTGTACGTAAGGTAAGTCTCGCCGCAAACCCTTGTGCGGCCTTACCAAGCGAAAAACATTAACATTTATGAATTGGACACTCAACACTGCAATTTAATAGACGAAGTCGGGCGCTATCGAGAACCCTTTGAAGAGAAAACTCAACATTGCCGTTCGCGAACTGGTTGAATTTGTATGCCGTTCCGGGGACTTGACGGTTTCATTCTCCGGCGCCCGGCGTTCGGTCGAGGCGATCCGCGCCCATCAAAAGATCCAAAATTCGCGGCCGCAAACCTATCGTCCTGAGGTGTCGATCGCTCTGCAGCACGAGTCCGACGCTTTTCTATTGCGCATCAGCGGCCGCATCGACGGGGTTTTCTACGAAACCGATGGCGGCGGGGCAATCCGCACCGTCATCGACGAAATCAAGACCACCGACCGCGACCTCGATCAACTGGCGGCCGACCAGAACACTCTGCACTGGGGCCAGGTCAAATGTTACGCTTACATGTTTGCGGTCGAGCAGCAGCTGACGGACATCGACGCACAGTTGACCTATTACCACTTCGATTCCGGCGAAACGCGCGAGGTGCGGCGGACATTCACCCTTGATGAGCTGTCTGGTTTTTTTCGCGATCTGATCGACCGCTACCTCGGCTGGGCGACGATTCTCATCGACTGGCAGCAACGGCGCGATGCCGCCATCCGAGCGCTCGGCTTTCCTTTCGCCGGTTATCGACCGGGACAACGCCCCATGGCGGTGGAGGTCTATCGGACGATCCGCTCCGGCGGACAGCTCATTGTCGAGGCGGCAACCGGGATCGGCAAGACCATGGCGGTGGTTTTTCCGGCCGTGAAGGCCCTGGCGGAAGGGCTGACCTCCAAGATATTTTACCTGACGGCCCGCACAACCGCCCGCTCCGCCGCCGAGAAGGCACTTGCGTATTTGAGCCGCAGCGGCCTGCGTCTCAAATATCTGACGTTGACTGCCAAGGACAAGATCTGCTTCAATCCCGGAAATGACTGCAGCGGCGAGGGCTGTGACTTCGCGCGCGGCTACTATGACCGCCTGCGCGAAGCCCTGCCGGAGATTTTCAGCCGCGATGCCATGGACCGTGCTTTCATCGAAGAGGTTGGCCGCGCCTACCGTCTGTGCCCGTTCGAGCTGTCCCTCACCCTCGCGGTTTACGCCGACTGCATCATCTGCGACTATAACTACGCGTTCGATCCGAGAGTCTACCTGCGGCGATTCTTCTTAGAAGGCGCCGGGGACTATACCTTTTTGATCGACGAGGCCCACAATCTCGTCGACCGGTCACGCGAGATGTTTTCGGCCGAGATTTTCAAACAGCCCTTTCTGAACCTGCGGCGCGAGGTGCGTGACAAACTCCCGCGGCTCTATAAAAGCATGGGGCGGGTCAACTCGCAGATGCTCCGACTCAAAGAATCGGCCACGGCAGGTTCGCCAACATGGTCCGACAAGAGACCGCCGGATGATCTTTATCCTGCTCTGAGGAGATTTTCGCAATTGGCCGAGGAGTGGCTCGGTCGCAACGAAAAGGCCGTATTTCGCGAGGCGCTGCTCGACCTCTACTTTGCGGTGATCGCCTTCATCCGTGTCTTCGAGGCCTATGATACGAGTTACGTCACCTGTTACGAGAAACAGGAGGCAGACTTTAAGGTCAAACTTTTCTGCGTCGACCCGTCCGGGCAGCTCGGTGACGCTCTCGGCCGGTGTCGGGCAGCGGTTTTTTTCTCCGCTACCATGACGCCGGCGGCCTACTTCAAAAAAATGTTCGGCTGTCAGCCGTCGGCTGCCCACCGCCACTTTGCCTCGCCGTTTGCGGCGGCACACCTCGGGCTGTTACTTGGATCGGGTGTCGACCTAATTCAAACAACGCCCCGGTACAGCGCCGGATGTGATCCGGGCCGTCGCCGCCACGATCCGCCGGAAAAAGGGCAATTACCTTCTCTTTTTTCCGTCCTACGACTACATGCGCCTCGTTTTCGACGGCTTCAAAGAATCGTGTCCCGAGGTGGACACGGTCCTCCAGACGCCCGGTATGCCCGAGGCCGACCGAAGCGCTTTTCTGGACCGTTTCTCACGTGACAACCCGGAGACGCTGGTCGGTTTCGCCGTCATGGGCGGTATCTTCGGTGAGGGCATCGACCTCGTCGGGGAACGGCTAAGCGGGGCGGTTATCGTGGGAGTAGGGCTGCCCGGCATTTCGCTGGAAAAGGAGCTGATCCGCGATTATTACGAGACGGCGCTCGGGGCGGGGTTCGAGTTTGCCTACATGTACCCGGGCATCAACCGGGTCCTTCAGGCAGCCGGCCGGGTCATTCGGTCGGAATCCGATCGGGGGGTTGTCCTGCTGATCGATCAACGCTTCGGTACGGTGCGCTACCATGCTCTTTTTCCTCCGGAGTGGCGTCCTGCGGTACCGTGCAACGAAGACGATTTGAAAAGCCGTTTGGATCGGTTTTGGACCGAAAAAGGACCCCAATAGAGTGAAAAAGGTGTCAGATCAATCCACCTTAGGAGGTTCACCCTCCAATAGGTGCGTGTCCATTTGAGACACCAGAAGGCAGGGGTTGTAATTGCATCGGCGGCGATTTTTTCAGTCCTGCCGGTGTTCATCCAGCTGTTTTTTGAGTTCGGGAAGAATTTCAAAAAGATCGCCTACGGCGTAATAGTCGCAGTTGGCCATGATGGCGGCGTTGGCATCGGAGTTGATGGCAATGATCATTTTGGCGGTTTTCATCCCGGCGAAGTGCTGGACGGAGCCGGAAATACCGACGGCGATGTAGACCTTGGGGTTCACCTTCACGCCGGTTTGGCCCACCTGCATGGCATAGGGAACCCAGGCGTTGTCCACGGCAACGCGTGAGGCGCCCACGGAGGCGTTCATTTTTCTGGCACAGTCGAAGAGCAGGTTAAAGTTTTCACCGCTCTTCAATCCCCGACCGCCGGAGATGATGATGTCCGACTCGGCCAGGTACTGGGCGCCGCTTGCGTCGCAGCGGGTTTCGAGCACTTGGTACCCGGTGCCTCGATTCTCCTCGAAGGCGAAATCAATGATCTCGGCTTCCGTCGGTGCTTTCTTTGGGGTGAAGACATTGGCCCGGATGCCGTAAATGAAATGACGGCCGGTCAGGGCGATGGTGGCGATGGTTTTCCCCGAATACTGAGAGGTTTTGGCCCGGTGACCGTCCAGGTCGATTTCGGTGCAGTCCATTATCAGCGGTGCCTCCAGCCGGGAGGCGATGCGTGGCAGCAATTCCCGGCCGGCGGGGCTGGTGAGCCCGATCAGGTTGGTGATCTCAAACTGCTCGATGGCGGCCACCACGGCGGCGGACTGGATGGCGGGATCCCAGCCGTGTTTGCCGGTGCTGATGTTGAGGATGCGGGCTACCCCGTAAGCTTCCAGCGACGCTTTGGCCTCGCCGGCCGATGCGTCCACGACCAGGGCGATGAGGTGCCGGTTTTCTCCACGGGCAGCAGTCGCCATGCCGAAATTGGCCTTCTTGACCAGGCCGTCCTTGAATTCAATGAGCAGTCCGATCGATTGCATGATCAAATTACCTTGGCCTCGTTTTTCAGGATGTCAACAATCTGTGCGGCAATGTCGGCGCGGCAATGTCGGCAGCGCTGCCGGTGAGCGCTTTGGGGGCGCGCTGCTCCACGGCGGGCACCAGTTCTTCGATTTCCATGGCGGCTGCCGGTTTTTCAATCGCCAGTGCGGCCATGGCGATCTTCCTGACCGATTTTTTGCGGGATTTCATGATGTTCGGAATGGTCGGGTAATTGGGCATGTTCAACCCTTTGCCGGCACCGATAACGCAGGGGGTGGTCATTCGGACGACGTCCATGGTTCCCGCCTCCCGTTCGCTTTCCACCCGCACGCTGCCGTTGTCCACGTCCACCTTGACCACGTTGGTGGCAACGGGCAGCCCCAGGTTGGCGGCCAAGCGGAATTGGGTCTGCATGCCCTCGTTGTCGATGGATTCCTTGCCGGTGAAGATGATCCACGGCTGGCCGTCGGACCTGATGGCAGCGGCCAGGGCGTGGGAGGTGAAGATGCTGTCGTGGGACCGGTCGGTCTCGATCAATATGCTGCGGTCCGCTCCCATGGCCATGGCCGAGCGCAAGGTGTTTTCGGCGGCCGGCTTTCCCAGGCACACGGCGACCACTTCGACACCTGCCCACGCGGCCTTTATTTTAGCTGCTTCGGTGACGGCGTGCTCGTCGTAGGGGTTCACCAGGAAAGTGATGTTCTCATTGATTCCGTTCTTTCCCTCGATGGTGATGATGGCCGCCGAATCCGGCACATGTTTGACGCATACGTAAATGTTCATGGTGTTCACGTCACCTCGTCGTTGAAAGATGTAAATCAAAAGGGTCTGCCGCGGCAGACCCGATTTGATTTAATGGCAAAACACCCCAACATTACAAGCGGAAGCCACCGGCGCTATCCGTTGACGGAAAAGCTGGAGTCGTAGTTGATTTCACGCTTGCGGGAGAAGAAGCCCACATCCAGGATCCGGCCAGTGTATTTCATTTTGAACTGGAAGGGCTCCTTGTCGTGGTCCAGACCTTTTTCGCAGGCATCGATCAGTTCAGCCATCATGGCGCCGACTACCGGGGCGTTCTTGTACTGGTTGCCGCTGGTGCCTACGGCCATATAGAAGCCGCCCAGGTCGGACTTGTCGTAGATCGGGATCCAGTCGTCGGAGCAGTCGTAGAGGTCGCAGACACCCTTGGGCTGGTTGGGCACCTTCAGGGTGGGGATGCGACGTCCCAGGCGATAACATTGGGCTTTCCACTGCTCTTCGGTCAGCTGGTTGTCGCGACCATGACCACCTCTGCCGGCGTAAAACTCGTCCGGATCCACCCACTCCTGTGGGTCGCATTCCGGGTCTTCGGAACCGATGAGGAACAGGTTGCCCACTTCCGGCCGATAGTAGCAGCCGATGTCGCCATCGCTTTGATGGTAGCCGTCGCCAGGGTAATCATAGCCGTCGGGCGAAGGGCAGTACATGACCTCGTGGCGCAGGGCCTTGGTTTTTATATTGCAACCCTCCCAGACTCCCGGGGCCATCTGGTTGATCTTGAAGGAATGGGGGCCGGCACAGTTGACGACAATACGGGCATCGATTTCGGTGCCGTCGGAGAGGGTGATACCCTGAACCTTGCCATCGGCGGCGCGGATCTTGACCACCTCGGCGTTGAAGATGAACTCGGCGCCCTTGGCCTCGGCGGAGCGCATGATGTTGTGGGCCGACAGGGCCGGGTCATTGACGTAACCACCTTCGGGACAGAACAGCCCGCCTTCGAGCATGTTGGTGGGCTCTTCCCAGAAGGCCGGGTCCTCGGGACGTTTCACCGGCCAGAACTCGTGCAGGTCAAGAACCGGCACCATCTTCAGGA
Source organism: Desulfobacterales bacterium (assembly GCA_037383965.1). Taxonomy (GTDB): domain Bacteria; phylum Desulfobacterota; class Desulfobacteria; order Desulfobacterales; family SG8-13; genus JARFQH01. Next base: position 133 of record JARROL010000139.1, on the reverse strand, counting down.
TTTCATCATTGGCCAGCTCCTTGTACTTGACGCCCACCGCATCGTAGTGCTTTTTGACATTTTGCCATTTATGTCCCTTGGATTTGAGCAGGAGGGAGCCGACGTTCATGAATTTGGCCAGGCCCTTTTCATC
>JARROL010000138.1:0-6961 GCA_037383965.1 Desulfobacterales bacterium | reverse complement strand
CAGCTTCTCGCAATCTTCGCGCATGGTGGCCAGCAGATCCATGACGATTTCCAGGTTCTTGCTGGTGGTCAGGTAGTAGGTTGCTGTCCCGCCGCCGTATTCATGGGTGGCCTTCATCAGCCGGTACATCATGCCGTTGGGCTTGAGGTAGTTGGGGTTGATGTCGATGGCGGTAGAGTACTTGCTGTGTTCCAGGAAGGTCCGCACCGGTTTGTAGACCAGATCGACAAGTTCTTCCTTGGACTGCTTCAGGGTCGGTTTGAAGTCGGCGTGATCCTTGGCGTAGCGAACCATCTGCTTGGCCGCAATCCGTCCTTCGGCATGAGAGCCGGAAGAGAACTTGTGGCCGGAGCAACCGACACCATCGCCGGCGGTAAACAGGCCGTTGACAGTGGTCATGCGATTGTAGACCTTGCCGTTGTCGGCCTTGATCTTGTAAGCATCCGGCACCCAGTCATAGTCCGGGCCCGAGACCCACAGACCGCAGCAACCCGAGTGCGAGCCCAACAGATACGGCTCGGTGGGCATGACTTCGGAGTTTTTCTTTTCCGGCTCGGTGTTGGTGGCACACCACAGGTTGGCCTGGCCGCAGGTCATGTCGAGGAAGTCTTCCCAAGCTTCGGATTCGAGGTGCTTGAGTTCTTTCTTGTCCAGGGTCTTCCCGAGCTCGGCCAGTGCGGTCACCGTGTCCATGATGATCGGGCCACGGCCCTCTTTCATCTCGAAGAGCATCAAGTGGTTCCGCAGACAGGTCGGGGTGATGGCGGCGGTTCCGTAGGGCGCATACTTTTGCAGCTCGGCCTTGGCGGCGTCGCTGGCGGCGAAGTTTTCGCCCAGGCCGTTAAGCGTCTTGGCCTTGAACAGCAGGAACCAGGCCCCCACCGGACCGTAACCATCTTTGAAACGCGCCGGGGTGAACCGGTTTTCCATCATCGACAGCTCGGCACCGACCCGCATGAGCATGGTGTAGGTAGAGCCGGAGTTCCATACCGGATACCAGGCCCGGCCTTTGCCTTCACCCATCGAACGCGGCTGATAGATATTGACCGCGCCGCCGCAGGCGACCACCATGGTTTTGCATTTGATGATGAAAACTTTGTTTTCACGGACGGAGAAACCGACCGCACCGGCGATCTGGTTGGGCTTATTGGCGTCCAGGAGCAGCTCGACGATAAAGACCCGCTCCAGAATGTTGTCTTCACCCAGAGCCAGCTTGGCGGCTTCGGCCACGACTCTCTTGTAGGACTCGCCGTTGATCATGATCTGCCATTTACCGGTGCGGACCGGCTGGGCCCCGGCCTTCAGGGTTCCCATGGACTGGCCTTTTTTACCGTCCAGGTTCTTGCCTTCTGCGCTTTTTTTCCAAATCGGCAGGCCCCACTCCTCGAAAAGATGGACCGAGTCGTCCACGTGACAGCCAAGATCGAAGATCAAGTCTTCGCGGACGATGCCCATCAGGTCGTTGCGGACCATACGGACGTAGTCGTCCGGTGAGTTTTCGCCGATGAAGGTGTTGATGGCGGAAAGCCCCTGGGCAACCGCGCCGCTTCTTTCCATGGCGGCCTTGTCGACCAGCAGAACGGACTGGCCCTCGTCCATCCACTTTTTGACTTCAAATGCCGCGCCGCAGGCAGCCATACCGCCGCCGACGATCAGAACATCAACTTCGCGCTCATCGACTTCAGGGTCCTTCACGGCCTTAAGTTCACCCAAAGGTTTATTTGGTAATGCCATATTTCATCCTCCTTAATAGGGATAGGTATTGATTCATGTGTCATTTTGCGAATGGAATCTGAAAAGTCAGCCCGTACCTAAACGGTTGCCTTGGGTCTCGGAATCTCGTAGCCGTCTGCTTCCTGTGTGGCCAGCAGGCCGCTTTCGATATCCTTGCCTTTCATTTCCTTGTAAGCATTGGCCGAACCTTCCGCAGTGGTCCGGATGGGGAACTTGAAGCGTTTGATGAGGCCGTTTCTGAACTTGCAGGTCCACATGACATCCTCGGTGCCCAGCATCGGCATAACACTGCTTCCCAGCGGGACGAAATCGGCATAACCGCGAACTTCGATTGCCTGGGTGGGGCAGATCTTGACGCAGGAGAAACACTCCCAGCATTGGTCGGGCTCCTGATTGTATGCTTTCATTGCATTCGGATCCAACACCATCAGATCGTTGGGGCAAATGTACATACAAGCAGTTTTGTCACCGCCTTTGCAGCCGTCACATTTTTCATCAATTACAAAACTTGGCATTGACTATACCTCCTCGTTTGTTTTTGGATCAATTTCCAACATGAAACATCCGCCAATATTCTGTCCTAAAAAAACCCGGTTCTTAACACCCCCCTTCTTCTATTCGGCCAAAAGTTCTCGGGCCATTTTGGCGCGTCTTAATTTTATTACACGGCGTAAATACCGTTTTCGCTCTTGATTCAACCGGAAGAGCCGGTAGCGGAAAAATGGTGCCCAAGCAAAATATATCTTATAATATCAATTATATATAGCCTCAGCAAAGTAGAATGTTTATCATCCAACATTTTTCTTGTCAAGAACTTTCGAGTAATCAAATGGCAAAATAATTAAGCCTTTAAACACCGCCGCATGATGTTTCAATATATAGTCGGCCGAGCATAAAACAGCACTACATCTTGTGCAAAAAGCGAAGAATGCCCTCATGGAAACGGTTCGACGATTCAGCCGACGGCCGCAACCGAAACCAGAAGATTCATTACGGATTGCGGGTTGCGGGTTTCGGGTTGTCGATTCCTGCCGGCCGTGCTACAAGAAGCTGAAAAAAAGGTCGGCAAATCGTTATGGACGCTAAAATCATACCCTTGACCGGTGACATGGCATTCTCCTTCGGCTGCTCGCCGGCGGTGCCGTGCTTCAACGCATGCTGCCGCGATTTGAACCAGGCATTGTCCCCTTATGACATCCTGCGGCTGAAAAACAGGTTGGGGCTCTCTTCGGGGCAATTTCTCAAGACCCACACCGCCCGGCACATCGGACCGGAGACCGGCCTGCCGGTTGTCTCTTTGAGATTCGACAACCGAACCAAGCGTAAATGCCCGTTCGTCACCCCCGAGGGATGCCGGGTTTATACGGATCGGCCCGCCTCCTGCCGACTCTATCCCCTTGCCCGCGGCACGTCCCGCAACCACCTCAGTGGCCGAACCCGCGAGCACTTCGCCCTGATCCAAGAACCTCACTGTCGCGGCTTCTGTCAGAAAACCGCACGGACGGCTCATGGATGGATGCGCGACCAGGGGCTCGAGCCTTACAACCGCTTTAACGATCTTTTTCTTGAAATGATCAGCCTTAAAAATCGCCTGATACCCGGACCGCTCGCTCCAGAGCCAGAGAGCCTGTTTTACACGGCCCTGTATGACATCGATTCGTTTCGGGACCTGATCTCGCAGAAAAGTGTTGCTGAACGCTGGGGCATCGATCCGGCTGATCTATCACCGCTGGAATCCGATGACAGCCAACTGTTGAGACTTGCCCATGCCTGCGTAAAAAAATTCGTGTTCGGGGAAACCCGAAACCGCGCAGGTTGACACACCTTTCGGTTGCACCCCCCGGATCAGTCGCAACCGCGGCGGAACATATAAAATGGAACTCGACGGCAAAGTTGCTTTGGTGCTCGGCGCGATCAAGGGCATCGGCAAGGGTGTCGGCTTGGCCCTTGCCGCTCAAGGGGCCGGTGTCGCCCTTAACTATTACGATTGGGAAGAGAGCCTACCGGATCTTCGGCAGACTTTCGCCGAACAGTCATCACCCTTCCTGATCCTCCGGACGAACCTGATCGAAACCGAGGCGATAAAAGGTCTCGTCCGCCGGGTCATCGATCACTTCGGTCACCTCGATATCCTGATCAACAACATCGAGCGAGGTGGCTGGCCCATCGTTCATGGACCCTACGTACGGCAACAATGGGACCTCGAAATCGAGACCTGCCTGAGGGCCAAAAGATGGGTTTTCGAAGAAGCCTTGCCCCACCTGAAGGCCAGCGGAAACGGCGTGGTTATCAACATTTCCTCTATCGCCGGCATCGTCGGCCGCACCGGACCGGCGGGTCCGTTTTTCAACGAAGGCTATGCGGCCGCCAATCGCGGCATCTCACTGTTGACCGAAACCTGGGCCCGCATAGGCGCTCCCGAGGTCCGCGTGAATGAACTCATGCTCGGCTTCGTTGAAAGCCGGCATGGCCGGGGCACCCGCGGCTGGGGCCTGCTGTCCGACGATCAGAAGCAGGCCCTGATCGACCACACTTTGATGGCCAGAACAGGCACCATCGCAGATGTGGTCAAGACGGTTCTCTTCATGGTCAAGGACGCCCCGTTCATGACGGGGAGCGTCCTGCGGTTGGATGGCGGCTACGTCCTGGGAGGCGATCGCGTGGCAGCCATGCCTCCCGGGGTCCTTTAGTCGAGGCCTTAGACGCACGACAAAAGGCAGAAAGGCGGGATGAACCAAACCGGTTTATCTTGGACCGTTAGCCTTTCGCCATTTGCCTGTGGCCTTGCATAGTCATATTATCATTGCCCTATCGCGGCCGGATCTGCTTGGAAGGCACTCCCCAGACAAACAGTTTGATCCAGTCAAATCCCAGTTTCAGCAGAGCCGCATCATCACTGCGGATTTTCTTTACGAGAGCCGCCTTGAGTTTGTAACGATTTAAAAAACTGCTGGCGAACACAAATTCTCGAAACCGGTCGATGTTGTAAGCCGCCATGAAGGCCATCCTGGCTTTCGGGCCTTCGGGTCCGTCGCGGCCCCAGGGATCTCTTTGAAAAAGCTGCTTGATTTCAGCCCAGCGGGTCGTCATTTTGTTGTAGGTGACGGCCTCCTGATCTTGTGACCAGGTATCGATAGTCCAGAGCGTTTCCGCCTGTTGGCCAAGACAAAAATCCGGGGGTCTGAAAAAATGCACGGCTTCGTTTTTACCGGAGCGGGTATCGTAGCGTAATCCCTGTTCGACCGGAAATGTTCGGCAAGTGTCGGGACGGTCCGGATAAACGGAGCAGCCGGTATCGGTTAAAAATGGACAGGTGCGTTCCGCAGTGTCGGCCATGTGGAGCAGAACGTCTGGAAAAAAGTTAAAGTCCCGCAAAATCACGTCCACATATTGGTCTAAAAACCGGTCCGAATCGATCCCCAAGGCGGCCTTAAGCCGAATGACATCGTAAGGGTATAAAAAAAGATTCAGGTTACGGCAGCACCGGTTGAAGCAAGCGATGCCCGGGTGGCAACGAAAGGCAAAACTGTCGCCGGACTTCAGCTCAATACCGGGTAAATTGTTCAAATCCTTTTCGTCGATGTATTTCATAAACCAGCGGTAATGGGTTCAAAGGTTCGCGTCGCAAGCGCTCGCGAGAAACCTGTTGTCATTGAACGGCATTAAGGTAGGCGCCTCTGCCCGGATGAGCGCAGATGCCGCCACTGTTTGCGGGTTGCGGGTTCTGAGTTTCAAGTTCGAGTTTCCAGTTTCAAGTTTCACACTCAAACGCCAGGATCATTTCCGCCACGGTCATTTTGATTTTTCCGGCATCGGGCATATCCCGCCTCAGTGCCCGTTCGATACCGGCGAGATCCCGATAAAGAGGCGTCCGGTCGAACTGGACATAAGTCAACTGCCCGCAACGATCCGTAAAAGAAGCACATCCCGGCGCACGCGTTGTTTTGCCGTCCGGCCGGTGCAGTTCACTGGGGATACCGTGCAACCGACAGATCATCGGTCGAAACGCGTAGAGGCTGCAGCGGTTGTCGACATTGAGAGGACACATCTGCTGCAGAGGCGGGCCGTTTTTTTCGACCCACCGCACGGCACTGCAAACCGCTTGCGCCTTCTCGGCAATGGCAACCTGCCGCTGCCGGTCCAGGGCGCGGAAGCCTTTATTCAAATAAAAAAACTCGATGTGGGTGTGATGATGGAACAACGTCAGGCAGCAGTTGTCTTCACATCCGTTGCACGCAAAGCCGTAATGGTCGGCGGCGTTTTTGTAAGACCGGTCCATGGACGCGTACAGCTGTTCCAGCCGAACTATATGCCGACCGAAACGCTCCGGTGTCGAGTAGGCTTTAGGCGTTGAAGGCGGCACGGTCACTTGGCTCGAACAAGAGGGGTGAAGGAAAAAATATGCGCTCGTAGAGATCCATGGCATGGCTGTCGGTCAGACTCGCGACAAAATCGCACACCCGGCGTTCGAGCGGCTGGTCCAGATGGTTGCAGTTTCCCATACCGATTTTGGTCATTTCCAACTCCAGCCGTTTCGGCTGCTCCAGAAAATAGCCGTAAAGTTCGATCAGAATCTTTTTGGCCTTCACGAACTCGTTGTGAACTTTCGGTGAGCGGTAAACATTTTCATAGAGAAATTCGCGCAGGCTGGTCATGGCGGCAGAGACCCGGTCGCTCATCCGCAGGCAGAAACGGCCGTCCACGACTTGGCTATTGTAAACCAGGTCCCTGATCATGGTCGTGGCCCTTTCGGGATGGTTGCAGCCGATGACTTGGCCGCATTCCTGCGGCACCTGCTCTTCCAGAATGACGCCGCTGCGGATGGCGTCCTCCAGGTCGTGGTTCAAATAGGCCATGATATCGGCGATTCTCACAATGCGACCCTCGACCGTGACCGCCAGTTCGCCCGGATCATCGGGGATGATCTTACCGTATCCCTTGGAATGTTTGAGAATGCCATCGCGGACTTCATAAGAGAGGTTCAGTCCCTCACCGTTGCGCTCCAGCACGTCAACCACCCGCAGGCTCTGGGCTTTGTGCGTAAAATGTTCGGAATAGACTTCTTTCAGCGCCGTTTCACCGCCGTGCCCGAAGGGCGTGTGACCTAGATCGTGCCCAAGGGCAATCGCTTCGGCCAGATCCTCGTTGAGTCTGAGGGCCCGCGCAATGTTGCGCGCCATCTGCGCCACTTCGAGCGTGTGGGTCAACCGGGTCCGATACTGATCGC